>CAYOXF010000113.1:0-17654 GCA_964407845.1 uncultured Acidobacteriaceae bacterium | reverse complement strand
ACCGTGTCGCCCCCGTACAACTATTCTATCACTCGGCCAGTGTGAAAACCGTGTTTGGTTGGGAATCTCCTTGCCTTACGTCGCGGGAAGTATCGGGCGCACGGGATGGTCAGGAATGGGAACGCGATCGGGAACACGTAGGCGAGGGGTTCGCTTCCCGGTGAAATCCAAATAGAGCTTGTGCTTCAGGATCCACTCCGGAAAATGGCCCATGCGGAGCAACGGATACTTCATCGCCTTGCCGAACAGGCGTCGACCGAGGAAATAATAGTATAGGGGAATGCCCAGATTATAGACGAGATGCGCCTTTTTCGAGCGGTGGAAGAAATCCAAGTTGTAGCGCCAGCAGGTAAAGAAAAATTCCCACTGCAGGTCGGTGAGCTGATAGAGCTTTGCGCTCTCCCGCTTCTGGAGACGCGTGTCTTCCAGCGGCACGAACAGTGTCGGCACTACGCACCACTTTGCGTCCTTCAGCGCATGCAGCAGGTCAAGCGACTGCCGCGTGTCGTCGGCTGTCTCGCCAGGCAGACCTAAGATCCACGTACAGAACGGAAACCAATTGTTGCGGTTCAGAATCTCCATTCCTTTCAGGACGACGTCGGGCCACTGTTCGGGACGAAACGGGTAACCCTTACCCTTCATGATTTCCTTGAATAGGCGAGGGGAACCGGTCTCGATACCGATAAAGAGATTTTGATAACGCTGCTCGGGATGAGTCGACATTGGATGCGTGTGAACGCTGCGATCCACGGCGAGTTGCAGTTCGGCCAGCATGTTCGGTTCGGCAACGATAGGGGCCATGGTGCCATGCGTAAGGCCAATGTAGTTAATTCCATCGACGGCCGCGACAGATGCAAAGAGCCGCTTGAGAGCCGGAACATTCGGTGCAAAACGCGGCCCATGCTCGTAAAGGAATAGGTCCTCAGTGACGAGAAGCGCAAAGTCCGCGCCTTCGGCAGCCTGTGTTCGCACGTTGGCGAGAATCTGCTCTAGCGGCAGGCTCTTGCCTGCACGCAGAGCGACCGAGCAGAACTGGCAGCCCCGCCCGCAGCCGCGCGTGATCTCGACCGCACCGAACGTCGAACGGTGCCGCAGCCGCGGAATACTTTCCAGGCGGGGACTGTGCCCTTCCACTTTGCGCGGGAGCGCTTCGCCGCGAAGGGCCGCCTCAAACACGGGCACGGCCGTTTCCTCTGCCTCACCGTCGACGATACAGTCCACGAGCCACTCATCTTGCAGGCCCTTCTTTTCAATCTGCCAGGCGCCCGGACCGCCCACGATGATTTTCAAATGTGGCTTGTGCTTGCGCAACAGAGGATGAAGGATAAGCCGGCGAAATTGCTCGGCGTTGATCGGTTCGACGTCGGCACCGTAAAAGTAAGCGTATACATCGGTGGCAAAGGTGATGCCGAGGGGATTGTGGGCATGAATCCCAACCACGCGCGTGTCTTCGCCAAGGAATTGGTCGAGCTGATCTGCGTAGCAAACAGCGATGTCTTCTTCAGGAAACTTCTCGGCGAGCAACGCTTCTACAACGCGCAGGCCCTGGGGCACGTACTTGGCCTGCCCATCGGGCCACGTCTCTCCCTCCGAGGCCCAGGTCACTTTGAACACGGAGGCATAACGTGCGGGTAAAGTTGCCAGGAGCATTTGTTTCCACGTGCTGTGCATGTGCTCGCACGATTCAGAGGTGCTCGCTGCCAGCACAATTCTTTTTCCGCGAGATGCCATGGCCTCAGCCGAAACGATTCGAAACCACGATTTTTGGACCCTCTAAAACGCGTGATTTTAGCATAGCGCGCGTCGGCCAGCTCACCCGGCCTTCTGCGTATCGCCGCGCCAGAAGCGGGCGGAGTAAACGATCCCCCCAGCCACGAGCCAACCCAGGGCGTACATCGGCTGGGCCCTCCAGCGAAGCACCTCCGAGTGCATCAGCCCGAACCAGGAGAACGCGGACGCCACGAGGCACCAAATCGCCGCGCGTCCGAAATGACGGTCGATCGCCTCGGTGACAGCTGACGCCACAACGAGCACGAGAAACAGAAATCCGTTTCCCAAACCGCGCAACGAGGCCCAGTAAATCGATCGTCCCAGCGCGGCTTGAACGTCGGCACGGGCTGGCGACAGTTGGAGTGCGGGGAGCGCCGAATTCATCACCGCCGACACTACGGCTCCCACTGGCAGCACAAAGCCCAACAACACGACGCTCAAGTATTTCCGATCCACGCGTGCGAGCGTGGCTCTGCCAACGCCTACCGCCACATAGGCGATCAGCGCCGCCAGAATCGGCCAGGGGAAAAGCGCCGCAAAGAACGACGTCCATCCCGTCATCACCACCAACAGCAGGATGACCGGCGTCCAGAAGGCAAATCCGATTCGCGCGCCGAGCGCTTTGTACGGCGGATGCAGAGCATAGATCACCGGCGTAACGATGCTGCCGGCCACGCCGCAGAGCAAAGTGCCGACCCCATCCCATGCCACGACGGAGCGCGCATCGTAGTCATCGCCCACAGCCGTCGCACCTTCCACGGTTGTGATCGCTTGCAGCACATGATAAATCGCCATCGGCACAATCACGGACAAATACGGCAGCGCGAGAACCATCGCCTGCAGCAGTCCGTTGGGCGGCAGGAACGGAAGAACGAGCGCAACCCCTGGCCAAAAGGGATGCACGTAACCGACAGCAATCCCGAGAAGCAGGGGAAAGAGCCATGCGAAGAGAAATGGCGGTAGACGATATCGCGTGACCGGCACGTTTGCAAAAACCGTGATGCCGACTAGCGAGAGCGCGGCGATTCCAACCAGTGGCTGATCGAAAATGCGCTGCAAGACGACGAGCGCGAGATAGCTGTACATCGCAGCGCCAAACACAGTCATCGAGGCAGGCAACGGGATGTAACGGCGGAATGCACCCGCAAACGGCGCGGCGCAGAGCTTGATGATCCCGGTCCAAACGACCGCCGCTGCGCCAACCCTCCAGGCGCGATCTGGGTCGTGGGTTTCAAGATAGACGGGCAAGAAAATCGACAGCGTGTACGTGATGATCGCAGGAACATTGTTTCCGTACACCTGCGCAGTAACGTCGGTCCGCCCTTCCCTGCTTGCGACGGTCGCGCCGAGATAAACCAGTCCAAGCGAGCCGACGAGAAAACCCGATGCGAAACCGGGCAGGCAGCGCGTCAAGATGAATGCAGGAGCAACCCCAACGGGTGCGAGAAGCAGCACGGGAATGAAAAGCTGGGCTACGATGGCGCCAACTTGCGTGATGGTCGCGTCGACGTCGCCGCGTGTCAGCGCCCACCAGTTCTGTGCGACTGCGCGAGGGCGGGATGGCAGGTACGCCTCCTTGCGTGCAAGGGAATCTTTCTCACTTCGGGACCTGAACCACCGTTAAGGACTTGAGCATCCGTACCCAGCGCGCCGGCCTCTTCTCATGCGGGGCGACGAGCTTGAACGGGCCTTCACCGGCACCGATCGGAGCGTCATCCATCGTATCTGCCAAGAGCACCTCGGAGTCAACAAACCCGGAATCGAGCTCAGCAAGGGAAAAGACGACGCGGTAGCCGTCCGCAGCTTCCGCAAGTACGTACGATGCCATCCAAGGCCCGCGCATCTGTTCTCCCTGAGGTACGCCGGCCTCTTTGAGCAGCACGGCCAACGCCACGCCCTCGTAGACTTCCTCCTTATGGCTGTGCGGGTTCATCACGCGAACCGTCGTATGTGGCATCCTCTTCAAGTCCTCTGCCGAAACGGTCAGCGGCGTCGTCACCGCACCGCCAATCGTGATTTGAGACGGCCCCATAGGGGGCGGCTGCTGCGCTCGGCCAGCCGAAGCGAAGGGCCATCCAGCCAACCAGATCACGACAGTCATTACGACTTCCATCGGGCGCATGGTTTGCCTCATTTTCTTGCTTTGTGTTCGGAAAGCCCACATGTTCAGACCTTGAACGATTCAAGCGTCTCGCGCGCAAAAAGGTCCTCCACGCGGAGGGGGCGCTTGGAAAGACCCTGTTCGAACGAGTAGCGAAGAAACGTTTCCAACGTGTGCTCGTTTTTCTCGAGCCCATAGGGCCAGAAGTCTTCACCCATCAGCCCGCGCGTTTCCTCGACATGTTGCGTAAGCCAGGGAAGCATCGTGCTCAGTGCACCGGAGTCATAGAGGTTGCGGTAGGCACTCTGTTGCGCTTGCTGAAATGCTTTTACAAGAGACTGCGCAATCCAAGGGTTTTTGTCGTACACCTCGCGTCGAATCGCAACCGTGTGCATGATGGGAAAGATCTTTGTCTTCACGTAATAGTCCCGCTCTACCTTCTGATAGTGCACGAACAGGCGCCGCACCTTGCCGGAGCCGTTTCCGAATGTGGACGGCATGCGCGCTGTGTAAAGGGCGTCGATCTCGCCCGCCGCAAGCATCGCCGAGAGGGTTTTGTTTCCGGCAATCGACTCGAGCCGGATCTCGGGCGGCAGGTTTAACCGGAGCTTCTCGGGGCGTCCAGGCTCCTCCTCCCCACCGCGAAAATACGTCACGCTCGAGACCGGCACGCCATACTCGTCACTCAACGTACCTCGGATCCAAACCCCTGCCGTCATCTGGTATTCCGGGACGCCCACTCGTTTTCCGATCAAATCCTTTGGTTCGCGGATGCCACTGTCGCGAGAAAGGAAGATGCAGGAGTGGCGAAAGCATCGCGACAAAAACACCGGAATCGCAATGAATCGTGGGTGCTCGGCGAAAAGCGAGACGACGTAAGATGAAAGTGACATTTCTGAGACATCGAATTCGTGGTGGCGCAACATGCGGAAGAAAATCTCTTCGATGGGTAGGCAGAGACAATTCAGATCGGTTCCCTCGACACGGACGCGCCCGTCGAACAGAGCACGCGTGCGATCGTAGTTCGAACATGCCAACGACAGCCGTAGTTTGCCCATGGTCGATTCGCCGTGTCGGCCCCGCAGCGGGATGGATTTCGTGCGCACGCCGCGTGCGAAGTTGGCCCGCCGATCATATACTCAATCGATTTCTGCCCGAAAGGACTTGCTCTTAGTCGACCGGTTGGACCGAATCCATGAGACCGAAGAAGCCTTCGGCCAGCGTGGGATGGATGTAAACGGCGCCTTTTAGCACCGTATACGGCGCCCCGGCCAGCATCATGGCTCCGAGAATCTGCACAAGCTCGCCGCCTTCGGCGCCGAGAATGGCCGCGCCCAAGATCTTGTCCGTTTTTCCATCCACGACGATTTTCATCAGACCCGAAGTCTCGCCCCGTTCAATGGCGCGCGCGACGTACGCCATCCGATAGGTTCCCATTTTCAGTTTGCGACCCGATGCGCGAGCTTCCTTCTCGGTCATGCCGACGCGGCCAAGCTGTGGATCAGTAAAGAGAGAGTAGGGCAGATAGCGATCTTCGATTGTCAGATTCTTGCCTTCGATCAGGTTGGCCCAAAGGATCTGGTAATCATTGTAGGAGATATGCGTGAATGCAGGGCCGCCCTTGACGTCGCCGAGCGCCCAGATTCCAGGAACGCTCGTTTCCATCCGAGAGTTCACTTGGATGTACCCGCGGGAGTCGACTCTAACACCGGCTTTGTCCAGGCCAAGGTCGTCTGTGTTGGGTTGGCGTCCGGTAGCGGCAAGGAGATGGGTTCCGAAAATGGTCTCCCTTCCCTGGCCTGACTCAATCGTGACAGCAATATGGCCATCCTTTTTTTCGACCTTGGTCGGCATCGATTTCAGATGGAATTCGATGCCCTCCGCTTCGAGGGCTTTTTGTAGCGCCTGGGAGATGTCCGGGTCCTCGCGAGCAAGCAGCTGATCGCCGATGTGAATCACACTGACGCGGCTGCCGAATCGCCGAAACATCTGCCCGAACTCCAAACCGATATAGCCGCCGCCGAGCACCAGCAAGTGTTCCGGAACCTCGTTGAGATCCATCAGAGTCTCATTCGTTAAATAGCCGACCGCGTCGAGACCCGCCAGCAGCGGCGGTTTCGGGCGTGTCCCCGTGTCAACAAAAATTTTGCCGCTTTCAATCGTGTCATCGCCGACTTGCACGGCGTGGGGTGCAAGGAACCGCGCATGGTTGCGGTAGAGCCGCAGCGTCTTGTGCTCCCTAACGCGTTTCTCGTGGCCGAGACGAAAACTCTCGACGATGGCGGTTTTCCGTGCGACGACGGCGGGAAGATCCACGCGAACGTTGTCGGCTTTCACACCCCAACGAGAGGCGTTCCGCACATAATGTGCCACCTGTGCCGAGGCGACCATCGTTTTCGTCGGCGTACAGCCCGTGTTGATGCACGTGCCACCGAGGTGCGCCTTTTCGACCAGTGCTACGCTCCAGCCGCGCCCGGCCAATGCGTACGCCAGGGGATTCCCACCCTGTCCCGAGCCGATCACGATCGCGTCATATTCCATGGGTTCACCCCTGTCGAGTTTTCGCGTGCCACAGAAAGAATGGCATGCTTTGCACCCAGGCTCCAGTACACATAAGATAGACGGCGTTCGGCACAAGGAATGTGGAGACGCAGCCGGCGGTTGAAGCGCGATCAACGGATTCGAACAGCGGCGGCCCAGCCAGTCAAGTAAGTCGGCGCGGCCACCAGTCAGAGGAAACAAAGATGCGAACACGAAGCATCGGTGTGCTTCTCGCGGCATTGCTTGCGTTTGCGACTCTACTTGGGAGCGCACCGAGTTGGGCGCAGGCTGCCTTCGGGCCTATTCGCGTCGAAGTCGATGAAGCCCGCGCTCCCCAGAAAATCCTGCACACTCACCTCGAGATGCCAGTCGCGCCGGGCCCGCTCGTCCTTTACTACCCCCAGTGGATTCCCGGAGAGCATATGCCCGATGGCCCGATCATCAACATGGCGGGGTTGAAATTTACAGGAGACGGAAAGACGATTCCGTGGCGTCGGGATCTGACCGACATGTTCGCGTTTCACCTTGATATTCCCAAGGACGTAACTTCGCTTGCGATCGACTTCGATTTCTTGCTATCGGCGCCTGCGTCGGGCTATTCATCCGGGGCGTCGGCCACCGCGTTTCTGAATCTCGTGAGCTGGAATCAGGTAGTACTTTACCCGAAGGGCTACGACGCCGCGAATATCACCTGCCTCCCAAGTCTGCGACTCCCGTCCGGGTGGAAATTCGGCACGGCACTGCCCGGCGCGAAGCAAAAAGGCGATGCGATTGACTTTTCGCAGGTCTCTCTAGAGACATTGATTGACTCCCCTGTTCTGACAGGACGCTACTTCCGCGCCGTTGATTTGACGCCGGGCCAGACGCCGACCCACGAAATGGATATCGCCGCCGATAGCGCAGCAGATCTGGCAATGATTCCTGAAACGCAGGCACATTTCCGTCACCTCGTCGCGGAGGCAGGTGCATTGTTCGGCTCCAGACACTATCGCGATTACCATTTCCTGCTAACTTTGAGCGACAGCACCGCTCACTTCGGCCTTGAGCATCATGAATCCAGCGATGACCGCGCCCGCGAGCGCAGCCTGATCGATGAGTCGGGTCGCATCGCCTTCGCAGGCCTGCTTCCCCACGAATATGTCCACTCGTGGAACGGGAAATATCGCCGGCCGGCGGACCTGCTGAGCCCGGACTATCATCAACCAATGAAGGACGACCTGCTGTGGGTCTACGAAGGACTGACGGAATATCTCGGCGAGGTCCTGACGACGCGCAGTGGGCTTTGGAATCTCCAACAAACTTACGAGGATCTGGCTCGTCTGGCGGCGACGCTCGATGCGGAACCCGGACGCAGGTGGCGCCCACTGCAGGATACGGCCGATTCTGCGGTTTTCCTCTACGATGCGGATGTTGACTGGAGCAACTGGCGACGCACGACGGACTTCTACGAGGAGGGGCTGTTTCTTTGGCTCGATGTCGATGCCACGATTCGCCGCCTGACGCACGATCAGAAGTCAATGAACGATTTCTGCCACCTTTTCCATGGGGGAAAGAGCGGCGAGCCTGACCTGAAGCCGTACACCTTCGAGGATGTCGTCAGCACGTTGAACCGCGTAGCGCCGTATGATTGGACAAACTTCTTGCGCTCGCGCCTCGATTCCACCTCGCCGAATACACCCATTGAGTCGATCGAAAACAGTGGATGGAAACTTATCTACAACGACCACCCGAATGAGATCCAAGAGAATCGCGATGAGGTTGGGAGAAAAATCGATTTGAGCTTGTCGATCGGATTGAGGCTTTCAGACGATGGAACCATAGAAGACGTAATGTACGATGGCCCATCCTATGCCGCAGGCATGGGTCCAGGAATGAAAATTACGGCGGTCAACGGGAAGCAGTTTTCCGCTGATACGATGAAGGAGGCCGTCGAGGCTGCTAAAACCGAGGCCACTTTGATACAACTGATCGTTGCAAACGGACCAGCGGTACAGACGTATGCTATCGACTACCATGGCGGTCTTCGGTATCCACATCTGGTGCGAGAGGAGAGCCGCCCGGATTTTTTGACCGAAATACTGCGCTCCGAGACGCCCTAAGAGCCAGGTTGCATGCGGCGCACGGCCATGGCTGCTTCGGCGCCGAGCGGCAGCCGAGATTGGTCCGATGAAAAGAGCTAGAACGCTTGGCGCTGCCTTCGTTGTGTTGGGTCTGCTCGCTTTGATCCATCCGAGGGTGGAAATGCCGGCACAAAAGACGGAAGTTCAGGTTGGCGGGCAGAAGCTCTTGATTGAGACGCGGCGCATCGTCACCATTCCGCCGATTCTAAGCGGCTTGGTGATGGTCGCTGGGATAGGTTTGATGCTCCTCGGTCCGCGAAAACTTTGACGCTGGCTGCCCGCGGAGGCTCCATGACGTACATCGGTACAGCAATGAGAACGGGGGTTGTCGTTTGCTTGATGGCGGTTCTTGCGAATGCCCAGACGGCAGAAAAGCGCGCGATCACGGTCAAAGACTTGATCGCCATGCACCGCATTTCTGACCCGCAAATCTCGCCCGACGGCCAATGGGTTGCCTATAACGTAGCGACGCCGGACTATGCGGCAAATCGCCTCGCGCATGACGTATGGATCGTGTCGATGTCTGGTGTCGAAGCTCGACCGCTAACGCACGATGGCGCTTCCGAGCGGCCCCGGTGGTCGCCCGATGGTCAGCGCATCTTCGTCCTTTCCTCCCACGAAAGTAAGGCCCAGGTCTATTCCATCCCGGTCCAAGGCGGCGAGTCTGCCCGCGTCACATCGCTTTCAACCGGCGCGGAGAACGAGATCTGGTCGCCGGACGGCAAGTGGATTGCCTTTACTTCTCGGGTATATCCGGACTGTCGCGACGACGCCTGCAATTCCGCCCGCGACGCGGCCGTTGAAAAAGATTTTGTGAAGGCGCACGTCGCGGAAAAGCTGCTGTACCGCCATTGGAATGTTTGGGACGACGGCAAGCGCAGCCATCTTTTTGTCATCCCAGCCCGAGGCGGTGCGCCGCGCGATCTGACTCCCGGCGCGAATTACGACGTTCCGCCGTTCAATCTCGGCGCGCCGGAAGCGATCGCGTTTTCCCCTGACGGCGACGAACTTTGCTTCACCGCCAATACGGATACGGACCTAGCGACCAGCACAAACGGCGATCTCTTCACGGTGCCCGTGAGCGGAGCCAGCCCGCCGAAGCGCATCACCACAAATCCCGGAGACGACTGGGGACCGATCTATTCCCCAGACGGAAAATGGATCGCGTATCGCGCACAAACGCAGGCAGGTTATGAAAGCGACCGGTGGCGGCTGATGCTCTATGAGCGAGCGACGGGCCGTGTCATGAGCCGCACCGACAACTTCGATGCCAATGTCGACGCCTTCGCCTGGTCGCCGGACAGCAAGACGATCTATTTTCAGACAGAGGAAAGATTCGAGCTGCCTATCTACTGCGTGCCGGCTGTAGGCAGTGAGGCACCCAAACCGGTCCTTTCGACCGGCGCGAACGAGGAATTCGGGATCAGCCCCAATGGCCGCACGATTGTGTTCACGCGCATGAGTCTCACGATGCCGGCCGAGATTTTTCTAGCGAATTCTGACGGGACAGGCGTTCACCAGCTCACCCATCAGAATGGCGCGCTGCTAGGAGAGCTGGACCTTCCGACCCCTGAATCGTTCTGGTTCGCTGGCGCCGGAAGAACGCAGGTCGAGGGGCTGTTGCTAAAACCGCCACACTTCGATGCCTCGAAGAAATGGCCGCTCCTGCTGCTAATTCACGGCGGTCCTCAAGTGGAATGGGATGATGCGTGGAGTTACCGCTGGAACCCGCAGGTCATGGCTGCGCCGGGCTATGCGGTCCTGATGATCAATCCGCGTGGCTCGCCGGGCTACGGCAGCAAGTTCGTCGAGGAGATCAGCCGCGACTGGGGTGGCAAGGTCTACGAAGACTTGACGAAAGGCTTGGATGCCGCGCTCGCAAAATATCCATTTCTGGACAGCTCGCGCATGGCTGCAGCGGGGGGCTCTTACGGCGGCTATATGGCGGACTGGCTGGCCACGCACACCGGGCGTTTCCGATGCCTCATCAGCCACGCCGGACCCTGGGACGCGGTAAGCAGCTACGGCTCGACCGAGGAACTGTGGTTTATGGACTGGGAATTCGGAGGGCCGCCATGGCTCAACCCGAAGCTCTACAAAGCATGGTCACCCAGCGAATACGCAAGCGCGCTTGGGAAATACAAAACGCCCACGCTCGTGATCGCAGGTGAGCTCGACTACCGAGTCCCCTATACGCAAAGTCTGGAATTTTTCACGGCCCTGCAACGGGAAGGTGTGCCATCCAAGCTCGTGGTCTTCCCGGATGAAGGCCATTGGATCCTGAAGCCGCAGAACTCCGAATTCTGGTACTCCACTTTCCTGGGCTGGCTGGCCACGTATCTGAAATAGCCCCAGAAAGGGCCACCTTCGGCTCGCTCGAGCCCAGTCGGTGGGTGCGGGAAAGCTATCAACACCGCACACAGTCTCGATTCGCGGTTGACATCTCCCCGCACAACTCTTGTAATGAATTTGCTCCACCTATGCTCTCTCCGCGTTCATTTGGCTGTGGCCGAACCAGCGACGCATAAGCCGTCCCGCGAGGCGACCGGGCGGTTCGCATTTCTGGTTGCGGCGGGAATTCTCTCGAGCCGGATCGCCGGACTGATTCGCGATCGCGTCTTTGCGCATTTCTTTGGGCTATCTGCATTTGCTGACGCATTCCGTGTCGCTCTTCGCATTCCCAATTTTCTCCAAAATCTATTCGGTGAAGGAGTGCTCTCCGCCTCGTTCATTCCCGTGTACGCCAACCTGCTCGCTCGCAAAGATGATGAAGAGGCGCGCCGCACGGCCGGCGCCATCGGAGCACTGCTCGCGCTCAGCACCGCGATCATCGTTCTGATCGGTGTTCTCGCGACGCCGTATCTGATCGATGCGATTGCACCGGGCTTTCACGGTGAGAAGCGCGAACTCTCGATCCGGCTCGTACGCATTCTATTTCCGGGAGTGGGAATGCTGGTTCTGTCGGCCTGGTGCCTGGGAATTCTGAACAGCCACCGCCGTTTTTTCCTCTCCTACGCTGCGGGCGTGATCTGGAACGCCGCCATGATCGCAACGATGTGGATCTGGGGAGAACGCCGCGATCAATACTCACTCTCCGTGATTCTGGCTTGGGGATCGGTCGTCGGAAGCGCTTTGCAGGTAGGGGCACAATTGCCCATTGTGCTGCGGTTGCTCGGCGGGCTTCGGCTTTCGCTCCGCTACCAGGCAGAAAATGTCAAAACGGTCGTTCAGAATTTTTTCCCGGTATTTATCAGCCGGGGGGTCGTGCAGATTAGTGCCTACGTCGATGCGTTGCTTGCCAGCTATCTGCCCAATGGCGCCGTCGCCGCTTTGGCCAACGCGCAAACACTCTACCTGCTTCCCGTCAGCCTTTTCGGCATGTCGGTTTCCGCCGCCGAATTGCCGCAAATGTCGGGAGCGCTTGGCAGCGATCGCGAGGTGGCCGATGTCTTGCGCAAGCGGCTCGATGCGGGACTGCGCCAAATCGCGTTTTTCGTTGTGCCCTCCTCGGCGGCATTTCTATTCTTGGGAAATATAATCGTCGGGGCAATTTATCAAACCGGCCGGTTCCAACCGGCCGACACCACCTATGTCTGGGGCATTCTGGCGGGCTCGACGGTGGGCTTGCTTGCCTCAACTCTTGGCCGGCTCTATTCGTCAACCTACTATGCCCTGCGAGACACGCGCACGCCGCTGCGCTATGCGATCTTGCGCGTTGTCTTGACCACGATCCTCGGATACCTGTGCGCCATACCTCTGCCTCCCGCCTTGGGGATCGCTCCCCGGTGGGGCGTCGCGGGCCTCACAATTTCCGCGGGCATCGCGTCATGGGTTGAGTTCACGCTATTGCGAGTCACCCTGAATCAACGGATTGGCCGCACCGGGCTTCCTCGTGATGTTTTGGCTAAGCTTTGGTTGGCAGCCATCGCAGGCTCTGCCGTTGGTTTGCTCATCAGCCGTTGGATCGGACCTCACGCACCCTTGTTGGTCGCTGGCGTGGTCTTGCTACCCTACGGGCTGGTTTATTTGGGGGCGACGTGGCTGCTGGGCGTAAAAGAGACCCGCTCTTATCTCGCCCGCATCCTGTTTCGCAAGGCTAGTATTTGAAGACGATCCCGGCCGAAAATCTGGGGCTATATTGATAGGTGCTGAAAAAGCGGGTTCCGACCAAGTCGCCCTCCATACGGATGGCGAAGCGACGTCGGTGTGAACCGAGGTCGACTCCCCCGCCAGCCTCAAAGCCGAAAGCGCCCTGCCCACCGAACGAGGTCTGCGGAACGAAGCGCGACCCACCAACCAGGACGTGTCCCCACACTTCGGCCTCGCGGGGGGCCGACCATCGGAACCGAACGCCTCCTGCGCCCAATCCAAATTCGGAGCTCTGATTGAACAAGCTGCCCCATTCACCCACGAACTGACCTTCTATGCCGATCCATCCCAGGTGTGGGTAATAGACAACTCCGAGGTCTATACCATTCATGTTTTTGGTGATGCTCGGCCTAGAAGCGATATAAAAACGAAAAAACGAATATCCCGCGTAGATGCGCCAGTAGTAGTCTGGAAACACACCGTAGACGGTGGGGGCTTGCGGGGTTCCCTCACTGTTCGCCGCGAGAGGGTTCGGAAGCGCGGCGGGTAGAGTGGCCAACGCGAATAGTGCCGTCCCCGAAGCAGGAAGGGTCGGCGCCAGGGCGGGAGGCGTCTCCGGCAGTGAATCGTTCGCATTTACCTGTGCGCCCACATGCAACGCGAAGATCAGGATGGCCGCAAGCAGACCTACCGCGCGTCTCATCGCCTATCCCCCTGGTGTTGCCCCTGCCTCTGCCCTCGCCTTTAATGTGAACGAGAGCAGGCTGTAGTGTCCATCCAAAATTCAAAGGTGAGAGAGAACGAGTTACCTATTCGGTCGTACGGCTGGGGCCCCCAAAGAGACGTTCGATCCTCCTGGGCCAAATTGGCAACCACAGAATAGCTCGGTGCCCAATCATTGCACAACGCTGCTTTTTTCCGCACCGATGGGTGCGACTCGGCCTTCGGACAAAACTACGGACCGAGCGGGATTGTATGCTAAAATGCCGCCGTGGCGTCCGGCAGTGTGATCAGGTTTTGGATCGTATGTACCTCATTCCTACGAAGTTAGAGGTGAACGGCGATGAGCAGGGCTCAGGAGTGGGACGCTGAGCGGGCGCGCTCCCGCATACAAGAGCTGGCGCACCTGCCTGGTGCGTTGCTGCCGATTCTGCACGCCCTACAAGACGATTTCGGCCACATCGACAAAGCAGCCGTTCCGCTCATAGCCGACGCGCTCAACCTTTCCCACGCCGAAGTGCATGGCGTCATCACCTTTTACCACGATTTTCGCTATACACCCCACGGGAAGCACGTTTTGAAGCTGTGTCGCGCCGAATCATGCCAAGCCATGGGATGCGAGAGCATGATTCGTCATGTCGAGGATCGCCTCGGTGTGAGACTCGGCGAGACCACCGACGATCGGCTTTTCACTCTCGAGCCCGTCTATTGTCTCGGAAACTGCGCGTTGTCGCCGGCCGTTATGCTCGACGGCAAGCTTTACGGCAGAGTCTCTCCCGACGTGGCGGATTCTCTAATTGACAACGCGCAGAGGCACGCATGAGCGTGAAAATCTACATTCCGCGTGACGCCGCCGCCGTTTCGGTTGGCGCCGACGCTGTAGCTCGAGCCGTGACACAGCAGAGCGGATCGCGCCGGTTGGACGTTTCCGTCGTTCGCAACGGTTCGCGCGGAATGTTCTGGCTCGAGCCGCTGGTGGAAGTGGAAACGCCTGGGGGGCGCATTGCCTATGGCCCCGTCTCCGTGGAGGCGGTCGAGGACTTAATCGGTGCCGGAATGCTGGAGGGCCGGCCCCATGCTCTTTGCCTAGGGCCCGCCCAGGAAATTCCATTCTTGAAGCGGCAGGAGCGGCTTACCTTTGCGCGTTGTGGTGTTACCGACCCGGTCTCGCTTTCAGATTACGTTAGCCATGGTGGCTACCGAGGGCTGGAACGAGCCCTTCGTCTCATGCCAGAAACGATTGTTGAAGAAGTCGTCACTTCCGGGTTGCGCGGCCGCGGCGGTGCAGGATTTCCCACGGGTATCAAATGGCGCACGGTGCTAGAAACCGAAGCAGACCAAAAATACATCGTGTGCAATGCCGACGAGGGTGACAGCGGCACCTACGCCGATCGCATGATCATGGAAGGCGATCCCTTCGTGCTCCTGGAAGGCATGACGATTGCCGGGATCGCGGTCGGGGCGACCAGCGGTTATATCTACCTGCGCTCTGAATACCCGCATGCGTTCCGTACGCTTCGGCGCGCCATCGCCATCGCTTACGAAAAGAGCTATCTCGGTGCGAATGTCGCCGGCAGCGGAAAGCGATTCGACCTGGAAGTGCGCTTGGGTGCTGGCGCATACATCTGCGGGGAGGAAACATCTCTGCTCGAGAGCCTGGAGGGAAAACGCGGCCAAATTCGCTTTAAGCCGCCCGTACCCGCGATCAAAGGCCTATTCGGCAAGCCAACGGTTGTCAACAACGTGATCTCCCTGGCCACCGTGCCTATCATTTTGGAAAAGGGCGGGGCATATTATCGGGACTTCGGGATGGGCAAGTCTCGCGGCACGCTGACGATCCAACTCGCGGGGAACATCAAGCACGGAGGCCTGGTCGAAAAGGCCTTCGGTCTTACGCTGCGTGAGGCGATCTACGATTTCGGTGGCGGCACCGCCTCCGGCCGTCCGCTGCGTGCCGTACAGGTTGGCGGGCCGTTGGGAGCGTATTTCCCACCATCTTTGCTGGATACGCCGCTCGATTACGAAGCGTTTACCGAGCGAAAAGGCATGCTCGGGCACGGCGGCATCGTGGTCTTCGACGATACGGTAGATTTGGCGCGGCAAGCGCGCTTCGCGATGGAGTTTTGCGCCGTCGAGAGCTGCGGCAAATGCACCCCATGCCGCATCGGCTCAACGCGTGGCGTGGAAGTCATCGACAAGATCATCGCCAATGAGGATCGAGCGAAAAATCTAGAGCTGCTCGCTGATTTGTGTGAAGTGCTGACCGATGGCTCGCTGTGTGCGCTCGGTGGGCTCATTCCGCTTCCCGTCCAAAGCGCGATTCGCTATTTTCCAGAGGATTTTGATAAACCGGCCCCACCGCCACCTGCGCAGGGCACCGGTCGGAATCAGGAGACACGATCATGGCACTGATTCGAGAGATAGACTACGGCACGCCGAAGAAAGTGTCGAAGACGCTCGTGACGCTGGAGGTCGATGGCAAAGCCATCACGGTTCCGGCGGGCACGTCCGTCATGCGCGCCGCCGCCGAAGCCGGCGTCATGGTGCCCAAGCTCTGTGCCAGCGATAATCTCGAACCGTTTGGCTCTTGCCGTCTCTGCCTTGTCGAAATCGAAGGTCGGCGCGGCACTCCCGCCTCGTGCACCACGCCCGTCGAAGCGGGCATGAAAGTGCGCACGCAATCGCCCAAGCTCGCGAAGCTCCGCCTGGGGATCATGGAGCTCTACGCTTCTGATCATCCGCAGGAAATGCTCACTGGGCCTGCCGAGGGCGGCACGGAATTTCAGCAGATGGCAGCCGTTGTGGGTCTTCAGAAGGTCCGCTACGGCTACTCCGGCACGAACCATCAGGGTGTTGAAAAAGACGAGTCCAACCCGTATTTCACTTTTGATCCCGCGATGTGCATCGTCTGCTCACGCTGTGTGCGTGCTTGCGATGAAGTGCAAGGAACTCTGGCTCTGACCATCGATGGTCGTGGCTTCGCTTCTGTGGTGTCGGCGGGCGACAAGCTGTTCATCGAATCTGAATGCGTCTCCTGCGGTGCGTGCGTGCAGGCATGCCCGACGAACAGCCTGGTCGAAAAGTCATTCCTTCAAAAGGGTCAGCCCGATCGCAGCGTGGTTACGACCTGCGCCTATTGTGGCGTGGGCTGCTCGTTCATGGCCGAGCTCAAAGGCAATGAAGTCGTCCGCATGACCCCTTACAAAGCTGGCAAGGCAAATCACGGTCATTCCTGCGTGAAGGGGCGTTTTGCGTGGGGTTATGCCACCCATCGCGACCGCATCCTTAAGCCCATGGTCCGCGCCAAGATCACCGATCCCTGGCGGGAAGTGAGCTGGGAGGAGGCTATCGGTCATGCCGCGAGCGAATTCAAACGCATTCAAGCGAAATACGGGCGGGACTCGATCGGTGGCATCACCTCATCGCGTTGCACCAATGAGGAGACGTTCCTCGTGCAGAAGATGGTTCGCGCTGCGTTTGGCAACAACAACACCGACACCTGCGCGCGCGTCTGTCACTCGCCAACCGGCTACGGACTGAAGACTACGCTGGGCACCTCGGCCGGAACTCAGGACTTCGATTCTGTAGACCACGCTGACGTGATCATGATTATCGGCGCGAACCCGACCGACGCGCACCCCGTATTCGCTTCGCATATGAAGCGCCGCCTGCGGGAAGGCGCCCGGCTGATCATCGTTGACCCGCGCCGAATCGACCTGGTGAAAACACCTCACATCCAAGCGGCCTATCATTTGCCGCTACGGCCCGGGACGAACGTCGCCGTGATCAATGCGATGGCGCACGTCATCGTTACCGAAGGCTTGGTCGATGAGGCCTTCGTGAAGGAGCGGTGCGATATTCCCGCGTTTGAGCATTGGCGGAAATTCGTAGCCGAGGAACGCAACTCACCCGAGGCGATGGAAGCGCACACGGGGGTTCCCGCAGCCGATGTTCGCGCGGCCGCGCGCCTGTATGCGACAGGAGGAAACGCCGCCATCTATTACGGTCTTGGCGTGACCGAACACAGTCAAGGCTCGACGATGGTGATGGGTATGGCCAATCTCGCCATGGCCACCGGCAATTTCGGCAAGGTGGGCGTGGGCGTGAACCCGCTGCGCGGCCAAAACAATGTCCAGGGCTCTTGCGACATGGGCTCGTTCCCGCACGAGTTCTCCGGCTACCGCCATGTCTCGGACGATTCCGTGCGCAAGCAGTTTGAAACCGACTGGCATGTGCCGCTCGAGTCCGAGCCCGGCCTGCGCATTCCGAACATGCTGGATGCCGCGATCGATGGCACGTTCAAGGGAATCTAC
>CAYOXF010000112.1:0-19416 GCA_964407845.1 uncultured Acidobacteriaceae bacterium | reverse complement strand
CTGTCGCGAATAGTTCGGTCCCGAAGATTGCGGTGATTTGCGGTGGAAGCTTTGGCGCCGGACATTACGCCATGTGCGGAAAGGCCTACGACCCGCGGTTCGTCTTTGCCTGGCCGACGGCCCGCTATGCGGTCATGAGCGGCGACTCGGCGGCTGGAACGCTCGTTGAGCTCAGAGTTCGGCAGCTCGAGCGCGAGGGTAAAAAGCTCAACGCGGCAGATAAAAAACGGTTGCAAGAATCGATCCGAGCGACTTACGAGCACCAAACCGATCCACGTTATGCAGCGGCGCGGCTGTGGGTTGACGCGATCATTGATCCGGCTCGTACCCGGGAGGCTCTGATTGAGGCGATTGAGAGTGCTGCCCTGAATCCGGAGATCCGCGAATTCAAAACCGGCGTTTTACAAACATGATCCTTCGACCAACCTGGGTAGCCTTGCTCTGCGGCACAACGCGGCTAGCCGGATTTTCCCGCGTGGCGCATTTTACGACTTCTGCCTAAAACTCTCCCAATGACACGACCTGTAACCATTGTGGAATGTCCGCGGGATGCATGGCAGGGCTTGCCTCAAAACATCCCCACTGAGGAAAAGGTGAAATATCTCTCCGCGCTTGTATCACTCGGTTTCCGCCACATCGACGCGGTCAGCTTCGTTTCGCCGAAACGCGTGCCGCAGATGGCGGATAGCGAAGCCGTGATGCAGGAGCTGAGCAAAGTCCGGCTGCCATCGGGCGAAGCACCAGAAATCATCGGAATCGTCGTCAACATGCAGGGACTCGACCGCGCTCTCGCCACGCCCGGTGTCACGACCGTTGGCTACCCGTACTCGATTTCCGCATACTTTCGCCGTGCCAATGCAAACATGTCCCGCGCCGAGTCTCGAGAGCTGGTCGAGAAAATCCAGCGCGCCACGCGAACGGCAAAGCTCCATTTGGTCGTTTATATTTCGATGGCCTTCGGCAACCCCTACGACGAACCGTGGGGACCAGAGATCGTCGAGGAAACTCTGGTGTGGCTCAAGGATGCAGGTGTGCGCACTGTCTCGCTTGCCGACACGGTGGGAAAAGCTTCGGCAGACGATGTGGCCCGCGTCTATGATAGGGTCAACCGCTCAGTCGCCGGTGTCGAAATCGGCGTGCACTTGCACAGCCGCCCCGAAGGAGCAGCGGAAAAGGTTCTCGCCGCTTACGAAGCCGGTTGCAACCGGTTCGACGGTGCACTCACCGGCCTCGGCGGCTGTCCTTTCGCCGGGGATCAACTCGTTGGCAATATTCCGACCGAGACGATCCTGGCGACCCTCGCAGCGCGCGGAGTGGCGACGGAAATCGACATGAAGTCAGTTGCCATTGCTTGTGCGCTCACGGGGGAACTGCGAGAAAAATACGCACATGCCGCCGAGGCCGCAAAACCCGGCTAGGCGCTCCTGGCAAAAACGATGGGCTACCGGACACTGACCTACCAACAAGACGAGAGCGGAGTCGCCACCATCGCTCTGACGGTGCCGGAGAAGCGCAACGCGATTTCGTCTCGCATGATTGGCGATTTGCTCGCCGCTCTGGACCAGACTGAAAGCGGCTCGTCCCGCGTCCTCATTCTGACGGGCTCTGGCAAAGCCTTTTGTGCCGGGATGGACCTTGACGAACTGCAAAGCGTTGCCAGGCAGACGCAACAAAAGAATCTCGAGGATGCGCGCCGCGTCACAAAGCTTTTTTCTCGCTTGTACGGGTTCCCGAAACCTATCATCGCGGCTGTGAATGGAGCTGCGATCGCGGGAGGCTGTGGCATTGCTACACTCGCGGATATAACGATCGCCGCCCCGGAAGCCAAGTTTGGATACACAGAGGTCAAGCTGGGGTTCATCCCCGCCATCGTCTCGGTTTTCTTGCGCCGCCGCCTGAGCGACAAGCATCTGCGTGACCTGCTGCTCACCGGTCGTGTGATGGATGCTTCCGAAGCGTTTCGCATCGGACTCATCACCGAGGTCGTACCCGCTGAAAATCTCATGGCCCGCGCCCAGGAGATTGCTGCCCTTTTGCTGGCGGCCAGTCCCACGGCGGTGACACAGACGAAAAAGCTGCTTTTGGGTTTCGACCGCGCGGCGGTGCGCGCCGAACTGGAAGCGGCCATCGAGGCGAATGCCGATATCCGTTCCACCCCTGATTTTCGCGAAGGCGTTGCTGCCTTTCTTGAAAAACGAACACCGAAGTGGGGGGAGAGTCGTTCGAAGGAAGGCAATGACCGATCACGCTGACACGACCATTCGCGTCCGCTACGCCGAGACGGACCAGATGGGTGTTGCCTATCACTCCAACTATTTCGTCTGGTTCGAGGTAGGACGGGTCGAACTGTGCCGGCAGCTGGGACTTGAGTACGCTAAAATGGAGGCCGAAGACGATAGCTTCCTCGTCGTTGCAAAGGCATTCTGCCGCTACAAACGCCCAGCGCGCTTCGATGATCTGCTGACGATTCGGACACGCGTGGCCAATTGGCAGCGGCGCACGATCCGGTTTGTCTACGAGGTCTTCCACCAAGGATCTGGCGAGCTGATCGCAGCCGGAGAGACTCTGCATGTAATCTGTGATCGGCGGGGCCGTCCGAAATCGCTGCCCCTCAAATACCGGGGATATTTCCCCGCTGTCCCCTCTACAGAATCGAAGTCGCTCGGTGGCCGAACCCCAGCCAACATGGAGACACCCAAATGAGCGCCGTTGACCCCGTCAGGCTTGAGAAATACCGCCAAAAACTCCGCGAGGAATGGACCGAAGAGGCCACCATCTCGGCGTGGCGGAAATGGCAGGCTCCTCTCGCCGCTTTCACACGAGGGGCGACCGAAGCGATCCTCGAAGCCGCTCAGTTGCGCCCGGGCATGCGCGTGCTCGACCTCGCGAGCGGCGTGGGTGACCCGGCGCTTTCCATCGCGGAAGAGCTGGGCCCGTCCGGCCGCGTCATCGCTACCGATCTCGGCCCCGGGATGATCAGCCTGGCTGAGGAACTCGCCCGCGGGCGAGGCCTACGCAATATCGAGTTTCGCGTTGCCAACGTCGAATCGCTTCCCTTCCCAGATGAGTTCTTTGACGTGGTCACCTGCCGCTTCGGCGTGATGTTCTTTCCAGACCAAGCCAAAGCTTTTCGGGAATGCCGCAGGGTTCTGAAGAAGGGGGGGCGTGTGGCGTTCGTTGTCTGGGGCAAACGAGAACAGCCGTTCTTGGGCACGACCGTCGGCATCCTGTCAAAATACGTCGATGTCCCGCCGCCGGACCCGGATGCTCCCCACGCGTTCATGTTTGGCGAGCGTGGCCTGCTGAAAAGCCGACTGGAGGCCGCTGGGTTCGCACAGGTGCAGGAAGAGGTGCGGACAATTTCCGGCCGGTGGCTCGGACCACCCGAGCAATACTGGCAGCAGTTCACCGAAGTCGCCGCACCGTTTCGTCCACTCGTTGCAAAACTGACAGGTGAGAGGCGCGCTCGGGCCGAAGCGGAAATCTTCGCCGAGCTGAGAAAGCTCTCCGATGGTTCCGTGATCACGATGCCTCTGGAAATCGTCGTCGGCAGCGGGATTCGAACGTGAATCGGATTCAAATCGACGGTGAACACCTGACACTGGAAGATCTCTACCGCATGGTCTTCGACGGGGCCGAAGCGGATCTCGCGAACAGCGCACGCGAGCGTATGAAAATTTCGCGGGACGCCATCGATCGCTTGATCAAAACGGAGTCTAGTGTGTACGGCGTCAACACGGGCTTTGGCAAAATGGCTTCGACGCATATTTCGCACGACGAGATCCGCCATCTGCAGCTCAATCTGGTGCGTAGCCACGCCTGTGGCGTCGGCCCACCGCTCAACGAATTTGCCACACGCGCCATGCTGGCTCTGCGGGCCAACGCCATCGCCAAGGGTTTTTCCGGCGTGCGCCCTCTGGTGTCGGAGACTCTCCTGATGATGCTAAACCGGGGCGTACATCCGGTCATTCCCTCGCAGGGCAGCGTCGGTGCATCGGGCGATCTTGCGCCTCTGGCCCATCTGGCACAGGCCGCGATTGGCGAAGGCGAAACCATTTTTCAGGGGCGCCGGAGGTCCAGCGCAGAAGCACTCAGCGAAGCAGGGATTCCCCGGCTGGTGCTAGAAGCGAAGGAGGGACTGGCGCTGCTCAATGGCACGCAGGCGATGCTTGCTCTGCTCGCGCTGGCGCTGCGCGAGGCCGAGATTGGGGTCGAGACGGCAGATGTCGCGGCCGCGCTTTCGCTCGACGCCCTACGCGGCAGCCCGGCGGCCTTTGATGCTCGCATCGCGGGCGTCCGCCCGCATCCGGGTCAAGTTACGACCGCGCGCAACATCGAACGCCTCAATCGTGGCAGTGAAATCCGCGAGTCGCATCGTTCATCCGTCCATGATCCGCGGGTGCAGGACCCTTACAGCCTGCGCTGCGCTCCGCAGGTGCACGGTGCGGTCCGAGACTCACTCACTCACATCCGCGCTACCGTGGCGATCGAGCTGAATAGTGCCACTGACAACCCGCTCGTTTTTGCGGACGCCGAGGGCGCCTCAGGGGAAGTGATCAGCGGCGGTAATTTCCATGGTCAGCCACTCGCCATGGCCGCCGACCACATGGCCATCGCGCTCGCGACGCTGGCCGGAATCTCCGAGCGTCGCATCGAGCAGATGACAAACCCCCAGACCAGCCAGCTCCCCGCGTTTCTGGTGCGCGAAGCAGGCCTTAACTCTGGCTTCATGATCTTGCAGATCACCGCGGCAGCGCTCGCGAGCGAGATGAAAGCGCTCGCCGTGCCCCACTCTGTTGATTCCATTCCGACTTCCGCAAATCAGGAAGACTATGTCTCCATGGGTATGGGAGCCGCGCGCCGGCTTGACCCGATGCTGGCGAACCTGCGGAGTATTCTCGCAATTGAGCTACTGGCCGCATGCCAAGGGATCGATTTTCTTGCACCGCTGCGGTGCGGACCGGATACGCTCAAGGCCTATGAGATCGTACGGTCGATCTCCGCGCGGGTCGATGTCGATCGCTCTCTCGCACCGGATATCGAAGCCGTTGGGCGCGCGATAGCCGACGGTCAATTCG
Source organism: uncultured Acidobacteriaceae bacterium (assembly GCA_964407845.1). Lineage (GTDB taxonomy): Bacteria > Acidobacteriota > Terriglobia > Acidiferrales > UBA7541 > Palsa-295. The sequence continues at coordinate 14,338 of CAYOXF010000112.1, read as the reverse complement.
CCGCTCTTCTCAGCTGAAGCGACAGCGTCACGGCCGGAGCGCATGCTGCAAGAACTTTCCAAAGCGATAGCCCGCGATATTACTGAACGGCCACACCCCCATCGAATAGTGTCCGCAAGGCAATGACAGATGCTCGAATTCGACCCGCTCACCTCGGAGTTTCGCCAACAGCTCGGCCGTCAGCTCCGGTGAAAAGGTGGGATCGTATTTTCCGGTAATCAGTAGAATTTTCTTTCCCCGATCGCGCAACTTCGGGATATAGGGAAACGGGCTAATCGGCGACCAAAACCGTCGCAGCTCTTGGGCCTCGATCCCGGCCGCAGCGAGCGGCTCCCAGACGTTGGTCGTTGTCAGTCCGCTCGCCACCACCTCGCCGAAGTATGTCGAAGCATGGACGAACGCCCCGACACGTAGGGCCGGCTCGTGACACATCGCGATGAAACCGATCGCCGAGCCGATGCTCGTCCCGAGCACACCCAGCCGCTCGTACCCCTGTTGCTCGAGCCAACGCAGCGTACGCCGCACATCCACAACGGCCTGCCGCGCGGCTTGCATAGTCAGACCGATATTCGGCCCCACCAGGTGATCGGCGCGTGGGTGGCTCGGAATGGCACGGCGATCGTGGTACGGCAAACTCACCTTGACGGCGGTGATGCCTAGGCGCTGCAGCCAGCGGCAGACATTTTGCTGCTCTTCCCAGCGCGCGTTCCATTGTGCCAGCACGACCACCGCGGGCCCTTTCCGCTTCGCGCGGAACAGTTGCCCGAATACACGATTGTTTTCCGCCCAGGGAGAGGCGATCGCACTGGTGAAGGTGAGAACCTCCTCGGTCAGTGCGTAGTCGTGCGCCGTCGGCGCGGCGAACCATTCGTCGCTGCGCGCGACGGCGTCTTCGACATAACGGGCAAGAAACGCACGGGGATCGTCGCCATCGCCATTGCCGCCGATGTGTTCCAATCCCCAGGCAAATGGCAGCCTGCTACGGCGCCGCTCCTGATCGAAGCACATCCGCTCGTAGCGATAAACCTGCTTTTGGATCCAGGAGGACATAGGGCGCACATAGCAATATACCGATTCTGTAAGCCCCTGGGGCGGTGCGCCCACAAAGCCTCGCAGCGTTCGCTGCTTTCGTGAGTCGATGGCCGCCCTTCAAGCGAAGGGCGGTGTGAATCGCCGTCACCCTCTCAAGGTCAGCGGGCTAGCTGGCGAAGACGTGCACCCACAAGGCGCGTGAGGACCCAAGTTCTATCAAGGCGTCCTCCCAGGCCGCGGTAGAACTCGATCGAAGGCCTATTCCAGTCGAGAACGATCCATTCCATCTGTTCACACCGTCGTCGGACGGCGACGCGCGCCAGGGCAACCATCAGGGCCTTGCCTGCCCCCTGGCCCCGCGCTTCGGGTATCACGAATATGTCTTCGATGAACAGCACCGGGCTACAGGTGAAGCTCGAATAGGCGAAATAGTAGAGGGCGTAGCCGAGCGTGCGTCCGGCTCGCTCGCAGATCAAGGCCTCGAAATACCTGCGGCGGCCAAAGCCATCACGACGCAGACGTTTCGAGTCAAGACGCAGATCGCCCATCAGGTGCTCGTATTTCGCCAGTTCGCGGATCAAACGCGCGATCGTGGGAACATCGCGCGCCGTGCCACGTCGAATCCGCAGCGCCCCGTGAGCCCTCTGCTCGGTCCTGACCTTCCCACGTTTCATGATGTCTCTCACGAAGTCGTTGCTTGCCAGCGGCCCGAGTATAGCCTCGTTCCACAATCGCGGGGCAGGGCTAGCCCGGACCAAAGCCTGCCTTCCTCGCCGATCGCGTTAGCAGTCGAGCACGAATCTGACGCGGCGTCTTGAGGGCTGTTTCCCGATATGGCAGATTCGAAGGGTGACCCCGCCGACAGCCATGGATGTAGTTGTCGTCTGCTTCGGACTTATTATCGGCAGCTTCTTAAACGTTTGCATCGTCCGTATACCGAAGCACAAGTCCATCGTGCTGCCCCCGTCGGCTTGCCCACGCTGCAATGCCAGGATTCGGCCGTACGACAATATCCCCGTGGTGAGCTGGATCGTTCTCGGCGGCCGTTGCCGGAACTGCAAAGCAAGAATTTCGCCCATGTACCCGATCGTAGAGCTAATGACGGCGGTGCTATTTTGGGGATGCTACCGGGTTTTTGGCCTGACCGTCGAATCGCTGAAATGGACCGCTTTTTCAGCAATTCTGATCGTGCTCATATTCACGGATCTACGCGACCGAATTCTGCCCGATCTGGTGAATTACACGGGGTTGGTCCTCGCCCTCGGACTGAGCCTAGCGCTACGTCCAACCGACGGGACGTCTGCGTGGCTGGCCCAACACACCTTCTCTGATTCTCTCCCCGCGCCGCTGCTCTCGGTCGCCGACGCACTCGTCGGAGCGGCCCTCGGCAGCGGTCTGTTATGGATCGTGTCCGATCTCTATTCTCGCTTTCGCGGCCGAGCAGGCATGGGATTAGGGGACATCAAAATGATGCTGATGGCTGGGGCGTTTCTGGGGCCCAAACGGACGTTTTTGATGATTCTGATCGGGTCCCTGCTGGGAAGCGTGCTCGGACTTCTCGTGATTGGTTTTCTCTACCTGGGAGGCTGGAAGAAACGGGTGGCGATGCGAGGACATCGCATGGGTCTCGGCGCCGTCGCGCGCCTGCAATTCATGCTGGCGCGACGCTACCAGCTGCCTTTCGGGAGCTATTTGGGAATTGCCGGAATCGCTGTGATGTTTTGGGGGAGCCCGGTCGTGAACTGGTATGAATCGCTGTTAGCAATGCGATGATGCCAGAAATGCCGAGGCTCTGAGAGGACTGTTGATGAATCCACCGCTGCTGGCCCCTCATCACCCGACGATTCCAACCAACGTTTTGATCTTTTGGGGAGCCGCATTTCTGGTCCTGCTCGTTGGAGTTGTCATCTTCATGATCATCGCAAGAAAAATGATTCGCAGCCAGTCATCCGAATTTCAGAAGGACTGGAACAAACCCAAAACCGACCAAGCCAATGCCCCGGCTTTCATGGCGGCGTCCATGCAAGGGGTGATCGAAAAGCTCCGCGCGCAGGAGAAAGAGCTCGCTAGACTGCACATGCTGGCACAGGAAAGAGCGCAAGAGTCCGAGCGGCTGACCGAGGAGGTGACACGCAACATGCCGACGGGTCTACTGCTGGTCAGCGCAACGGGCATGATCAGCTCGACCAATCCCGCTGCGGAAGAGGCGCTCGGCATGCGTCCGCTCCGTTATCGGTCCTACCGCGAAATTCTGGGTGAGGATTCCGGGCTTGTTCAAATGCTCGGCGAGTGCCTGCGGAATGGGGAGACCTTCCAACGCAACGAAGTGGAGCACGTAACCCCCGAAGGAGACGTGCGCCGATTGGGAGTTACGATTTCTCCCATTTTCCAGGCAGCGCGGCCCGCGCTACGTACCCGCGTGTCGGATCCCTTGAGGCCTGTGGGCAGAGTGAGCGGCGCCCTTTGTCTGATGAGCGATCTGACCGAATTGACGGCTCTACAAAAACAGATTCGGTGGAAAGAGAACCTGGCGGCCCTGGGAGAGATGTCTGCCGGCATCGCGCACGAATTCAAGAACGCCTTGGCCACGATTTCCGGATACGCACAGATGATTCGCAGCGAGGCTCCGGCGGGCGACATCCTCGAGTCGGCCGAGCGAATCCTCGATCAGACCCGAGCCTTGACCCACGTCGTGACAGAGTTTCTGCGGTTCGCCAGGCCGCTGGAGATTAGCTACGAGATGGTGCCGACCGAAGCCCTGCTCGAGCGCGTGGCCGAAGAACTACGCGAGGCGTTTCCTCGATGCGAGGTAGCGTGTGAGGGTGCCTTCCCCGACGTGCCTGGTGACGAAGCGCTTCTCCGGCAGGCGCTCGTCAACCTGACGCGCAATGCGGCAGAAGCGGCAGCCGCAACCCGCGAGACGCCCCGTGTGGTGATCTCCGGCACCATCGAGGAGCTCGGCGGAAAGAAATGGCAGCGAATTTCTGTTGCCGACAACGGTCCAGGAGTGCCCGAGCAGGACCTACCCAAGATCTTCCTGCCTTTTTACACGACGAAGTCTGAGGGCACGGGCCTCGGACTGGCGGTCGTCCAAAAAGTCGCGCTGCAGCATGGTGGCAGCATTGAGGCTCGTAACCAGCCCGGCGGCGGAGCTGAGTTTCTTCTCTGGTTACCTTTGCGGCAGGAGCGGTCGCCGTCGCTATTTCCTTCCCAGCCCGCCCGCATCTAAACTGGATTATTAGGTGTTGGGGAGGCCTGCGATGAACAAAATGGTTTGGTTAACCGCAGTGGCGGCGTTGCTCGCGTTGCCCACCAGCATGTGGAGCCAGCAGAAGGATCCCGAGACCCCGGCCCAGGACCAGACGCAGAGCCAGGCGCAGGCGGGGCCCGCCGCTCAGGACTCGTTGGCGGAAGCGGCCCGCAAGGCTCGCGAGCAGAAAAAAGAGACTCCCAAAACCGCCAAGACCTTCACCAACGATAATCTGCCGACCGAGGGAGGCATTTCAACGGTAGGCGACAAAGCCGCGACGCCTTCCAATGAAGCAACGGCTACCCCGGCAGGGGGTCAAACGGCCACGGACGAAAAGACGTGGCGATCGAAATTCGCTTCCCTGCGGCACAAGCTCGAACAAGATCAGGCCAATCTCGATGTGATGCAGCGCGAACTGGGTCAGCTCAATATGCAGTTTTATAGCGACCCCACCAAGACCATGCAGCAGGAGTTGACGCGTACCGATATCAACAACAAGGTTGCCGACATCGACAAAATGAAGAGTCAGATCGAAGCTGATCAGCAAGCGATTTCCGACGCTGAAGACGAGCTCCGCAAGTCGGGTGGAGATCCCGGCTGGGCCCGCTGAAACCGTGTCCGATGGAACCGGTCTTATTGGTCGAGGACAAGGTCGAGTTGCGGGCTATGCTCCGCAAGGCGCTCGAGCGCTCCGATTATACCGTCGAAGAGGCCCCGGACGGACGTGCGGCCATCGACAAGGTCCGCAACCGCCGCTATCTGCTGGTCCTATCCGATCTAAAGCTCCCCGGCAATTCCGGGATCGAAGTGTTGCGAGAGGCTAAGCGCGCCGAGCCGACGCTTCCCGTGATCATCATGACGGCGTACGGGTCGGTTGACGAGGCCGTCACTGCCATGAAAGAAGGTGCGTTCGATTTCATCCAAAAGCCTGTCGACCTCGATCATTTACAGCTGCTACTAGAGCGCGCGGCGCGCCAGCAAGAGTTGCTGCGCGAAAACCTGCTTCTGCGTGAAGAATACGCAGAGCGCTACGGCTTTCCGCGCATGGTGGGCGAGCATCCGGCCATGCAAGAAGCGAGCCAGATGGTGCAGCGGGTGGCTCAAACGGATTCGACAGTTCTGCTGCTCGGAGAAAGCGGAACCGGAAAGGAGCTTTTTGCGCGCGCGATCCATCACCTAAGTTCGCGCGCGAATCAAGCCTTCGTAGCACTCAACTGCGCCGCGATTCCCGAAGGTCTGATCGAAAACGAACTCTTCGGCCACGAGCGCGGGGCCTACACGGGCGCTGGTGCCCGGAAGATGGGTAAGCTCGAGCTCGCACATCGGGGCACGCTCTTCTTGGATGAGATCGGCGAACTACCCCTGGCAATGCAGACCAAGCTGTTGCGCGTACTCGAAGAGCGTCGCTTCGAGCGAGTCGGCGGCATCCAGTCGATTGAAGTGAATGTTCGAATCGTCACGGCCACCAACAAAGACCTGCAGGCCGCTGTCGCGGCCAAGGACTTTCGCGAAGATCTGTATTTCCGCATTTCCGCCGTGCCCATCACGATACCTCCTCTGCGCGAACGAGGCGACGACGTCCTGCTGCTCTCCGATCATTTCCTCGGGCGATTCAAGCGCGAGTTCCACAAACCCTCGCTCGAGCTGACCGAGGACGCGCGCACACGCCTGAGAACCTACACTTGGCCCGGGAACGTGCGCGAGCTCCAAAATGCCATTGAGCGAGCGGCCATTCTGGCGAACGGCTCCGAGATTGGTCCGGAAGCACTGCAGCTACCTTCGGCGCGACCAACACCAACGGAATTGCCCGAAGGGATGCTCGCCGAAGCATTTGTGTGGGAAGGCCCTCTCGAAGAGGTGTCGCAGCGTGCGGTCGCTCATGTCGAGCGCTTTAAGATTCAAAACGCCCTGCGGGAAACCAAGTGGAACAAAACGCGTGCTGCCGAAAGACTGGGCGTGTCTTATAAAACCCTTCTTAGCAAAATCCGCGCTCTCGGACTCGAGAATTGATCGCGAAAGCCTTGCCCCGGCGGACTCAAACTGCGTCGCTAGGCGAGCAATTGGATGAAAACCTCATTCGACACGGTCAGGCGGTCCGGGACAAGGCGGATGCGCGTGCCTTCTCGCTCGAGGAAGCCGAGCGATTCAAGGTACGCAATTCGTTCACGTAGCTGGGCCATGCGGCGAGGCAGCTCGGGTGCCAGGTGGCATTCGATCGGCGCGAGGTCAACGCCCTCAAGCAGCCGCAATCCGAGAAAGAACTCTTCGTTTAGCTCTTCGATAGGCGTCAATCCCTCGAACTGCTCGCCCGGCGAACTTCCCTGCTCGATGCACGCGACATAGCGCCCCGGATCGTGCGCGTTCGCCCAGCGCATCATTCCATCAAAGGAGTGCGCCCCGGCTCCGAAGCCAAGATAGGGCTCCCGGTGCCAGTACTTCAAATTATGACGCGAGCGGTAACCCGCGAGCCCCCAATTCGAGATTTCGTAGTGCTCATAGCCTGCCGACCGGAGCCGCTGGCGCGCCATTTCATAGAAATCAGCAATCGTGTCGTCGTCCGGAATCGCCTGGGCACGGTAACGGCTTCCTCCTGCGAGCGCTTCTCGACCAAGGCGGCTGCCTTCATCAATCTCAAGCATGTAGACCGAGACGTGTTCGGGTCGTATGCCCAGCAACTCCTCGGTGGATTCCTCCCACGAGCCCGCGGTCTGCAGCGGAAGCCCTGCAATCAGGTCCATGCTTATGTTGCGAATCCCAGCCGCTCGGAGCACAGCGACAGCGCGGAAGGTATCCGCACGGCGATGCATCCGACCGACCGCCTGCAATTCTTGATCATTGAAGGATTGCGACCCGAGGCTGATGCGATTGAACCCGGCATCCACCCATGCAGCTGCCTTTTCGGGAGTGACCGTTTCAGGGTCCGCCTCGAGCGTGGCTTCGAACGGCTCGGCTCGGAACGAGCTGCGAAGCGCGTCCATGATCTTCGCCAGATGCACAGGCTCGAGCAGGCTCGGAGTGCCGCCGCCGACATAAACGGTGTCGACCGCTGCGTGCGGCGTCTCGGCTGATTTTGCGATTTCGCGACAGACGGCGTCCGCATAGGGCCGATGACGGTCACGCCCGACGACGCCTGTGTGGAAATTGCAGTAGGTGCATTTGGTCTGGCAGAAGGGCACTTGGATATAGATTCCGAGCGACATACAAAAAATCTAGCATAAGGGAATCACGCGCGCACGCCACGCCCGAGCAGAGGACGTCGGGGACCCTCAGGCGGAAGCATCTGCTACCATGAGTACGGTGCTGCTGGTGCACACGGTTATGCCTTCCATGATCACACCCCTGCTGGAGAAACATCGCGCCGCCGGCGCGCAGATTGCTGAATTCTACGGTTGCGATCTGCCCAAGAGATTCTCCGGCTTGGAAAAGGAATACTGGGCGGCAAAGCAGAACGTTGCCCTTTGCGACACCAACTGGCAGGCCATCCTCGTGCTCACCGGGCGCGATCGCCTCAGTTACCTTCATGCGATTTCTTCGCAAGACATTCGGGCGCTCCAGAAAGGACAAGGGGGCCTGGCCCTGCTTCTCAATCCCCAAGGGCACATCCTTGCCGAACTCGAGGTGTACGCTCTCGCCGATAAGCTCCTCGTCCTCTCACATGCCGGCTTTCGCGAGCGGACCGTCGGCACGCTCAAGAAATACGTGGTGGGCTCGCAGGTTCACATCGATGACCAAACCGACCAGATGGGTAGCTTGGCCCTCGAGGGGCCCCAGGCGCTGAGAACTCTGGCCGAGACGTGCGGCGTCGCCCTGGGTGAAATGCCGGAAATGTCAGCGGTCGAATCTTCGATCGATGGTGCGCCATGCTACTGGCTCAGGCGCTCCCGTTTCAATGAACCGGGAGCCCAACTGGTCGTCGGGCGACAGATCCTCGGAGCCGTCTGGGACAAGCTTGTTCGAGCCGTGCGGGCGCGAGGCGGTGAACCGATTGGGCTCGATGCGCTCAACGCGCTAAGACTTGAATCAGGCATCCCGTGGTTCCCCGCTGATTTCAATGACGGGATGATCCCGCAAGAAGCCGCAATTGAAAGTACTCACGTCGCCTTCAACAAAGGCTGCTACACAGGCCAGGAGATTGTCGAACGCGTTCGGTCGCGCGGCCACGTAAACCGGAAACGCGTTCGGCTCAGGTTTTCAACGGTGACACCACCCCTGCCGGGAACCAAACTGCGCGCGAACGGCACGGAAGTTGGCTCTGTCACAAGCGCGGCCCTTTCCCCAGTGACAGGTTCAGCCATCGGGATGGGCTACGTGCGACGCGAGCAGTTTACGCCGGGAAATCACCTGGAGTTCGAGGGCGGAATGGCCACGGTGGAATGAAACGACGAACCGCAGGCTGGTTAGCTCTTGCTAAGATTGAGTGAGCGAAGAAAACTCCCTCGCTCGTTGTCAATTTTCTTCTGAATCTGGAACACGGCGTACAGCAGGGCCTCGGGTCGCGGGGGGCAGCCAGGCACGTAGACATCGATGGGGATCACCTGGTTGACACCCTGTACCACCGCATAATTGTGGAAGACGCCGCCAGACGTAGCGCACGCACCCATGGAAATGGCCCATTTCGGCTCGGGCATCTGCGCGTAGAGTTCCTTGATCACCGGAGCCATTTTCTGTGAAACGCGGCCGGCGATGATCATCATGTCTGACTGCCGGGGCGAACCACGAAAAACCTCAGCACCGAAACGAGCAATATCGTACCGAGAGGCTGCCATCGACATCATCTCGATGGCGCAGCATGCCAGGCCAAACGACATGGGCCAAATGGAGCTACGACGCGCCCAATTAACCACTTTGTCGAGAGAAGTGAAGAGGATGCCTTCGTCCTTCAAGAAATTCTCGTTCTCGCCTGGCGTTTCAAGCGTAACGCCTCGCGCGATTTGAACGGCCACTGTCGGCTCCTAGGCTTACAAACGTATTCTGCACCTTCGTGGGAAGCTTTGCAATCAAGTACGCGACAGAGCGAAGGGAGACAGCCAATTCCTTACTGCTCTTGGGGTTGCGAGGGCTGTGGCGGGGGCTGCTCCGGCGCAGGCTGCGGTCCACCGCTCGGCGCGTTCGCCGGAGCTGGGGGAGCTCCTCCGTTGGGATTGGCAATCGGCAGACCCCCTCCCAGTACGCCTGACTGCTGACCCAAGCCCTGCTGAGGGGCCAACCCATTCTGTATAGCCCGCGCTTGATCCTCGAGCGGATTCCAGATGAACTCCCATTGCTGATACGTTTTCCCGCCCTTGTAGATCTTCACCGAGTCACCGTCGTAGTGGTTCCCTCCTGCCACGCCAGCAACGAAGGCTCCGAGAACCGGCCCATCGACAGGGCCAGTCGGCTGCAGTTGAGCGCTGGCTACGGCACTCTGGTTTAAGCCGCTCAATGTTCCACTTCCCTGCAAAGGGGTGCCTGGCGTTGTCATGGGTGTGGGTGTTGCGGACGGAGAAGTGGCGCTCGTCTGGGCCGGCGGCTGGCTCGGGTTTTGAGCATCGGTGCCGGCCGCCGAAGAGGAGGAGGCACTGGACCCGGGGCCAGAATCTTGCGTGGCGCTTGAGGTGCTGTTCAAAGCCGGCGACGGCAGCTTGCCGCCATTTAGGTCCATCAACGCCATCTGCTGCATCGTGGCATAGCGGACGCTGCCAATAATCTGCCCCGAAGCGTTCGTGTAGATCAAGCGCCACGAGCCGTCGGCTCGATTCAAGGGGTCCTTGAGTATCACGGGGCGAAGAAAGTGCAGATCCGGAAGACCCTTCTCTAGATCGTCCAGCGATTGCGGATAGTGGCCGCTTTTGCGGTAAAAGAGCCTGATCGCCCGCACGTACTGGTTGCCGCGCCAAATCATCTCCTCTTCCCGCACGCGCCTTCGCTCGATGGCCATGTTGCGTAGTACGGCCTCGGAGCCGATGATCATCACCGTGATCATGAAAAAGGCCATGAAGTACCCGTAGCCGGACTGAGCCGAACGCCGGGGTCGTCTAGCCTGAAGGAATCGCCCGCTCACCGGTTGGCTCCCTGCTCCGGAGGCTGCACGAGCAGCGTAGTGTGCCGTCCCGTCCCTAACTCCTCCACGTCGACGGAGTCGTTGCCGATCCGGTCGAGGCGGAAACGTCCCAAGAACGTTTCTCCCTCGCCAACGACGAGAACATCATCCCCGCTGGTAAAGAACGCAACCCGATGGGTGCCATGCGGTTCAAAAGCATAACCAAAAAACTCTGCCGGCACTTGCAGCGGCGGCGGAGGGGGTGGGACCCTTGGGCCGACGAAGGGGCGGACCGCCACGACGGCCGGCCCGACCGGCTTGGGCGGTGGAGCGGGCGCAGCCACAAAGATGTTGCGGTGCGACCCGGTGTATTCGAGCTTGCGGACCTTTTCGAGCAGATCCACGCGAAGCTCCGGCTCTCGGATCTGTAGCGGCTCGAACTTCGTATCAGACGCCAGCACTCCCGGAAATCCATTTCCGTCACCCCGACTGCTCAAAAAGGAGTACACGGCGATCGCTAGCAAGATGAGCAGACCCGCCGAAAGATAGAGTTCCTTGCGCCCTTTCATCGCTCAGGTCCTGAAGTACGTATGCAGTTCCAGCGCTAGCCGGATTCCACCCGTTGCCCCCGAAGCCAGCCGCAAGCTATCGAGGAGATAAAAATTCTTTGAGCGCTCTAGGCCATTGATGAAGCGAACCAAGGCCGGGTAATCGGCATCAACCGTGGCGCTGACTTGGATCTCCGTCGCTCCTCGCTCTTTAATATCTCTTCGCTTGAAGCTAAATCCCGTTGCCTTCACACCCGTTTCCTCGGCGATGGCCCCCAGATCAGCCTCAATCTGTGAATACCCCGTACCTGCATCGAGAAACGACTCATGATAGAACGCATCGCACTCTTTGCCCGCCGCCGGCATGGACTCCCGGATTTTTTCGCCCCGTCCAACGTCGGCCCGTAGGAGTTTTGCCTGCAGCGCAAGCCGGTCCCGGTCTGCCTGCAATGCGGCTGGGTCCTGACGGCCTCCGGTCCACAAGAATACGGCGAGGCCGAGGTCTACCACCAGCAGCGCCGCCAGCGCGATGCCGGTCCAGATTTTCCAGGAGTGCCAAAGGGCGTTTCGAGTCATATGGTCGAGTACCAAACCGTAAGATTTAGAACGAGCTTATCGGGTGCGCCAGCCTGATCGACCCTCTTTTCGTCCTTCACGACCATGCCTGAAAACACACTGGATTTTTCCATGGCTTCGAGAAACTTAATCTTGTTTGCGTCGCTGTCGGCTCCCACTTCCAGCGTCACTTCAGCCCGGCCGTTGACCAGCGTCGGTGAGATACTCACCACGCGGACTCCTGGTGGAAGCGTCTGTTCGAGATCGGTAAAGACCTTGGTCCACGGAAAACTGCGCTCGGCAATCAAAGAGTTCAGGAACGCCGAACGGTCCAGAACATTTTGAGCAGCGGGGCTGCGAAAATACGTTGCCAGCACTTGTCGCTGCTGACGGTCGCTTCGGATTTGGCTTTCCAGACGTGAGATGTCAGCGCGCAGATCCCGGCTGGCGCGCCAGGAAACATAGGCCGCGTGCGCCAACAGAATGCAGACGAGGATGCCGACCGTGCCGGCCAGCAAGGTGCCGACGAGAAATGGCCTATTGTTCTCCTGCGGTGCGGTTGCGAGGTTCAGTTCGAGTTTCATCGCTTTGGAAGATCCGCTCCTACGATTTTCTGTTCGCGATCCAGCCCCATAGCGCGTCGAGCCCATAGGGAATCAGATCGTTCGCCCCCGGGCCCTCACCAATCGGCTCGGCCGAAATGCGGAGTTCCTCGGTCAGCGTGTGGCTCAAGGAGTTCTCCTTCGCACCAAAGCCGCTAAGTCGCGCCCGGTCGATTGTCTCGCCCCAGGTGTCCTGATAATAGGCAACTGCCGGAAAAACCTCGTCCAACAGGGCTTTTGATTCCAGCGCGGCATCGACCCTCATCTCGGTTGAACGATACAAGCACAGTGTCGCGCCCCTCACGATGACCGTGGTCAGGGTCTTGCCGCAAAACCGCACCAGCAGCGTCGCGCCACGGTCTTCGAGTAAGGGCAATGTCGCCAGCGTTGAACTCAACACGACACCCACCCGAGCGCCGAACGATTCGACGAGCGCTTCATATTCACGCACAATCGGCTGCCGTGCCACGGCCGTCACAATTTCGAGTCCTCCCGCCCGAGCATCCTGCCGCATCCAGGAGACCGTTGTCTCCTCCACATCAAAGGGCACACTCTTCTTCAACCGCCACCGCAAAAGCGGAAGCGCCTCCCGCGCCCGTCGGGGAAGACTGTCAAACGGCAAGATGAAGACCCGGACGACCAAGTCCGGCACCAGCAGTGCCACATGGGCGCCGTGAACCGGCACGCGCCCAAAAATCTTCCGAAGCGCGGAGCGAACCACCTCGGGTTGTACAACGTTGGTTTCCAGAGTCGCCGGCATCACCGCCCCCGCCGGCAAAGCTTCCATCGCCACGCCCTCCAGCGGACCACCCTTGCCTCCCGATCGCGCCACGGCCACATGCGGCTCGGCGATCTCTACTACCAACGGGGGATGAGGCATCGCGTGGATCCAGCGGTCAAACTGCCGGACGGGCCGGAGCTGGAAGAAATCGGCGGATATGCTGCTCTGGTTCGTAAGACTACTCAATGAACGTCACCTTGTTAATCTCGCGCAGGGTTGTGACCCCGGCGCGTGTTTTCCGCAGACCCGAGTCTCGCAGAAATGTCATCCCAGCGTCGCGAGCCGCTCGCTTAATCTCCGAGGTCGGGCGTCGGTCGATGATCATCTCCCGAATGCTATCGGACAAGTCCAACAGCTCTGTGATGGCCGTCCGACCTCGAAAGCCCGTGCCGGAACACTCAAGGCACCCAGGCCCCTCACAGAACTGGAAATCGCGCCAGTCGGTCGGATCCAGGCCGGACTCCCGTAGCAGTTCCGGCGGGTATGTCACGCGCTTTTTGCAGCTTTCGCAAATCACACGCACCAAGCGCTGCGCCAGGATGCAGTTCAAGGCCGATACAAAATTATAAGGCTCCACTCCCATGTTGATGAAACGGCCGATCACATCCGTTACGTTATTCGCATGAACGGTGGTAAACACCAAGTGACCGGTCAGCGCTGAATTGATGGCGATCTGCGCCGTTTCCTGGTCGCGGATCTCGCCCACCATGATTTTGTCCGGGTCATGACGCAGAATTGAACGGAGCCCGCGCGCAAAGGTAAGACCTTTCTTCTCATTCACAGGGATCTGGGTGATGCCGCGGACCTGGTATTCCACGGGGTCTTCGATCGTAATGATCTTGTCCTCGTCGTTCTTAATCTCGCTGACGGCGGCGTAAAGCGTGGTGGTTTTGCCGGACCCGGTTGGACCCGTGACCAGCACCATCCCGTAGGGTTCTTTGATGTAACGGCGGAACTTGCGCAAGTCTTCATCGTCAAAACCAACTACATCCAGCGTGAGCTTGTGGAACTTCTCGCTCATCGATTCTTTGTCGAGAACGCGGAGGACAGCATCCTCGCCATGAATCGAAGGCATGATGGAGACGCGGAAATCGATGGGACGTTCGGGAGTGCCGTACTTCACGCGGAAGCGGCCGTCTTGCGGCACGCGGCGTTCGGAAATGTCGAGCTCACTCATGACCTTGATACGGGAAATGATGGTGGAGTGATGCTCCCTGGCAATCGGCGGCATGGCCTGAGTCAGCACGCCATCAATGCGGAACTTGATGCAGACCGAGTCATCGCGGGTTTCGATATGAATATCACTGGCACGCCGCTGCAAGGCAGTGAAGATGGTCGTGTCAACCAGCCGGATAATCGGGCTGATATCGCGCTGCGCGGTCAGCCGGTCGATGGTGATGCTTTCATCGGTGCCGGCTTCATCTTCCCGGATCACATCCAGCGCGAACCCTTCGCTGGCATCCTCCAGAACGCGCTTGGATTGCTCGGTCTTCTTGAGAATTTCGCTGATCTGCCCGAGGGTCGAAACCTTAGTGACGATGCGCTTCCCCA
>CAYOXF010000111.1:0-38297 GCA_964407845.1 uncultured Acidobacteriaceae bacterium | reverse complement strand
CGGATGATTTCCTGGCCTTGTTCGCGGCTGACCCCCCACTGGCGCGCATGCCACATCATGCGCTGATCGACGTTCTCGGTGGCGATGACAGGAATGGAATTGAAGCTCTGGTCGGTCACGCTGCTCAGCTCGAAGCTGAGCTGGAGCGTCACGTCATTGTTCAAATGGACGCGTGGCGTGACCTTTACTTTCAGCCCGATATCCAGATACTGAACGCCGGGGAAGGGGGTGCCCGCCGAGCCGCTGCTCGTTCCCACCCCGAAGAAGTTGGTGTTCAGAATCACGGTGGCCTGGGCGGAGCCGCTGTCGGCGACGGCAGCATCCGGTCTGCCGTCACCGTTAAAATCCGCGGTGACGATGGAAACAGGAGCGGTGCCTACGGGAAGTTCGGCAGGAGCCGCGGTGAAGTTCTGCTGGCCTGCGTTAAAGAGGATCGTCACCGCATTGTCCGTTTCATCGGTGATGGCGAGATCGGCGAGGCCGTCCAGGTTGAAGTCGGCCACTACGATCGATGTCGGGCCATTGCCCGCTGAAAAGTCTCTGGTCGCGCCGGAGACGAAGGTACCAAGCGGAACGTTCGTCGTGCTGATCTGATTGTAGTAAATCGTGACAGAGTTTCCGCTATTGTTGGAAGTCGGCGCACCGTTGTTGGCCACCGCAATGTCGAGCGCACCTTGATTGTTGAAATCCCCTAGCGCCACATACACCGGCGCGTTTCCCGTAGGATAGTTCGTGGGATTCTGAAAGGTCCCATCGCCATTGCCAAAGAAGACCGAAATTGTGTTGGTTCCTTGATTGGCCGTAACGAGATCCGGCTTGCCGTCACCATTCAGGTCTGCTGCAGCCAAGCCGGTGGGTTCGGAGCCTACGGGCAGCAGAATAGGCGGAGGAGTAGGAATTTTGAAGGTACCATCGCCGTTGCCCAAAAGGATCGAGACCGTGCTGTCGCCCTGATTGGCGATCGCAAGGTCCAAGAAACCGTCGTTGTTGAAGTCGTTGGTCACCACAAAAACGGGATTGTTTCCCACGGCGATGGGCGACTGTGCGGTTTGGGTGAAAGTGCCGTCGCCGTTTCCCAACAAAACCAAAATGCTGCCTGTGTTGCTGCCCACGAAGCTGCCCGTCACCACCAGGTCCTTGTGCCCACTGCTTGTGAAATTCGCCGTAACCAGGGCGGTAGGAGCAAAGCCGGCTGGCAGCGTAATGACGGTTTGCGGATTGAACGTCCCGTTTCCGTTTCCTTCGAGAATCGAGATCGTGTCGTCGGTTTTGTTTGCGACGGCCAGATCGAGGCTACTGGTCGCAAGCGTGTCATGAAAATTCGCGGTTACGATCGAAACCGGATCATTCCCGACAGCATAGTTCACGATGGGGTTCTCAATCGGGCTCGTGGTGGCGCCGCTCGCCGAAAAACTCGGCGAGAAGGTCGCCAGCGACACAGGAATCCGGTCGCCCACGAACAATGTCGCTGGCTGGCCGTCCTTCGCGCGCAGCAAAACTCGGCGACCCTGGCGCACCCGGGAAAGCATTTCCGCAAAATCTGCTGAGGCGCCAGGGAGCGTGGCGAGGTAGGTGGTCTTGCCGCCGCCGAAGGCAATCACGGGCGGAATCAACGCGCCACCGCCCCCGAAGATCTGGTTGATCACGTTGACCAGCCCGGCCAATGACTGCTGGGCTTGCTGGATCTGCTCGGGCGAAAGTCCGTACGCCGTCGCCGTCTGCGGCGGAGTAATGCCCAGCTGCGTCGCATCATTGCGGTCGAGCTCGAGAACTTCCATTTCGAGAATCAGTTCTCCGTTCGGCCGCTCGAGGCCATCGATTAAGTCCGTCGCGATTTGAACGGCTTCCGGTGAAGCGCGCAGCGTAATCGTGCGGCTGCGGACATCAAGGTCCGAACGAGTGATGCCGGTGATTTCTCGGACCGTCCGCAAGACTTCTGTCATCTGATCCGGCGTCTCAGAAGCTGGCAGAAGGATCGTGCGCACAACCGATGCATCGTAGTCCTTGCGCTTCTGCGGGGTGTTCTCAGCAACGAAGAAGAGATGACGCGTCAGCGGTCGCCAGAACGTGCCCGTCATTTCGCCAAGCAGCCGAGCAGCCGTGGGAAAGTCTACATCGTCGTCGATGTGGAAGTGGATGGTCCGCTGGCGAAGATCCTGATCGAATGCCACCTCTACCCCGAAACGCAGGGCCAGTTCCTCATACGCCCCCGCTGTGTCGCCGCGGTAGTCGAACTTCTGCTTCCCGGCCCGATATTCGAGTTGGATCTCGCCGCTAATGTCCCGCACCTGAATCTGATCGGTCGCCGGTTCTGAAACGGCGATCAGTTCGGTCAGGCGTTCGCGCACCGTCGGGTTTGACGGATCAAGTCTTCGGGCAGCCTCTAGCTCCCGCACCGCATCTTGAAAGCGACCTGCAACGGCGTCCTTTTCGGCCACATCGACCTTGTTTTGCACCACTTGGCTGCGGGCCATTTCGCGGCGGAGTTCATATCGACGATTGGCGGGCGCCCATTCGACGGCGTCAGAATAGGCAGCATAGGCGGCAGACCAATCCTGCTGTTTCTCAGCCTCGAGACCGAGTTGAAAGGCCGTCTTGGCTTTCTTCGGATCTCCCTCGGGGGCCGGGCCTGTGTCTGACTGCGCCCTTGTGGCAATGGCGAGACCTGCTGTAATCGTCAGAATCGCCACCACGCCTCGAAAAAAAACACCTGCTATCAGGCGCCCTGTTCCACAGCAGGCTTGGCGGCTCATCACCATTGAGATGCACATTTTACAGGCATTGTGCCGCAAGGCGGCAAATCCCCAAAACAACTTGCGTCTCAGTGCGCGGTAGATATAAAGTAGGTAAACTAGTTGAAAACTGGTTTCAACTAGCCTGGACATGATTTCGGCTCTTCTTGTAGCCCTCCGCGAAGGTGTCGAAGCCGCACTCGTTGTCGGCATCGTATTGGTCTATCTGAACCGCAGCGGCCGGCGAGCCTTGAAAAGCTACGTCTGGGGAGGCGTCGTCGCGGCGGCCGCAGCAAGCGTTGCCGCCGGGTTGGCACTCGGGCGCCTGGCGATCAGCGAGGACGGGTTCGAAGGCGTGCTTATGCTCGTGGCCTCGGCACTGGTGGTCACGATGATCGTGTGGATGAATCACGCGGCGCGCACCTTGCGCAAACATATTGAGGAGCGCGTCGAAGCCTACGCACAGCGCACCACGGTCGCCGCGGGACTGGGCATCGGCGCCTTTGTGTTTCTGATGGTCGTGCGCGAAGGAGCCGAACTCGTGCTGATTCTGCGTGCCGTCGAGCTTTCGAGCACGGGAGTGCAAATTTGGATCGGCACACTGCTGGGCATCACGATTGCGATCGCCGTCGGCGTGTTTTTCTTCGAAGGAACGCTTCGCATTCCCCTCGACCGCTTCTTCCGAGCCACCAGCATCATCCTGATGATCGTGGCATTTCAGCTTGCGCTCACCGGCGTCCATGAACTCAGCGAGGCCGAATGGATTCGGTCGAGCAAGACGGAAATGGCGACCATAGGGCCGATCGTGCGCAATGAAGTTTTCTTTTTCGCCGTGATTCTGGGGGTGGCGGCTCTGGTCGTAATGCGAGAATGGTTTAGCGCACGCCGCCCGGCCGAGGATTTGGCGCTCAACCCAGCCGAGCGCCGCATGCGCCAATGGGAATTCCGCCGTCAACGGCGATGGAGCTTTGCAGCCGCAATTCTCTGTGTACTCGTGGTTGTTTCGCTCGCCGCTGAATTTGCGTACTCGCGGGCCTTGGCCGCACCCGTGCCGGCGAAGCTGCTGACTGCTCAAAATAACCACGTCCGCATCCCTCTTTCGGAGCTTACCGATTCCAGCCTGCATTTTTATGCCGTGGATGTCGAGGGTACGACCATGCGCTTTTTCGTCGTCCATCAGACCAACGGCAATTACGCCGTGGCGCTCGATGCCTGCCAGATTTGCGGCTGGTCCGGCTATCGACAGCAAGGCCAGAACGTGATCTGCCGCAACTGCGGTGCAACCATCTACATTCCATCGATTGGCGAACACGGTGGCTGCAACCCGGTCCCCGTGAAATCGAGCGTCGAGAGGGGAGAGGTGATCGTCGATCTCTCTACGTTCACCTCTTCGGCTGCAACAATCCACAAGTCCTGACATGTTTGCACGCCTGGTAGGTGAATCCTTCCTTCGCAATCCGCGACGCAAGCTGCTGACGGCTGCGGCGCTGGCGGTCAGCATGGCCATCGTCACGGCCACACTCAGCGTGGCGCTCGAGGTAAGCGACCGCATGGCCCTAGAATTCCGGAGTCTGGGTGCGAACCTGGTGGTCACTCCAGAATCGGACACGCTGCCGCTCGAGGTCGGCGGCGTCGACTACCGCCCGGTTGATGAAGGCGCTTATCTCAGCGAAGTCGATCTCGGGAAACTCAAGACGATCTTCTGGCGCCACAATATCCTCGGCTTCACTCCTTTCCTCGATGTGCCGGCATATTCTCCCAACATCGGTCGCGCACAGACGGGCACCAACGTGACTTTGATCGGAACGTGGTATGAGCACGAAGTCCGAGTGCCGGATGGCACGAAGTTCAAGACCGGCTTGAGCGCGACCACTCCATCGTGGCAAATTCAAGGCCGTTGGTTCGGGGATGGCGCGAAGGAAGCGGTTGTCGGTCGAGCGCTCGCGGCGAAATTCTCCGGCATCTTCGCCATTGGCCGAACGATCGAGGTGGCGCGCGATGCGATTTCGAGCGTTCGCTTTCAGCTGATGATCACCGGTGTCGTGACCACTGGCGGTGCCGAAGACAATACGGTTTTGGTGCCGCTGTCGGTGGCGCAGGAACTCTCCGATCATCCTGGGCAGTTTCGGCAACTATACGTCAGCGCTTTGACAAAGCCAGCCGACGCGCTTGCGGAGCGGGATCCGAAAACGCTCACGCCAACTGAATACGACCGCTGGTTTTGTTCGCCCTACATTTCCTCCATCAGCTATCAAATTCAGCAGGTGTTGCCGGGGACCGACGTGCGGGTGATTCGCCGCGTCGCCGACTCGGAAGGGCGCATTCTTTCACACGTCAGCAGCTTGCTCTGGCTCGTGACGCTGGCGGCGCTGGTGGCCGCGGCCCTCGCAGTGGCGGCCACATCAGCCACATCCGTGCTGGAACGGCGATCGGAAATCGGCATCATGAAAGCCATCGGCGCGACGAACCTGCTGGTCACTGGACTATTCCTCACCGAGCAATTGATGCTGGCGGCTGCAGGCGGCTCCATCGGCTTCTTGCTTGGCGCAACGATGGCACGGGCGCTGGGGGAAAGCGTCTTCGGCACACCGACTCCTCTGCACATCTTGCTGCTGCCGATTGTCATCGCCGTCGCGGCGACTGTCGCAGTCATCGGCAGCCTGATTCCCTTGCGGCGAGCGGCTCATTTCGATCCCGCACCGATCCTGCGGGGCCTGTGATGTTTCTGCGCCTTCTGTGGAGATCGATGCGCGGCAGTCGTGGGCGGATGGCCGTGGCGCTGCTCGCTGTCATCAGCGGTGCAACCGTCATTTCGGCGCTGCTGGATTTGGAGTTCGATATCGAACGCCAGCTGACTCAAGAGTTTCGCCTGCTGGGCGCCAACGTCGTCATCTCACGCGCCGGTTCCGCACAGGCGCTTGCCCCTTGGCAGCCCTCCTCGGAGATCCCGGGCTCGCCGTCGCTGATGGACCAGGTGCCGGTGCTCGCCCAAATCGAACGAATGCCCACGAAAGATGTTGTCGCCCTCGCACCATTGCTGTACATCGTCGCCCACATACGGGACACGCCGGTCGTCGTAGCTGGGACGTGGCTCGACCAAACGCGCGGCCTCAACCCGACTTGGAAAATCGAAGGTCATTGGGTTAGCTCGCGTGACGAGGAAGCCGAATGTCTCATCGGCCGCCAGGTGGCTCGCCAGTTCTCTGTGGCGCCTGGTACCCTGCTCGAGATGCATTATCGGGAACGCAGCGCGCAAGTACGGGTAGCGGGTGTCTTCGATGCCGGTGGTACGGAAGATAGCCAGATATTCGTGAACTTGCCAGTCGTGCAGAAACTCGCTCAAACGAGCGGCGACAATCAAATCGAGGTCGTGCTGATGAGCATCCGGGGCACGAGCACTGCCATCGGGCGTTATACCCAGCAACTCGCCGCGGCACTTCCCGGTTATGCCGTGCGGCCCATCCAAGCTGTCAGCCGGGCGGAAGGCAATCTGCTGGATCGGACCCGGCTGCTGATCGCCCTAATGGTTGTGTTGATTCTGGTGTTGACCGCATTGTGCGTGCTCGCCACGATGGCGGCCCTGGCGATGGAGCGGCGTAAGGATGTCGGCCTGATGAAGGCACTGGGTGGATCGATTTCGCGCATCGTAGCATTGTTCCTTGCCGAAGTCGGCACCCTGGGCGCGGCAGGAGGGCTGATCGGCTCTATCGGTGGGATCGTGCTCGCTCGCTGGATGGGCCATCGTGTTTTCAACGCGTCGGTCAACGCGCGCTGGGATGTTTTCCCGCTGACGATTGCGCTGATGGTCGGCGTGGCCCTGGCGGGGGCTCTGCCGCTGCGATTGCTTGGCAAAGTCAAGCCGGCCGTAATTCTGCGAGGCGAATAATTGGCTCCCCTGGTGGAAATCGAAAACCTACGCAAAGAGTTCGGCAACGTCCGCGCACTCGATGGCGTTTCGTTTCGCGTGGAGGCCGGTGAGTGGATCGCCATTATGGGCCCCTCTGGGTCTGGCAAGACGACGCTCATTAATATCCTCGGCGGGCTGGATACGCCGACTTCCGGACGTGCGATCGTCGATGGTATCGACGTCGCGCGCCTCGACGAAGGCGGATTGACGCGCTTTCGTGCCGAGAAAATCGGATTCGTATTCCAGCAGTTTTACCTGGTTCCCTACCTCACGGCGCTCGAAAACGTGATGCTCGCCCAGTATTTTCATAGCACGACGGATGAACAGGAGGCACGCATAGAACTCGAGCGTGTGGGATTGAGCGACCGCGTCGATCATCTTCCAGGTGAACTTTCCGGCGGCGAGCAGCAGCGCGTGGCCGTGGCTCGCGCGCTGATCAATCAGCCGAAACTCATCCTCGCCGATGAGCCCACAGGAAATCTCGACGAAGCCAACGAACAGATTGTGCTGCGGCTGCTCGGTGAGCTGCACGCCGAGGGTCACACGATTCTGATGGTCACGCACGCGCCGGAAATCGGCCAACTGGCCGACCGCCGTATTGATCTCGCACACGGCCGCCTGGCCCGCTCCCCTACGGTGTCTCGGTAGCCTTGCTCGGGAGTTTTGGGGGAAGGGTAACAGGATCGGCCGACACACTGAGAAGGGGAAAATCGAGCCGAGATCACGATCCGGTGAGAAACTTGTACTGCGCCGTTGTGAGAGGAACCACGGAGAGCCGACCCTGGCGCACCAGCGGCGAATCCTGAAACAGCTTATGGGCCTTAATTTCAGCAAGCGTGATAGGCTTTGCGAGCGGCTTACCGGCTTGAATCTTTACCTCGGGGCTTTTCGGATTTGTTCGATCTACGGAAACAACGCTAGCCGTTCCAACCACGCTTTTGCGGTCACCCGTTTCGTAAATCACAAGGCGAGAGCCCGGCGCCATCTCCCGAAGATTCTTCAAAGCCACGGGATTTGAAACGCCGTCCCACTCAGTAGCCCGGTCGCGTATGAGATCCTCGAACGAGTACTCGGAAGGCTCGGTCTTAAGCAAGTAATCGGTCGCCATGAAAAGCTCAACGGTGAAGGGCCTCGCCTACCAATGCCCCTCGCCCACGCGCATGGCAATGGCCAAAACCGCGGTCATGGCGATAACGCCCAGCAGCGCCAGACATTCGTAGAAAACCTCTTCGACAGACAGCCCCTTCAGCTTGACAGGCTTCACCGGAAATCCTCCCACTGGTGGGGTACAGTATCCGCTGTCCGCTAGCAGCCTGCAAGCAAACTCTAAAGCTTGCCTCGCTCGCTTCCGCAGAAGGGACGGGCGCAAGCGAGCCGTTGGCTAACCCATCGACCGATTGGTCTTATCGTCCTTGCGCCGATCGCGGGGTGTATAATGCGGATTTGTGTGCCGTCTGAAACGAATTCCTCCCCTGATCATCGCATGGATGCTCCCCCTAGCGAGTTTTGCGCAGAGCGTGTCGCCCCCGCCGTCGACCAGCATGCAGAACCCGTCCGCCAGCTGTCCGTTGAAATCGTTGCTCTTTAATTTTGACGTGCGCCGTTTCGGCGAGCCCACTAGCCAGTTGCCGATCTGGCACTTGCGGGATGACTCGGCCTTCTTCTTTAATGCCGGGATGGCGATCGACGCCGACGGCTCGCCAAACGCCTACAACGCAGACAACACGGGACTTGATGACCTCTCGAATGCGGGCGAACCGGGCCATTGGGAAGGCGTTCTACAGGATGAAGCCGGTAATCCCCTCGTTCAAGGTCCTGATGATCCTTTCCCCGGATACTACATCTCGGCGACCGCTCTTGCTGACTGGACCAAGGACCGCTTCGATCCCACGCGGTTCGTCGACGCCTCAAGAGTTCCCTACATCGCGCTGCCGGGAGATCTCGCACGCCTCGCCGGCGCCCGCTTGGGAGACTTCGCCGTAGTTTTCAACTTGCGAAACCGCAGATTTTCCTTTGCGATTTTCGCCGACATCGGTTCGGTCGGAGAGGGTTCGATCGCGCTGGCCGATAACGTCGGCATCTGGTCGGATGCACGCCGGGGCGGGAGTCGTGGCGGAATGCTCTACTTGGTTTTTCCCGGATCGGGCGATCATCGCCCCAAGTCGGTCGAAGAAATCAACGAGCAAACCGACCCTTTCTTTCGGGATTGGGGCGGGCCCGAACAGGTTTCCTCCTGCGCCGGCTACCCAACGAGCGGTCACGAGCCCGCGCCATCAGAGCCGCAGGCGAGCCAGCCTGCCGAGGCTGCGGCACCGGAAGCCAAGCCCGGACCTGATGCGTCTACAACCACCCATGCCCATACCCCTTGATCATCGGAAGAAACCGGTCGAGGTCAAGGTATACGTCACGACCGGTGAGGGCGTGGCGATCACCTGGTCAGACGGGCACGAAAGTCGTTACGACTTTCCTTATCTCCGCGATCACTGCCCGTGCGCTACGTGTAATGACGAGCGCCTAAGGAAGACCGAAGAAAAGCCCGAGACGGTGCTGCTCCCCATGTATAAGGAGCGGGTGAAGGCCCGAGGCGCCAAGGCCGTCGGAAACTATGCGATTCAAATCGAGTTTTCCGATGGGCATGCGACCGGCATCTATTCGTTTGAAAACCTGCGCGAAATCTGCCCTTGCCAGGACTGCGCCCGAGAATTTCGCGGCGACGCGAAACGGACGACGGCGTAGGCACGACCCGCCGATTCGAAAAGCAAATCGGTTCGATATATGAACAACATATGTGAACGCACATCTTTCATTTATGTGAGATTTCTCGTATAGTTGCTCGCCGCGTTCTGAAATGTCATCCCACCCAGCGAAATTTTCTCCCAGCTCCTCGATCCGGCCCGTCGCCAAGGTTCTTGTGGCAACGACCGCAATGCTAGCCTTCATATCCTATTGGCGGGCGGCCGCCATTGTTTTGAACGACTTGGGGTCCTCCGCTTTCTATGCCGGAGCCATTGCTGAGCATTTCATAGGTAAAGCGGCTCCCTGGTTCGTCCTCGCCATCATGCTTTTTGCTTTTGCCGTGCAGGCACTTTACTTCGAGAGCTGCGGCATGTTCGTGCGCGGCGGAGTCTACCGCGTGGTGAAGGAAGGAATGGGCTCCACGTTGGCCAAGTTCTCGGTGTCGGCGCTGATGTTTGACTACATTCTGACCGGGCCCATCAGCGGCGTTTCTGCAGGCCTCTATCTGATCGGGCTGTTGAACGCACTGCTGCACTACGCTCACCTGAAGATCGTGCTGCCCGTGGACGGGTCGGCGGCCGTGTTTGCGATTCTGGTCACCCTCTATTTCTGGTGGGAAAACGTCAAAGGCATTCCAGAATCGAGCGAAAAGGCCCTGCGCATCATGTATGTCACGACGGTCATGGTGATTGTGATGATCGTGTGGTGCGCCTATACGCTGCTGATACGCGGGGCGCATCTGCCGCCTTGGCCACACCTTGCGAATCTGGTGTATGCACCCGATTCACTGGGCTGGCTGAAGCATAGTTCGCTTCCTTACACGATCGGGCTCGTGGGTATACTGATCGGTCTCGGCCACTCTGTTTTGGCGATGAGCGGCGAAGAGACGATGGCCCAGGTGTACCGTGAAATCGAGCATCCCAAGCTACCCAATTTGAAAAAGGCAGGTCTGGTCATCTTCCTGTACAGTCTGATTTTTACCGCCGGCGTTGCATTTTTTGTAGTGATGATCATTCCCGACTCGGTTCGCGGCAGCTTTTCTGAGAACCCCATCAGCGGACTGGCCATGTATCTGGTGGGACCGCTCTCGTTGCGCCTGGCGTTTCGTACGTTCGTCGTCGTGGTGGGCGTGCTGATGCTGGCCGGAGCGGTGAACACGGCAATTGTGGGGTCGAATGGTGTGCTCAATCGCGTTTCCGAAGACGGGATTCTGCCGGACTGGTTCCGCCACCCGCAGCGGCGTTATGGAACTTCCTACCGGATTCTGAACCTCGTCGTCGCGCTCCAGATTCTGACGATCCTGTTGAGCCGCGGAAACATTTTTGTTTTGGGCGAAGCCTATGCGTTTGGCGTGATGTGGAGTTTTTCGATGAAGGGGCTTGCGGTGCTGGTGCTTCGCTACAAACAGCCGGGCGGGCGCGAGTTCAAAGTGCCGCTGAACTTCAAGATCGCCAGAGTCGAGGTCCCGCTGGGGGTAGCGCTGATCACGCTGGGGTTGTTCGCTCTCTGTGCCATCAACCTCTTTACGAAACAGGTGGCCACGATTTCTGGAGTCGCGTTTACGATCGCGTTTTTTGTCGTGTTCGAAATCTCCGAAAAGGTGACGAAGAGACAGACCAGCTCGCATGCCGAGCTCGACAAGTTCAATCTGGCGCAGGCGGGCGATCTCACGCTTGAAAATGTCGGCGTCAAGCCCGGCAACGTGCTCGTACCCATCAGCACATACTATGCACTCTATCCTCTGGAAGCAGCGCTCGGACGCGCCAAGCGCAGAGAGGCGGAAATCGTGGTGCTGCACGTCAGGCTGTTGCGCCGCGCAGCTTCCGGCGAATTCGATCTCGCTCCTGACCAGCTCTTCACCGCCATCGAACAAACCCTTTTCACCAAGGTATTGGCGATCGCAGAAAGGGAGGGTAAGCCGGTGCGGCTCGCCGTCGTCGCCGCAAACGATCTGTGGGACGGTATCTTGCGCACGGCTACGAACCTCGAAGCCAGTACCGTGGTTGCGGGCAGTTCATCGAAGATGTCGACCACCGAGCAAGCCCGGGAGATCGGCATTTCTTGGGAGCGTCTGCCTGAGCCAAGACCTCGGATTACGCTCGAGCTGTTCACGCCTTCCGGCCAGGAACAGATCTTCTATCTGGGTCCGCACGCGCCGCGATTAACCCCTAAGGAAATCGATCTACTACACAAGGTCTGGCTTTCTTTGAGCGACCGCATGCCCGGCCGCGAGATTCATCACCACGACATCGTGCATTTTGCGCTTGCTGAAGTGGAGCGCGAGATGGCCAATGGCCAAGAAGGGGATGTCCTCCAGCGTCTCAACGACCACCTCAACGACATCACCAGCCGCCGGGTCGCGCCCTGACGCTCGCCCGCCCCCTGCTAGCTAGCCTGCCATCTGCGAAGTGCAATTCGGACAGCGCGTGGCCTGGATGGGGATCGCCAGAAAACAATAGGGACAATCTTTCGTCGTTTGAGGGGCCGGCGGAGCCGGCTTCGACCAGCGGTTAATCTGACGAACCACAAGGAAAATCACGAACGCCACAATCAGGAAATCCACCACCGTGCTTAGGAAGATTCCGTAGTTGATGGTCGCGGCACCTGCGGCTTTGGCTGCCGCGAGCGTGTCATAAGACTTCCCCGAAAGGTTCAGGAACAAGCCGGAGAAGTCCACGCGTCCGAGGATCAGACCGATTGGCGGCATGATGATGTCGGCCACAAGCGAGCTAATAATCCTGCCAAAGGCGGCGCCGATGATGATGCCCACGGCCATATCGACCACGTTGCCGCGCATCGCAAATTCTTTGAACTCTTTCAGCATAGTCTCCTCCTCGATTTCGCAAAACCCGAATGGCCTACAGCGCCTATCACGCCCTACGCAGCCAGAGCACGCTGCCGAGCACGCCGCGTAAAACGAGCACGGCGCCTGCGATTTCTAGCAGGGGATCGGCGTCGCGTACCGGAAGAACGAGGATTGCAAGTACCAGCACCCCGACTACAACGAGTGACGCTGCGCGAATCTGCGCCTGCTGCCGGCCACCCTCTGGCTCCGGTCGCAGCAGGGCGCGAACCCCCCAATAAATCAACACCACGCCGAGCAGCGCCAATGCAACCGGCCGTCCCGGCAGTCCCACGCGGCCCGAAACTGCCAGAACGATCAGCAGCGCCCCTAGCAACAAAACGATGAACTCGCTAAGAAATCGAAAAACCGTCGCGGGTTTCATGATCCCACGCCGGTCGAGATTATGCCGCTTGGCGGCCTAACCACGCAATCGCCGGTCCTGGCAAATCGATGGGAGCCGATAGCGACCCCGAAACCAGACTGCTATACTATTTGAGGTCAGGCTGAAACGCCGCGCTGTCCACAGGAATCCAATCATTTCAACTCGCGTAGGAGACAGATTTGTGCACAAAGTGATCATTATTGGCAGTGGGTGCGCAGGGTTGACAGCAGCCGTTTACGCCGCCCGTGCGGACTTGAAACCGATCGTGCTAGACGGTTACGAGCCCGGCGGACAGCTCGGCCTCACGACCGAGGTTGAAAACTTTCCAGGCTTCACCGACGGAATCCTGGGCCCAGAACTGATTGAACGGACGCGCAAGCAGGCGCAGCGCTTCGGTGCGGAGTTTCGCTCCGGTGCGGTTACTTCCGCCGATCTTAGCAAGCGCCCTTTCAAACTCGTCGCGGGCAAGGAAACCTACGAAACCGAGACACTGATCATCGCCTCGGGAGCGTCTGCTCGGATGCTGAATCTCGAGTCCGAACGTCTGCTGCTCGGCCATGGCGTTTCCACCTGCGCGACCTGCGACGGCGCGTTCTTTCGCAATCGGGATATCGCGGTCGTCGGTGGCGGTGACACGGCGATGGAGGAAGCGACCTTTCTCACGAGGTTTGCTCGCAAGGTCACGCTGGTCCACCGCCGAAATGAATTCCGCGCCTCAAAAATCATGCTCGATCGTGCGCGCGCCAACCCGAAGATCGAGTTCCTGACGCCCTATGTCGTGGACGAAGTTCACGACGTAGCCAAAAAGTCCGTCGAGGTGGCTACCGTGCGCAATGTGAAGACAGGGGAGCTCCGCAAGCTCGAGATCGAAGGCTTGTTTGTGGCCATCGGTCACGATCCAAACAGCCAGATTTTCAAGGGCCAGATCGATATGGACGAAAACGGTTACATCCTTACGCATGATGGTCCGAAGACGAACCTTCCGGGCGTATTCGCTGCAGGGGACGTACAGGATCATCACTATCGACAGGCCGTTACGGCAGCCGGTTCGGGCTGCATGGCGGCGATCGAAGCCGAGCGCTTCCTCGCCACGAACGCTCAGAAGCATTAGTCGCCAAGCGCTTGAGTGCGGTCGAACCCAGGCCGGGATCTGGCGAGTTGCGCTCTATCGTCGGCCGGCGACGCTTGTGCGCTCCTTCTTTTGGTGATATAAAATTTTTTCCGGACGCGGCTGGGGCACTTATAGGAGATTCTAGATGGCTTACGTCATTGCCGAACCTTGCATCGGAACAAAGGACACCGCCTGCGTGGATGTCTGCCCGGTGGACTGCATACACCCGCGTAAGGACGAGCCAGAGTTCGACGGCGCTAAGCAGCTGTTCATCAACCCGGATGAGTGCATTGACTGCGGGGCTTGCGTCCCTGTCTGCCCGGTGACCGCGATTTTCGCCATGGAAGATCTGCCTGAAAAATGGGCGGAGTACGCAAAGACCAACGCGGAGTACTTTAAGAAGGTTTAGGTCATCCGGGTTCCCCTGATTCATCGGGTCCGGCAGATCCGCGGCAAGGGACGTAATTCGCCCGCTGGTTTCGTTAGTGCTTCGATCCACGCCTTCGTCTCGGCGACCAATCGAGGGATATCGATCCCGCGATAGCCATGTGGACAGGCATCGAGCTTCCCGATCCCCGCCGCGGCGAGCGATTTCGCTCCCCGCAAGTTTCCGAGCCCATAATGGTGAAACGCGGCGGCAATTTGGATAAGGCCCTGCAGGAGGGCCTTCTCTGGCGCTGCTGCGCCTAGCCAAATTTCCTCCCAGACCTCATGTGCGGTGAAAAACTCCCGAGCATTGAAATGCGCAACGCCGAGCTCGAACGGACTCGTTCTCATCGATGACGTGGCCCGAATCCCCTGTAGAATTTGCCCCGATCGCGGCCCGATCCTGACGGAAGCGCGATCATAGTATCGCCGGATCGAACGAGCGCCGATGGAAATCCGCGTAGAGCTACCCGGTGTAAAACTCGGTGTCATCGAGGCCGACGGCGTGCGACCCGCGCCTGCCGACGCCGCCCTTGCGCAGCTTTTGAGCGAGGTTTGTGAGCAAAAGCGCCACGAGTTCACGCTCGAAAGCCTGGCCGAAGCTGAGGCAACCCGCGCTGTTCGGGCGATGTTTCGCGCCTGGAGCGTCGATCCGTCCAAATATCGCCCGTCCTCGGAAGCACTTCTCCGTCGCGTCGTACAGGGCAAGGGCCTGTACGGCGTGCTGAATGTCGTCGATATTGCCAACCTCGGTTCGATCGAAACCGGCTGGCCATACGGCTGCTACGACCGCTCGCGCATTCGCAGCCCGATCGTACTCCGCCGAGGGAAGGCGGGTGAGACCTACGAGGGCATTGGCAAGCGGAGCTGGCACCTTGCCGGTAAGCCCGTCCTGGCCGACGCCGATGGCCCTTTCGGGAGCCCCGTCAGCGATTCGACGCGCACGATGATTACGCCATCCGCCCACGATATTCTCGCCGTTATCTACGCACCCTCGAACGCCCCTTCTGCCGCCATCGACTTGGCTCTGGTCCGGCTCAGTGAACGCCTTTCCCACTATGCGGGAGCGCTCGCCACACGTTCTCTAACCTGCTGAATCCGTACAGCAAAATCGGCAGGTGTGAACTCGGACCGATTCGGTTATCCTGTCGGGCAGGCCCGAGGCTTCCGGTGCCCAAATTTGAGCTCGTCCTTCTGATCCACGCCCATCAGCCGGTCGGAAATTTCGACGAAGTGCTCGAACGTGCGTACCGGAATTCCTACCGCCCTTTCATCGAGGTGTTGGCGCGCCATCCTTCGATCCGCGCTGGGCTTCACTACTCCGGCGCGTTGCTTGAATGGCTTGAGGCCAGACACCCCGATTACTTCGACCGCCTGCGCGAGTTGGTCGCTAGCAATCAAGCCGAAATCGTTGGCGGCGGATTCTACGAACCGATCCTGGTAACCATTCCTCCCGAAGACCGCCACGAACAGATTACCCGCCTTGCCGACTACGTGGAAAAACACTTTCGCGCACGTCCTCGCGGGGCCTGGATTGCGGAACGGGTCTGGGAGCCTCAGATTTCCTCGTGCCTGGCGGCGGCGGGCGTCCAATACACGCTCGTTGACGATAACCACTTCCTCAGCGCCGGCTTTGACCTCGATGAACTTTACGGATATCGCCTCGCGGAGGATCTTGGTCATGCCGTGAAGGTACTTCCCGGCCTGAAAATGCTACGCTACCTGATCCCCTTTCATGACGTCTCGGAAACGATCGACTTTCTGCGCCAGGCGGCAGTCCGCCATCCCGGTGGCCTTGCCGCCATGGGAGATGACTTAGAAAAGTTCGGCGTCTGGCCTGGAACCCACGACCTGTGCTATCGCGATGGCTGGCTCGAGCATTTGTTCTCAGCGATCGAGCAAAGCTCGGACTGGCTTGTGACGTCGACCCCTGGCGAATCCGTTGCCTCGCACGATCCGCTCGGCCGGGCGGACCTGCCGAGCGCCTCCTATACCGAAATGATGGAGTGGTCTCTACCATCGTCGGCACGCGATCGCTACCACCAGCTGGTCGAAGAGTTTTCCTCGCGACCCGAAGTCCTTCCCTTCCTCCGAGGGGGGACCTGGCGCAACTTCTTCACGAAATATTCCGAATCCAACCGCATGCACAAGAAGATGCTGCACGTCTCAGACAAAGTGCAACGCCTGTCACACCACCGCCGCCGCGACAAACACTTTCAACAAGCACACAACGAAGCCACCACGCTTCTGTTGCGCGGTCAGTGCAACGATTCTTACTGGCATGGCATTTTCGGGGGACTCTACGCGCCCCACCTGCGCACGGCCGTGTGGACCGCCCTGGCACGCGCCGAATCGATCGCCGACAGCCTCGCTCATCGCAAGAAACACTTCGCGGAGGAAACGAGACTCGATTTCGACGCCGATGGTCGCGAAGAAATCTACTTCACCTCGGATCGCTATGCTGCTCTCGTCGCACCGGATGACGGTGCAACGATTTCTGCGCTCGACTTTCGCCCGCCCAACGTCACCCTCATCAACTCGCTCATGCGGCGGCCGGAGAGCTACCACGCCAAGCTGCGATATCTGTCGGAAAACCGCTCGGAAGGCGTGCAGTCGATTCACGAACAGACGCGCGCGAAAGAAGAAGGCCTGGAGCGCTGGCTGATTTACGACCGCTGGCCCAGGCACGCCTTCCGGCTCCTTCTGTTTGGCCGAGGCAAGACCCAGCCCGATTACGCGTCCGTGCACCTGGAAGAAGATGCGGCGCTCGCAGCGGGACGCTACCGCGTGATGGATTCCTCTGCTACGCACGTGGTCCTCGCCTCTGACTGCAGCCGCGATTGGCCTGTTGAGAAGAGGTTTTCCTGGGCGCCGATTGAGACAGGCTTCGATCTCAACTGTAATCTCACCTTGCGGCGAGAAGCGCCTGGAACCGCATCGGTTCACGTCGGCCTTGAAATGGTGCTGAATTTCCTGGCCCCTTCGGCTCCGGATCGCTATTTCGAATCCGACGGCAAAAGATTTCCCCTGCGATGGTCCCAAGCGATCCCAGGCGAGGAATTGCACGTCGTCGACGAGTGGCAGCGCGTCGAAGTGGCGCTCGGAGCGCCCGCCGTGCGCTGCTTCTGGATTGCGCCCATCGAAACGGTTTCTGAATCCGAAGACGGCTTCGAACGCATCTACCAGGGATCGCAGATCATGGCCGTCTGGCCGATCGAACTTCCGCGAGGAGCCGAATGGAAGGGCCAGCTCACGCTTCGCGCCCGCACACTCAGCCGAGACGGACAACTCGGGACTCGCTAGGGCGGAAAAGCAGCGCACGTTCCGTTGCTTGTTGGGCCAGCGGCCTGCTACTCTAGCCTGGAAACGGAGGGCTGGGATGGCTGTTGCAAAGGAACTGCTCGATATTCTGGTTTGCCCGCTCTGCAAAACACCGGTGAAATCTACGCCCGATCAGCAGGGCTTGAAATGCTCGACATGCCACCGCGTCTATCCGATTCGCGACGACATTCCCATCATGCTCATCGATGAAGCTCGCATCGAACCCGAATAGTTCCTTCTAATCCAGGGGAAAACCGATCGACTGATCGTTGTATTCCACGCGCAGCTTCACTTCTTTGGTCTTGGCCTGTTCCACAGCATCGTCTTTTTCCGGGAACGGGTGATACGGGCTTACCTCGACCATCACGTCGACGCAAGCGCACCCGGACGGATGATCGGTGTCCTTTACGTTAAAACTCTTTACCGGGCCGTAGTACCCGTCAGGTCCCCAATCCTCGAGGAAGCGGTCGAAGGTGTAAGAAGGCACCGGCTTCCAGATCTGGTAGGCCTGCTGCATGTCACCCGCCTCGACGGCACTCAGAAAATGGTAGACCGTGACCTTCTCGGTGTGATACCGCAGCAGCCACCACAATCCCAAGCTACCCAGGACCACGAACACCGCCGCCATGATTAGGCGGCGCTTCCGTTTTGACGGGGGACGTTCCTCGATTGCGTCCAGTAGCCCCACAGCCTCTCTCACAGTTGGCGCTTAAACAACGCGATGCTGCCCGCCACCATGATAGCCGAGAAGCCGCTTAAGATTAGAATGTCCATGTAGATTCCCGCCAAGCCCGTATCCTTCAGCGTCAGATTGCGCAGGGCATGCACAGTGTACGTGAAGGGGTCAATCACGGAAATCCACCGCAGCCACGATGGAAACGCTTCGATCGGATACACCGCACCAGAGGGAAAAAACAGCAGCATGTTCAGAACGCCGAAGATGGCCCGGGGAACCAGCGGATCATCCACGCGCACCATCACCAGAAACATCAAGCTGATCATGGCCAGCGAGGCGACCACAATGACCGCAGACAGATAGACCAACCGCGCCGGGTCCCAGATTCGCGGAATCCCGGCGATCAGTCCTCCGATGATAATCAGCGACATTCCTGCCATGAACGCCTTGATCGTGCCGGCGCCGATCAGTCCACCGATTAACTCCGTCTTCTTAATGGGCGTGAGCAGATAGCCTTCGTGTAGCCCACGCATCTTGTCGTCGATGTACGTGATGCCGCCGCCGATCATCGCGGTGATGAAGATGGCCATCGCGGTGGAGCCGGAGAGCAAGTATTTGATGTACTCGATATACGGGTAGATTTCGACGATGTTGAGCTGCACCTGCGAGTCCAAGCGCGGCTGCACATCGGCTGCGTTGAGCTCATCCGTCATCTGCTGCACGCGCTCAAGCAACGCGCTGGAAATGAACTGATCGCTGTTGTCTTCGGTGAAGACGACTCGGGGGCGATCGTGCTGGTAGTAGCGGCGCGAGAAGTCGTGGGGAATATGAATTACGCCGCGGACAAATCCCGTGCGCAGATCATCGATCGCCTGCGCCAGTGAGTCGTAGTGGATCACCCGAAACGTTTGCGGGCCCGCGGAGATTCCATTGAACATTTCGTCGACCCGCCGCGACTCCACGGAGTGATCCTCGTCCACCACGGCGATCGTGGCTCCCTTGATCTTTCCGCCGAACGCATACCCGAGGACCACGAGTTGCACCAGGGGAAAAATCAACGAACTCAGCATAAGCGCGGGGCTCCGAAAAAACTTGCGCATGTCCCGTTCGATCAAAGCCAAGATGCGATAGAGCTTCATCGTCCCGTCCTAAAACGACGCCGCCTAGCGAGAAAACGGACTCAATTGATGGGTCGCCTTCTGTGGCACGTCGCGCAGCGCACTCCCCGTATAGTGCAAGAACACATCGTCAAGCGTGGTGCTCTGCACGGAGACTCTCTTCACCATAACTTTGCGGGCACGCGCCACATCCATGAGTGCCGCCACCGTCGCTGGTCCATCGTGCGATGTAATATGAAACACACCGTCGTGCTCGGCCACTCCCGTGGCATGGTTCAGCACGCGAAGCTGGTCGATCCAGTCCGCCGGAGCGCCTGCAAACTCGGCCTCCACGATTTCCGTGCCGGGCACGCTGTCCTTCAAACGCACGGGCGTGTCGAGGGCAACAAGTTTGCCGTGATCGACGATGGCGATCCGGTCGCAAAGCTTGTCGGCCTCCTCCATGTAGTGCGTCGTTAGGAGAATCGTCAGCTCGGACTTGTCGCGCAGCGCCCGGATCATCTCCCAAACGTGGGCACGCGATACCGGATCAAGCCCTGTCGTGGGCTCGTCCAGGAACATGATTTTCGGTGAATGCACAAGGCCACGCGCGATTTCAAGACGTCGGCGCATGCCGCCTGAAAATGTCTTCACCAAAGCGTCGCGGAAGTTCAGTAGCTCGACCGAAAGAAGCAGGCGATCGATCAAGTCGTCGCGTTCGTCGGCCGGGACCCCGTAGAGCTTGGCATGAATCATCATGTTTTCCTTGGCGGTCAATTCCGGGTCCGAGGTAAAGGCCTGTGGAATCACACCCAGCGTGCGGCGCACGCCATCGGCGTCGTTGCGGATATCGCGACTGCCCACTCGCGCCGTGCCGGAAGTCGGAGGAGTCAGGGTCGTCAAAATACGGATCAGTGTTGTCTTCCCTGCCCCGTTGGGTCCTAGAAGCCCGAAGATCTCCTGTTGTGCGACGTGGAAACTTACGTCGTTGACCGCCACGAGGTCCCCGAACCTCTTCGTCAGATGATCCACTTCGATCGCATGCATCAGGAGAGATCCTTCGATCCGAGGGCCCGGACTACAGCCTTGCAAACCAACTCTTCCTCTCCAAAGGGGGCAGCAGCACCGTGGCCGTCATTCCGGTGAACAACCTACGGTCTTGGTTCGGCACAGACACCTTGATGGCGAAGGTCCTCACATCGCGCTTGGTGCGGCTCACGTCCCGCTGCGTCGCGAAGTCGTTCTCTACACCCTTGAAAAACACCTGCCCCTGCAAGAGGTCGCCCGATGGAAGCCGCACGCGCAGAGTCTGCCCGAACCGGACCGAATCGATATAGCTTTCCTCGACGTCGGCGCGCACCCAGAGATGGTCCACATCGACGACCACCACAATCGGTGAGCCCTGCGATACGACTTCTCCCTGTTTGGCCACCCGCACGGAGACGACACCGTCGATCGGCGCATAGATTTCGGTGTAGCCCAGCTGCGTTTCCGTTGCGGCAGCGGTGGCCCGCGCCTGCTCGAGCTGTGCGAGCGTCGTCGCGATTTCCGCTCCGCGCACGTCCACCTGCCTGCGGTTGGCTCGTGCCAGAGCCAGGGCCGCTTCCTGCGCGCCCACAGAATCCTCAAGCGATTTCACATTGGCCTGCGAAGCCTTGAGCGTCGCCTCGGCGTGATCGCGGTCCTGCGCCGATGCCACGCCGCCGTCAAACAGTTTCTGTGTCCGGTCGAAATCCGTTTGATCGCGCCATAGGTTGGCGCGCGCCTGCTCGAGCTGCGCGCGTGTCGAGGTCAGCGTCGACCCAGCCTGCTTCAGCGACGCACCGGTCGAATCGTCCGTCAGGGCGTAATTGTGATTGGCCTCGTTGACTTGTGCCGCAAGGCTCGCGACGTTGGCTTGAGCAGCCGCAAGGCTTGCCTGAAGCTCTTTCGGATCCAGCTCGGCAAGGAGGTCCCCCTTTTTCACTTCCGAGCCCTCATCCACGGTGAGCTTGACGATCCGTCCCGTGATTTGGGGGCTGACGATCACCTCATTGCCGTCCACGATGCCGGTGAGAGGAATTTCTCGGCCGTGCGGCGTCGTGAAGATGTAGAAGACGAGCGCGACCAAGAATACGAACCCGATGATCGCGAAAGATCGCAGGCTCCCTTTCATCGCGGGTTCGCTCCGTTCCGGGCGATGGCGTGACGCAGAAAGTCGAGCAAGGCCCGCTTTCGCGCCGCCACCGCCTCCGGTGCCAACAGGTCGCGGCCTACCACGCGGCTCAGGATCGCGGCAGCGGCGAAATAGGACGTCGTCATCTGCAGTGTTATCCACGCAGTCTGATCTGGATCGACCGCGCGGAATTCTCCCTTGGCGATGCCCTCTTCCACCATGCGTGCGAATTCCCGATGCAACGGGCGAAAGAATTCGGTCACCATCCACTCGAAGCCCCGGCCCGGC
The DNA here is from genome assembly GCA_964407845.1 of uncultured Acidobacteriaceae bacterium. Lineage (GTDB taxonomy): Bacteria > Acidobacteriota > Terriglobia > Acidiferrales > UBA7541 > Palsa-295. The sequence goes on along the minus strand of CAYOXF010000111.1, from coordinate 16,621 downwards.
TCCATGGCCTGCCGCTGTACGAGGCGCGGATAATTGGGGTGCGTGGCTAGGAAATCGAAATAGCCGCTCACCCCCGCGAAAAACCTCGCCCGCGGGGATAGGCCCTTTTTCGGCACAGAGAAGACCGCGGCGCGCAGCTGACGCAGCAGGTTTTCGAGCACGGCGCGATGCAGGCGGCGTTTATTGCCGAAGTAGTAGTAGAGCATCGCCTTGTTTGCATGCGCCGCCATGGCGATTTCTTCCGTGCGAGCTCCCGCAAGTCCCTGCGCCGCAAAGTGCTGCTCCGCGGCAGCCAAAATTCGGCGCGCTGTCGCCGGGTCTTCTACTCTTCTACGTCCGCGTGCCATGCGTGTTTCACACTCCGAGACGGTTCATGTACTCCTCAGGATAGCGTGCGCCGACCGCCGCACCGCGTGGAAACGCTTCATCGAGCCGCCGTAGGTCGCTCGGCATGAGGGTAACGTCCAGCGCACTGAGATTCTGATCGAGGTAGGCTCGGCGCTTGGTCCCCGGAATCGGAACGACGTCCTGGCCCTGCGCCAGCACCCAACTGAGCGCCAATTGGGCGGGCGTGCAGTGCTTCGCAGTGGCGAGTTCCTCCACCTGTGTCACCAGCCTCAAATTCTTTTGAAAATTCTCCCCCTGGAAACGAGGCGACATTCGCCGGAAATCCTTGGGACCGAAATCGACTGTCTTCACTTGGCCCGTAAGCATGCCGCGTCCCAACGGACTATAGGGAACAAAACCGATCCCTAGCTCGCGGCAGGTCGACAGAATTTCGCCCTCCGGGTCACGTGTCCACAGCGAGTATTCGCTCTGCAGTGCCGTGATCGGGTAGGTGCGATGTGCACGGCGGATCGTTTGGGCCCCCGCTTCCGACAGACCCAGATAGCGTACCTTTCCTTGCTCGATCAGCCGCGCCATTGCGCCGACTGTGTCTTCAATGGGCACGCCCGTGTCCACGCGATGGAGGTAGAAAAGATCAATCGTCGAAATCTTCAGCCGCTTCAGACTGGCCTCGCACGCCTGTTGCACATACTCGGGTCTTCCGTTTACGCCTAGAAAACGGCCGTCCGGATTTCGCATGTTGCCAAACTTCGTGGCCAGCACGACTTCGTTTCGCCGCTTCGCGAGAACCTGGGAGAGCAGCTCCTCATTGCTTCCGCCGCCATACATGTCAGCCGTGTCCAGCATGGTGATGCCGCGGTCGATGGCGTGGTGGATGGTTGCGAGCGATTCCTGATCGTCCGGTGTGCCGTAGGATTGCGACATTCCCATACAGCCAAGGCCCAACGCGGAAACAACCAGTGAACTCTTTCCCAGTCGGCGATACTGCATCGGAGCCCTCCCGAGAGAACGAAATTCTTCAACTAACCGGTTAGTTTAATCGACGGCGCGCGCGCCTGTCAAGCATGGCTGAGCCGCATCGGGGCGATTTCAGGCGAAAAAACACACCTTGGAGGGCTACGCTTCGAGGGCTCCCCCGACGCCAGCCGGAAGCTCGATGGAATATTTCGTCCTGGCTTTCTCGCGGTGCAGCTCGAAGGCCAGCTCGATCAAGCGATCGATCAGTTTGGGATACGGAAGTCCGGAGGCTTCCCACATTTTGGGGTACATACTGATGGATGTGAAGCCGGGAATGGTGTTGAGCTCGTTGACAAAGATTCTTCCCGTCTTCTTTTCGAGAAAGAAATCGCAGCGCGCCATGCCTGCCCCGTCGATCGCTCGAAAAGCGCGCATGGCGAGGTCTTGAAACGTGGCGACCTGCCTTTTACTGAGCGCGGCAGGGATCACCAGGCGAGTTCCCTCCTCCAGGTATTTCGCCGTGTAGTCGTAGAATTCCCGGTGCGGCAAAATCTCGCCGGGCACAGAGGCTCGCAGCTCGTCATTACCGAGAACAGAGACTTCAATCTCGCGCGCCGTGACGCAGCGCTCGACCATCATCTTCAGCGCATATTCGGCTGCCCGATCGAGCGCAGCCGGAAGTTCGCGCTCCGATTTCACGCGTGTCATTCCAACCGAGGAGCCCAGCGTCGCCGGCTTCACAAAAACGGGAAACTTGAATTTTTTCTTGATTCGCCGCATCACTTTCGCTCGCTCACCTTCCCACTCCGAGCGCCGCACGGCGATGAAGGGAACGATCGGCAGGCCGGCTTCCACAAAGAGCCGCTTCTGGACGTCCTTGTCCATTCCCACGGCGGAAGCGAGTACGCCCGCCCCGACGTACGGCAGACCCGCGAGCTCGAGCAGGCCCTGCACCGTGCCGTCCTCGCCGAACGTGCCATGCATGACCGGAAACACGACGTCGACGGCGACGCTCGGACGGCCGGCAGCCGGCATTAGCGGAACGAGGCCGGCCGACGTGGGATCGGGAGGGAACAAGACGGGCTCGCCTGATTTCAGAACTTCTGGCAACATCTTCTGCGCTCCCGTGCCCACGAGCCACCGACCCTGCTTGGTGATGCCGATGGGCACCACCTCGTATTTTTCCGAATCGAGCGCGCGAATTACCGACGCGGCCGAGGCCAGAGAGACCTCGTGTTCGCCGGAGCGCCCCCCAAAAATCACGCCCACGCGAAGACGCTTTTTAGGATTCATCGTGAATTCGATCATTTGCAATCAAAGTGCGTTCCTCTCCTAGCCGAAGCAAGTCTCAACCGAGCGTCCGAGCAAACCTCGTCTCATAGAATCTTTTTCCCGAGGCCGGAAAGAATCAGCTCGACGCCGAGAGTAGCCGTCGTATTGTGCAAATCGATCACGGGATTGATCTCGACCAGCTCGAAGGAGATCATGGCACGGCTATCCGCGATCATTTCCAGTGCGAGATGCGCTTCGCGGTAGGTAGCGCCTCCCCGCACGGGCGTGCCGACGCCCGGTGCGTCCGAAGGGTCGATAAAGTCCATATCCAGGCTGACGGCAATACCGGCCGTATCGTCGCTTGCAAAGCGTAACGCCTCGGTCATCACTTCCCTCATGCCGCGCTCGTCGATATCGCGCATGGTGAAGATGTGAGCGCCCGATTCCTTGGCCAAGCGGCGCTCCTTGGGATCGAGATCACGTGTGCCGATGAGCGCTACGTGGCGCGGCTCAACCATCGGCTTGAAGCCCGCCAGATCCGTCAGCTCGGGCGGGCCACTGCCCATGATCGCGGCAAGTGGCATTCCGTGAACGTTGCCCGACGGGGATGATTCCGGCGTATTCATGTCGGCGTGTGCATCGAGCCAAATCACCCCGATGCGCCTGCCTTCTTGGTGGAAATGCGACGCCGCTCCGGCAACGGTTCCTGTGGCGATCGAGTGGTCGCCGCCGAGCACGACCGGGAGCATGCCCTCGTTGAGCGCGGCTCGGACCATGGTCGCGAGGTTCTTACAAATCTCGGAGATTTCGTCCAGATAGCGCGCGCGTTTTTCGCCGTACGGCTGCTCTTCGGCTTGAGGCACCGAGATATTGCCGACATCCTCGACGTGGCGTCCGAGCTGCTTCAGGCGTGATTGCAAGCCTGCGACGCGAAGGGCCGAGGGCCCCATGTCAACGCCGCGGCGGCTCGCACCGAGGTCCATCGGTACACCGATGATACGGATTTTGTCGGGCATGTTTGGTGCAGTTGTTGCCGCCGTGAAACGGCGCAAGAGGTGCCCGCCAAGCCCGTTAGCCTCGGGTTAGAAACCCTGCCAGCTGGCGCGCCGAACGGCGAGGTGGAACGCCCGTCAACAACCTCTTAAGGATAGACGCGATAGAGCATGCGTGGAAAGGGGATGACCTCACGAATGTGCTCGGTTCCGCAAATCCACGCGACAGTGCGCTCGAGCCCCAAACCGAATCCTGCGTGCGGAACGCTCCCGTAGCGTCGCAGATCGAGATACCACTGGAAGGCTTGTTCCGGCAGGTTGTGCTCGCGAATGCGCCGAAGTAGGGTCTCGTAATTCGATTGGCGTTCGCCGCCGCCGATGATTTCCCCGCCACCTTCCGGCGCGATCATGTCAAAACTAAGGGCAAGATCCGGCTGCGCGGGATCAGTGGCCATATAAAATGCCTTCATGGCCGCCGGATAGCGGTGGATGACCACCGGCTTATCGAAATCTCGGGACAGAAGTGTCTCTTCGTCACCGCCAAAATCATCGCCCCATTTCGTCGGATTGCCAGCTTTCTGCAAGATCTGAACCGCTTCGTCATAGCGGACCCGCGGAAACGGAGGGACGATCTTCGCCAGCTTTTCGACAGAGCGACCCAGCGTTTCGAGCTCGCGCGCGCGGCTTCGAACGACCTCCTCGACGATCGCGCTCACGAGGCCTTCGGCGAGCTGGATCATATCTTCCAGGTGAGCGTACGCCGCTTCGGGCTCAAGCATCCAGAATTCGGTGAGATGGCGGCGCGTCTTCGATTTTTCAGCGCGGAACGTGGGCCCAAAGGTGTAGACCTTGCCGAGGGCAGCTGCCGTCGCCTCGACATACAGCTGACCCGATTGCGTGAGGTAGGCTTTCTGATCATCGATATAATTGACTTCAAAGAGCGTGGTCGTACCTTCACAAGCGGCTGGCGTGAAGACGGGCGCATCGGTCAGTATGTAGCCCTGTTGATCCATGAAATTCCGCGCGGCGTGAATGGCCGCGGCACGAATGCGCAGAATCGAAGCCTGGCGTGGCGTACGAATCCAGAGATGGCGGTGATCGAGAAGAAAGTCGACGCCGTGCTCCTTGAGCTGAATCGGATAGGGGTCGGAGTCGGGCACCCGCTGGATGATGTCGGCAGTGTGGATTTGAATCTCATATCCGCCCGGAGCGCGCGGTTCAACCCTCACCTGACCACTGACAATGACGCTGGATTCCTGCGTAAGACCTTTCAGCGCGGCAAACGCTTCCGGACACTCTTTTTGCGAGACCACGCCCTGCATTACGCCGGTGCCGTCCCGAAGAATCGGGAAAAGTAGCTTCCCAGACTCGCGCAGGTTGTAGAGCCATCCGCGAATCGTGACGGTGCGGCCGGCGTAGTCGCCGGCGCGCTCAATCGTAACGATAGGTATGGTCGCCTGCGATTCGCGAGTCATGGATTTATCCGATGGGTTCACCGAGTGCAGGCTTCACGTGTGCGCGGCGCTCACGCCCTTCTCATCGAGATGTTTTTCGAGTCTGTCGAAGGCTGTGCGGATCTGGTCGAGCGAGGGAACTCCCGGCGATCGTTCCTTGAGCTCGAGAACAAGGGCGGGAGATTCGGGCGCCCCGGTGAGCGCAGCGAGCGCGGCGTCCCAATCAATGGTCCCGTCAAAGGGGAGCAGATGATCATCCGTTTCGCCGTGATTGTCGTGGACGTGCACGGTGACAATACGGTCACGCATGAGCTCAAAGCTCGCGGCGACCCCTTCGCCGATGTGCGCATGGCCGAGGTCGAAGCAAAAGCGCAGGTCGTTGAGCCGGGTCTGTTTGACGAACTGTACAAGCGACTCGGGAGAGCCCAACTCGTTGGGTGTGTTTTCAATGGCAATCACAACCCCTCGCTGCTTGGCGAACAACACCAGATGTTCGAGAGAACTAAATGCAGCGTCGAGAGTGCGAGGATCTTCGGGCTGGCGACTGGTCGCCATGTGCTGAATAAGATAGCGAAACGGGATCGTTTCCGCGACCTCCAGGGCGCGCTTGACTTCGTCCATGGCGTCGACGCGACGGATGCGCTCGGGGTCCGAGATAGAAATCGGGGCTCCGCCGCTCCGCCCCGCGCCCGAACTGCGTTCGGTCGGAGCATGGAGCGACGGCAGCTGGATCCCATATTCGACCAGACGGCCAGCCAATTCGCGTACGATTTGCGGGGAGGCGTAACTGAAATGCCCCGAGCCGCAAAACACCTCGATCGCCCGGATACCTGCCGAAGCGATGGAGGCAAGCAGCTCCGGAAGCAGCGGCTGATTCACGTACCTGTACGTGGATAAGATCCGTTGCATCGAGTCCTCACAACCACGCGTGCAAATGTCTATGGTCGGTGGAAACTGGTTTGGCGTCAATAGCGCCTAAAGGCTGTCATTTAACCAGCCCAAGCCAGCGCGCACGTCCACTCCGACATTTCTCCCGCCGGGGGGCAGCTCAGGCAGCTTCGGAAAGGAATTCGAGCCGGAAGGACGACGGAACGAGACCGATCGCTGAGCCGCGCGCGAACAATTCCCGGACGGCCCGTCGACCTTCCTCGCCATAATCCAAGGTCCAATGGTTGACGTACATGCCGATGAATTTGTCTGCAAGCTCCGGGTCCATGTCGCGCGCGAACTGCATCGCGTATGCGACCGCCGCTTCTCGATGCTCGAGCGCATAGTTGACGCTCTCGCGAATGATCCGTGCGATCTGGAGGCCCATTTCCGGTCCCAGGCTTCGCAGCACGGCGTTCGCTCCCAATGGAAGAGGCAGACCGGTAGACTCCTGCCACCAATGCCCCAGATCCACCACGCGACGCAGGCCCATTCCTGAGAAAAGCAACTGGCCCTCGTGAATCAGCAGACCGGCCTCGACCTCCTTGGCTTGAACCGCGCCGAGAATCTTGTCGAAGGGCAGGGTGACAGTTTCGACCTTGGGCTCAAACAGCTTCAGCGCCAGATAGGCAGAGGTCAGCTCGCCAGGAATGGCGACTTTGCGGCCGGCCAGGTCATGCTTTTTGATCGGGTGGGAGGCGACCACGATCGGGCCGTAACCTTCACCAAAACTTGCGCCGCAATCGAGCAGGACATATTTGTCCGCGACGAAGGCATAGCCATAGAAGCTGACAGCAGTGACTTCGTACTTGGATTCGCGCGCGGCGTGATTGAGCGACTCGATATCAGAGAGGATATGCTCGAATTTTACGCCGGGCAGCCGGACCTTGCCGGTTGCAAGAGCGTAAAACATGAAAGCGTCATCACTGTCCGGCGAGTGTGCCAGACGCAAGGCTACCGGCTTGGCTGTCGCGGCTGGGGTCGACATGTCGGTAACGTCCTGCCCGCATTGGAAGTCCGCGCCACCATTGTCGCGCACTCTGCCTTGTCTTCGAAGCGATCGGTGTGCCGCACTTCCTGCGTGAGAGCTCGTCGAGAAACGGCTAAGGATACCACACCGGATCGTGAAGGGTACAGGCAAAGCGCCAAACCCTCGATCTTTGAAGAAGAAGGGGAGGAAAGCGCCGGCCTTTCGAGCTATTGCCCGAGCTTCGATCGATTCCAGAGCTCTTCCTTCTCCCTTCGCGGGAGGTCGGCGAACCGGTGGCCTGCGCGAGCGGCCGCGGACTCCATCCACTGAAATCGCCTCCGGAATTTAGCATTCGCCTTTTTCAGCGCGATTTCGGGGTCCACATTGAGGAAGCGAGCGATGTTGACAGAAACAAACAACAAGTCTCCGATCTCTTCTTCGAGTTTCTGCCTCCGTCGCGGTTTTACGTCTATCTCTGGAGCCTGCGGCGACAGCGCCGCCTCCACCTCTCGTCTTTCCTCGTCGAGCTTATCGAGGATACCCACCAGGGCCTCCCAATCGAACCCGGCGTGTGATGCCCGCCGCGTGAGCTGATACGCCTCGAGAACTGCAGGTAGCGATCGCGGCACTCCCCCGACAACGGAATCTTCGAATCCTTCCCCAACCCGTTCTTGCCGCTTGATGTCCTCCCAATTCTTTAAGACCGCGGCCGACGTCTTTGCCGCCACGTCGCCGAAGACGTGCGGATGCCGACGGATCATCTTGGTATAGACCGACTCGATCACATCGGAAATCGTGAATCGGCCCGCCTCCTCGGCCAAGATCGCGTGGAAAATCACCTGCAGCAGCAGATCGCCAAGCTCGGAAGCAAACTTCGCCCCGTCACCAGACTCCATCGCGTCGAGAACTTCATAGGTCTCCTCGATCAGGAACCTGCGCAGCGATTCGTGCGTCTGCTCTCGATCCCACGGGCACCCATCTCGGAGCCGCGCCTGGAGCGCGACGAGGCGGGTGAACCACTGACCGGCGACTCGATCGCGTCCGGTGACGGCAATCTCGGGCGCCCGGCTTCTGGCTCGCTCCCGCTTCGACTTCTTGGCCATTTTTCTCGCGCGCGGGGACAAAGGCTCCTCTTCAGGAAAAAGCACTCTACCGTGCTAAACATTGCCGAACAAGCGCCGTGTGCGTCATCGGAGCTGACAGAAAAGCGTTACGGCCCGGCTGCCTTGTCGCAAACCTACGTGAATGCTAAACTTGCCTGGAAAAGCAAGCGCATTTCAATTCCCGCGAGGAACGAAGTCCGTTTGCGAACAACTGAAACGCGAGGACCTCGGGGCGTGGCTGATCCCAAACAAGACGAAGGCTTTAAGGTAGTTGACCGCCGGCTCTTTACCGAAGAAGGAGAGCTTCGCAAGGAGGCCGTCGAGCAGGAGCGCCGGGAAGAGGAAGCGGCGGCCCGCAAGACATCACAGTCGAAGGGCGGCCCGGTTGAAAAGCGCTCTGCGGCGGCTGTGCCCGGCGACGGCAAATCGCTCGCTGCGGACGAGTCCGCCGAGACAGTTGCACCGTCACGTAACTTTCAGATGCTCGTAGACTTTTTGACGCGTAACGCTGCTGCCATGATGGGCGGGATGGCTGATCCGCGAACCGGTCAAGCTTTCCTCGATCTGGAAGGCGCTCGCGAAATGATTGACATGCTCGACGAGTTGCGCGACAAGACGCGCGGCAATCTCGCCAAAGCCGATGATGATTTGCTGGTCGAAGTGCTCGGCAGTCTGAAATTGACCTTCATGGAGGTTTCCAAGGCTGCCACCGAGGCCATGGCGAAAAAAGCGACGCAGAAGAAGTGACGATGCGACCCGCATAACCCGCCGCTCCCCGGACTCATGTCCCCCGTTCAACTGACGGTCCTCGGATCAGGCACCTCGATGGGCGTACCAACGCTCGCCTGCCATTGCCCGGTGTGTGAGTCGACCGACCCACACGATCAGCGCACGCGCCCTTCGGTGCTGCTGTCCTACGACGGACGCAACGTCGTGATCGATACGACTCCGGACTTTCGCGGCCAGGCCATACGTGCGCGCGTCGATCGCCTCGATGCGATCCTGTTCACCCACGGCCACGCGGATCACATCCTGGGCCTGGACGACATTCGCCCGTTCAACCTCAAGCAAAAGGCGGCGTTGCCTGTCTATGCCTCGCACGAGACCCTCGAGACTTTGCGCCGTCAGTTTTCGTATATTTTCGACGAGGCACTGCCAGGCAGCACGCTTCCTCTGATCGAACTGCGTGAAATCGACGGACCATTCAATCTGTTTGGCATCCGGATCGTCCCGATCCCAGCCATGCACGGAACGCAGCCCGTGCTCGGTTTCCGCTTCGGCAATTTCGCTTACCTGACGGATTTCAGCAGTGTGCCAGAACCCTCCAAGGCGCTGCTGTTGAACCTCGACGACTTCATTCTCGACGCCCTCCGCTACGTGCCCCACCCGACGCACTCCAATGTCGAACAATCCCTGGCGCTTGTCGAAGAGCTGAAACCGAAGCGGGCGTGGTTCACACACATTTGTCACGATTTGGGGCACGCTGAAACAAATGCTCGTCTGCCCAAAAACGTTCGCCTTGCCTATGACGGCCTGCAATTCGAGGTCGCGGTCTAATGCCTGCCACCATCGTTCACTCTGCGGATCAATGGGTTGCGCGTTTCGGCGATCAAAGAAAGCGCACCGCCGTGACCATCGGCAATTTCGACGGTGTACATCTCGGCCACCAGCAAATTCTTCGCAGACTTCACGATCGCGCGCGGCTTGAGAATCTGACGAGTGCCGTTCTCACCTTCCATCCACATCCCGCCCGTCTGCTGCGTCCCTCCGAAGCGCCCGCTTTGCTTGAAACCCTCGAGCAGCGGCTGGCCGCGATTGCCGCGCTCGGCATCGAGGCCGTATTCGTTGCGCGCTTTGACGCGGGCCTCGCAAACCTCAGCCCTGAGGAGTTCGCGCGGCAGTACCTAGTGGAAGCCATGCGCGCGCAGGCGGTACTCATCGGAGCTAACTTTCGATTCGGCCACCGCCAAGCGGGCGATGCAAAGCTGCTTTCCGATCTCGGACGCAGGCACAGCTTCGAAGTCGAAGTCGTGTCGCCGATAACGATCGATGGTGTCGTGGTCTCCAGCACGGCGATTCGGAAAGCTCTTTCGGAAGGCCAAGTGGATCAAGTGCGCAGCATGCTCGGCCGACCTTTCACGCTGGCAGGCGAAATCAAACCGGGAACCGGACAGGGACGCAAGCTCGTTGTTCCCACTCTGAATTTGGTAACCGAACAGGAACTTCTGCCGAAAGCCGGTGTGTACGCCACCGAGGCAGTTGTCGAGGGGAACACCTACCGCGCTGCTACGAACATCGGCGTGCGACCCACCTTCGACGGTACACACACGACGATCGAATCCCACCTCCTCGACTTCCATCAAAACCTTACCGGCGGCAAACTGGAGCTTCGTTTTGGGGCGCGTCTTCGCGACGAAAGAAGGTTTTCAGGGCCCGCGGAGCTTCGTGAACAAGTCATGCGGGATATTGAAACGGCAGCAACATACTTCGAAGCTCAACAAAAAAGCAGCCTCTCGCCGCTTCCGAAACCAACCGAGGGGTAATTTCGAGTTTCTTGAAACAGAAACAGGCTGGCTTGCTTACGACTTCGCGCGACAATCCTCGCACAGACCGCCGATCTCGGTGCGGGCCACGGTGATCTCGATGCCGCAGTCTCGAGAGATCTGTTGCTTGAGTTCCTCATACAACGGGCTTTCAACCTCACGCACCTTACCGCAGCCGACGCACGCAACGTGAATGTGGTCGCGTGGGCCGTGGCTTTCGTAGTAGTGGCGATGCCCGCGCAGATGCAGTAAGTCGAGCTCGTCGATCAACCCGTGGCGTTTCAACAGGTCGAGCGTGCGATAGACGGTGACGCGTGTGATTTCGGGGTCGATCTGCTGCGCAAGTTCGAGGATTTCATTGGCATCCATGTGGCGTGCGGCCGATTCCATCACCTTCAGAACCACACGCCGCTGGCGCGTCAAGCGAATCCGCCGCACCCCGAGTTCGCGCTGGAGATGACCTGCCTCCTCAACGTTGATGCGTTCGCCCGTGGATACGCGATGCGAGGGTGTCGAGGACATAGACTCCCAGTCATTATATCAGAACGACGAGGCTGGCCTGAGAACGGCTAGTGGTGAGCTTGGATGACTCGAACGATGTCGTTATACATAACGAAGGCAAAAAATGCCAAAAGGAACACGAGCCCGACCTGAACCAATCGCTCCTTGAACGCGATGCTCAGCTCCCGCCGCAGCGTCCCTTCGATGGCCAACATGAGGATGTGCCCTCCATCGAGAATCGGTATTGGAAGAAGATTCAGCAGTCCCAAGTTCAAGCTGATGATGGCGGTGAGCTCGAGCAGCCTCATCGGGCCGCGCTGAGCGGCCTGCCCAGCTTCGCGCGCAATCCCGACCACCGTCTGCAAATCCCGGACCGATACCTTGCCATCAAAGAGCCCGCCGAGAACCTGGCCGATCTGCCGAATGCCGGAAAGTGTCGCCGAACCGGCATCCTCGACCGACTGCACGAACCCCTGACGCTCGTACACATCTTGGGTCTTTTCTTGGATTCCTACCTGCCAGGTCATTTCACCGCTGGGGTCCATCATGCGCACTGGCGTGATGTCCATCGGAATGTCACTGTTGCCGCGCCGCACGACGAAATGGATTGTGCGGCCGTTTGAATTGCGGACCTGATCGAGAAGCTGCATCCAGCTTGTGACGGGCTGCCCATTAATCTGAGCGATCCGATCGTCTGTCTTCACCCCTGCCCGTTCCGCCGGGAAACCAATGGCGACCTCGTCGATCACAGCAGGCATGCTCGGATACCCCACGACAGAATCCGTGGAGGTGGCATGCTCGGGCACCGTCGCCTGGAGCGTTTTCTGTGACCCATCGCGGCGCACCGCAATCGTGATCGCCGTGCCGGGTTTGGCTTTGTCCACTTGCGTAAACACTCTCTCCCAGGTCGGTGTGCTGATCCCATTGATCGCCAGGATTCGATCTCCGGGCAACACGTTCGAGGGCGCTGGCGGGACATTCTGAGGGATCGCAGCAACATCTGCGGGCCGGTTCAAGAATGCGTCAACGGGACTGCCCGCAAACCAGTAAATCCCCCAGAAAATCAAAAACGTGAGAAGCACGTTCATGGTAGGCCCTGCCACAGCGATTAAGCAGCGCTGCCAGCGTGGCCGCGAGAGAAACTCGTAGGGTGCTCCGGTGCGCTCTTCGACCGGATTGTCCCCCGCCATGCGAACGTAGCCTCCGAGCGGCAGCGCGCTGACACGGTAATCTGTATCGCCGCGCTTGAGCCCCCAGAGGCGCGGCCCGAAGCCGATGGAGAAGACGTCAACTCGCACACCACACCACTTTGCCACGATGAAATGTCCCCATTCGTGGAGTAGGACTAATACGCCGAGGACCACGCCGCCGGCCAATATCATTCGAAGCGTATCCGCCATGAGTTGTGCCCAGCCATCTCCTTGAATCAGTTATTATGGCAGAAAAACCGCTCAGCTAATATGCGCGTTGAGCTGGAGGCGCCGATCGCCAAACACCCATGGACCGCACAAAACGGCTATTTATTCTAACGGCAGTTGTCGCACGCGGGACCCTGCTAGCGTCGACCAGCCTTTCCTATTCGCGCCGCACCAACTTCCAGCCGCGCCAGCCGTCGGGCTTCCAGATCTGCCTCAAGCACATCGTCAATGCTACGTAGCGTCGTCCGAGGCATCCGCTCGAGCACTCGCTCGATCACGACCGGAATTCCCACGAACGGCAGCCGCCGTTCCAGAAATGCCGCCACGGCGATCTCATCCGCCGCATTCAGAGCGCAGGGCAAGGGCCCGCCCTGCCGCAGTGCCTCCTTGGCCAATTCCAAACATCGAAACTTCTGTCGCGGCACCGCCTCGAAGTCCAGCCTGCGCATCATCTCCCAGTTGAGCGCGCAATGACTAGATGCGATTCGATCCGGATATGTTAGCGCGTACTGAATCGGCATGCGCATATCGGTGGGGCCGAGCTGCGCCAGGATCGATCCATCGATGAATTCGACCATCGAGTGAATCGTCGATTGAGGATGGATGACCACCTGAATTTTGTCCATTTCCATTCCAAAGAGCCATCGCGCTTCGATCACTTCGAAGCCTTTGTTCATGAGCGTGGCAGAATCGATGGTAATCCGCTGCCCCATCTTCCAGTTGGGGTGCGCCAGCGCCTGTTTCGGTGTCACCTGGGAGAGCTGGGAAACCGGCGTTTTGCGAAACGGCCCTCCCGAAGCAGTTAGCACGAGGCGCTTGACCTCGTGCGGAGCCCCAGCGCGCAGGCATTGATGAATGGCGTTGTGTTCACTGTCAACAGGCAAGAGTGATACGCCGTTTCGCGCCACGGCCGCCATCACCACCTCGCCGGCGGCAACCAGCACCTCCTTATTCGCGAGCGCAATGTTCTTCCTGCGCTCGATAGCCTGATAGGTCGCCCGCAATCCCACGACGCCGACAGCCGCCGAAAGCACTGCATCTGCTTCCGGATGCGTTGCGACGCGCTCAAGGCCCTCCGCGCCAAACAAGATTTCTGGTAACGGCTCTTGCTTCGGGCCTCCCGCCTTGCTCTGGCCGACAAACTTCAGCGCTTCACACAACTCCTCCGCAGCTCTCTCATTCGCGACAGATACAACCTTCGGCCGAAATTGCCTGGCCTGCTCGGCGGCCAAATGCACATTCGAACCAGCCGCTAGCGCCACGACTTCAAAGCTACCCGTCAATGAAGCGACCACACTTAGGCACTGTCGTCCGATCGAGCCAGTCGAGCCTAGAATAGCGATGCGTTTCATGAGCAGCCCATCTTACAGGCTTTCGGGGAGTTTTGGGCAGGCGGCAATAAGGGCGGACGCTGGCTTACTCCGGATGGGCACGCCTTGTTTGTGGCCGCGACGAACTTTCCTTTGGCAATCTGCAATGCTAAATTATCGGCCGCCCTGTGGGAGTCGACTGAATCAGAGGGATTGACCCCGAAATGAAATTTATGAGGGCCCTTTCGGCCGTCGTCGTTGCACTGGCATGCAGCGCCGCGACTCAATCGGCTCCCGCCCAGTACGGATCCTATCAGAGCGCCCTAAGTCAGTTGCGCACCGCTCGTGCCTATATCGAGCATCCGGATAACGGCGAACTTCACGAGCAAGAGAAAAGCGCGATCGCGGAAATGGACGCCGCCATCAACGAGCTGGAATCGGTGGTTAAGGACGGCAAGACTCTCGCCGATCACCCGCGGCTCGATTCCCATCTTGGCTGGATTCCCCGCCTCAACAAGGCCGCGGAGCTGCTGAATAAAGCCCACGACAACGTCCAGAAGGAGGACGATGGCTCAGGCGCGCGCGACCGAGCCCTTCAGCATATCGCCCAGGCGCACAAGTTCGTCGAGCAAGCCATCGCGCTTGAACAATAGCCGTCCCGATCTCTGCCAGAGCGCTCGTGCTTACCGAGCGCGAGTCAGTTCGTGCCGTTCAACCTCACCAAGGCCCGCCTATGGCCGCTGTGATACGATATTCCGCGAAGTCCTGGGAAAGAAAGCCACTTGAGCAGCACACCTTCGTTGTGGGCCATCCCTCTGGGCGGCCTGGGCGAGTTCGGCATGAACATGCTCGCCCTGCGCTGCGGCGACGACATGATCGTCATTGATGCGGGCCTGATGTTTCCCGAGCAGGAGCTGCTCGGCGTCGATATCGTCATCCCGGACATCACCTACCTAAAGCAGAACAAGCACATGCTGCGCGCCATCGTGCTGACACATGGTCACGAAGACCACATCGGCGCAATGCCCTACATCCTCGCCGACCTCGACGTTCCCGTGTATGGCACGCAGTTCACTCTGGCCCTCGTGCGGCGACGACTCGAGGAGCATGCCTTACTCGACATCGCGCGGCTGCGCCAGGTTGCACCGGGCGAAACGACTGAGATTGGTCCGTTCAAAATCGAATACCTGCACGTCACGCACAGCACAATTGACTGCGTGGCTCTTGCGATTCGCACGCCCGTCGGCACGATTGTCCACACCGGCGATTACAAAATCGATCCAACGCCCGTCGACGGTAAGCCCTTCGATCTCCATGCCTTCGCCCGGTATGGCCAGCAAGGTGTCCTAGCGCTTTTCAGTGACAGCACCAACGTAGAGCGCCCCGGCTTCACGCCCTCAGAACGCGCCGTCGTCGTGCGCCTCGAAGAGCTGTTCCGGGCCGCGCCGGCCAAGGTCGTCATCTCGTGCTTTTCCAGTTCGATTCACCGCATCCAGCAGGTGATCGATCTGGCGCGCTCGGTCGGCCGCAAAGTGGGTTTCGTGGGCCGCAGTATGGTGGACAACATCGAAATTGCTCATGGGCTGGGCAAACTGCGCGTCCCCGATGGCAGCGTTGTCCGTCCCCAGGACATCCGCGCATTCGATCCGAGGAAGCTCGTCATTCTCGCGAGCGGAACGCAGGCCGAACCGATGTCTGCTCTGTCGCGCATCGCCGTCGACAATCACCGGCTACTCAGCCTGGCCGAAAACGACACTGTGATTCTCTCCGCGCGCATCATACCTGGCAACGAAAAGGCGATTTTCCGGATGATTGACCATCTCTTCCGTAGGCGCGTTCTTGTTTATTACGAAGGCGGCCGCAACGCGCCGATTCACGTTTCCGGCCACGCCAGTCAGGAAGAGATGAAAATTCTGTTGCAACTCGTCCGCCCAAAATTTTTCGTCCCGCTTCATGGCGAATATCGCCAGTTGTTCCAGCACGCCGCGCTCGCCGGGCAGCTGGGTGCCGTCTCCGGCCAAGTGCTCCTGCTCGAAACCGGCCGCCCGGTTGAGTTCACCTCTGATGGCCGCGCTTACCTACGAGAGCCGGTTCCCGCCGGCCGCGTGATGGTCGACTCGGGTTCGCTCGAAGAGGTCGAGGAGGTCGTGATTCGCGACCGCAAGCATCTCTCCGAGGACGGCGTCGTCGTGCCCATCCTTGTCATCGACAAGCACACCGGCGAAATCGAACTTTCACCCGAAATCGTGACCCGCGGATTCCTTCCCGCCGAAGATGGGCAAGAAACGCTGGCAAAAGCGCGCGACGTGATTCTGAAAACTGTCGAGCTATCGAGCGACGAAGAGAAGATGGATTGGAGCGTCATCAAAGAAAAGATTCGCGTCGATCTGAAGCGGTATCTCAATAAGCATACCTCCAAACGGCCCCTCATCCTCCCCGTCATCCTGGAAGTGTAAGCGGCTCGAACGCATTGCCCGAACTAGCCGCTGCATGAAGGTTTCCGCTTCTCCGCGGCCTCTTCTCTAGAGCGACTTCCAAAATCGCCTTCCGAATTCCTGCTCCCGCAGCTACTCTCAATCGGCCGGTCATGAAAACCACCCTTCGCTCCTACGCACCCTCTGATTTCGATACTCTGTACGAAATCGATCAAGCCTGCTACGAACCGGGCATCGCTTATTCGCGCCAGGAGCTCCGCAACTATCTTCGTTTCCCGGGTTCGCATTGCATCGTGGCAGAGACTGGCGGCACCACCATCGGTTTCATCCTCACCGCCCACCAAGACAATTGGGGCTACATCATCACAATCGACGTCCTCGAACGCTATCG
>CAYOXF010000110.1:0-6705 GCA_964407845.1 uncultured Acidobacteriaceae bacterium | reverse complement strand
TTGCGCGTGGGATTGACCGGATTGACCGTCGCCGAATACTTCCGCGATGAAGAGCACCTCGACGTGCTGCTCTTCATCGACAATATTTTCCGTTTTGTGCAGGCTGGATCGGAGGTATCGGCGCTGCTCGGCCGCATGCCTTCGGCCGTGGGCTACCAGCCCAACCTCAACACGGAGATTGGTGAACTGCAGGAGCGTATCACCTCAACCAAAACTGGATCGATCACCTCGGTACAGGCCATCTATGTTCCCGCCGACGATTACACTGACCCCGCACCGGCGGCGACGTTCACGCACCTCGACGCCACGACCAACCTGAGTCGCCAGATTGTCGAGCGCGGCATTTATCCGGCTGTCGATCCGTTGGCCAGCTATTCGCGGATTCTCGATCCGCGCATCGTCGGGCAGGAGCACTACACCGTGGCGCGTGCGGTCAAGTCCGTGCTCCAGCGCTATAAAGAGCTTCAGGACAACATCGCCATCCTCGGAATCGAAGAGCTCTCCGACGAAGACAAACAGACCGTCGCGCGCGCCCGCAAAATCGAAAAATTCCTTTCTCAACCGTTCTTTGTCGCGCAGCAGTTCAGCGGTCTCGAAGGCAAATACGTCAAGATTGCAGACACCATCAAAGGCTTCAAGGCGATCGTGGAAGGCAAACATGACGACTTGCCCGAGCAGGCGTTTTACATGGTTGGCACGATCGAAGAGGCCCAAGAAAAGGCAAAGACGATGGCTGCGACGGCATAGTCTGGCCTGGATCAAAACATGCTACCCCAAGCAATCGAACTCCAGGTGGTCACGCCGGTGCGGCACGTTTTAGAGGAAACCGTACTGGCGATCGAAATCCCCGGGAAGGGAGGCTATCTCGGCGTGCTGCCGGGTCATGCTCCGCTCATCACCGAACTAGGCATCGGCATTCTCGCCTATCGCACGGCGTCTCAAACCCGCTACCTGACGATTATCAACGGCTACGCGGAGGTCCTCCCGGACCGTGTGATCGTGCTTGCTGAAATCTCGGAGAAGGCTGAAGAGATCGATGTCGGCCGCAGCCGCGCCGCCCACGATCGGGCCCAGGCCGAACTCGAGCGGGTTGCCGTCGGGAGCCCGGAGTGGCAGCAAGAACAGCTGGCCGTTGAACGCTCCATGGTGCGAATGGGTGCTGCCGCGAAAGCCGGTGTTGCAGGCGCATCAAGCGCTACCCACTAAACGCCCCGAAGGATCCCGCCTGGTCGTTATGCTCTCGTATCGTCTTGAATCGGCACGCCTTTCTGCAGCATCCAACGTGTGAGATGATGAAGTTACGCGGTCGACGGATCTCCGTTTAAATCGCATAGGCGAAATGCCAGAAATCATCATTTACGGAACGCACTGGTGCTGCGACTGTCGTCGCACGAAACAATTCCTGCGTGAGCGCGGGGTCAAATTCCGTGAGATTAATATCGACGACAAACCGGATGCGGAGGAACTCGTCTTGCGCGTAAACAACGGCCTTCGCAAAGTGCCTACGATCGAAGCGGAGGGTCGCTATTTCTCTTGCAGCCCTTTCGACCCCCTTCAGCTCTCCAAAGAACTCAAGATCCCCCTGAATTCGTAGTTCCCAGAGGGTTATGACAATCCTACGCCCCGCGTCATGACGCCTGCCACGCGCAGGTCTGGCGTCAGGGCCACCAGGTCCGCATCGGCTCCCGCTGCGATGATGCCCTTCTTCCCGGCCAGGCCCAACCGGCGCGCTGGCAAGACCGTGGCCATCCGCAAGGCGTCGTTCAGAGACACGCCGAGTGCGACCACGTTTCGCAATGCGCGATCCAGCGTTAGGGTGCTGCCCGCCAGCTTCCCTTCGGGGTTGCGGGCCACGCCATCTTTGACGGTCACTTCGAGGTTGCCGAGGCGATAGTCGCCGTCTGCCATTCCAGTGGCGGCGATGCCATCGCTTACCAGCAGAATCGTGTCGAATCCCTTTGTGCCGATCAGGACCTGAATCGCGGGACCGGCCACGTGCACCAGATCGGCGATCACCTCTGCGGTCACCTCCGGATCGGTAAGAATCGCGCCGACAACGCCCGGATCGCGGTGTGTAAATGGCCGCATGGCGTTGTAGAAGTGCACCGCGTGGCGCGCACCCGCCCCAATCGCAGCCCTAGTCTGTTCGTAATCCGCGTCGGTGTGTCCCAGTGCGACCAAGATTTTCTGGGCCACCGCGTGAGCGATCACCTCCATCGCGCCGGGCAGCTCCGGGGCGATCGTCAGGATGCGAACGAGCCCGTCGGCGGCCTGCACCAATTTGTTCAACGATTCGATGGAGGGCCTGGCAATCGCTTCTGGAGGATGCACGCCGCGGCGCGCCTTGCTGATGAAAGGACCTTCCAGATGAATTCCCAAGATCTCGGCCGCCGGTCGGCTCCGAGCGGATAGGTCCTCACCGCTTTCGTGGTTGCGGATGTACCGCGCCATGGCTTGCAGGCTGTGACACGTCTCCTCGATCGGGGCCGTGACCGTCGTAGCGACGAATGACGTGGTTCCGTAGCGGGCGACGACGGAGCGAATTCGATCAAGCGCGCGTGCGCTGGCCTCCATCACATCGTGCCCGCCCGCACCGTGAATGTGCAAATCGATGAATCCGGGAACCACGGTCAGACCTCCGGCAACGTAGTCGGTTGCGCCCGCTGGCACGCGCATCGTATCGCGATGGCCCACCCCGGTGATTCGGCTGCCTTCAACGACGATAATGCCGTCGCTGATCTCCTCGTCAGGCGTCAGAATGCGGCTGGCATGAATGACAGTGGTCGGCATGGCTCCTCGGCGCAGGTCTGCGGAAGGAACTGAGAACCCTCCTGGTCCTGCACTCTACCATCTGAGTATGCTAGAGGAATTCAGGGGCAAAATTATGGCAGACCTTGCATCGGTTGCCTGGTCCGCTACAATCGTTCGTCGCTTGTTTTGCCCAGAAGGTCGGAGGAACGGGATGGCTCATGAGAAGCGTTATGTAGCCCAGAAGAGGCAGCGCCGCCGCCGCAAGGCCGCCAAAGGGAAAGTGAAGCTTTACGAGCAAGGCAAGCTACCGTACGACAAGCTGCCTTCTTTAGCGAAGAAATTCCTGGCCCGCAAGACCCGCGCTTTGAGCAAAGCGCAATAGCACAAAAAAGGGCGCCGCTTACGGCGGCGCCCTTTCTTAGCTGCCTCTTCCGCCCGCCCCGCCAGGAAGGCAGGCGGTGTTCCTGCTAGTTGCCCGCAGCCTGCGCGTGCGTTGCGCCTGCCTTCGGCACGCTCAGGTAGCCAACGATCTTCTCCTTACCAATCTGGTTCACGGTGAACTCCAGCGGTGCACGTGAACCGTGCATGAAGAAGTAGATCGGTTCGTTGACAGACCGATTTTGCTTCTCATACCGGTTATCATCCACGAAGATCGCTACCGTATAGAGATTCTTCTTCTGGTTCACGCCGCGCAGCTCGACCATCAGATCACCCACCTTTTGGCGGGTATTCTTCTTCTCGACGGTGAACTCATAGTAGTCCCGTTCACCGAGCCGGCGTAGCTCCTCCACCTCATCGTGATTCTTGGCGATGAGCGTGCCGAATTCGCCGCGCGTCATGTTCAGGTTGTTCTTGGTGGCGTCAAGGTCGGTCCTTACGCTGGTCATGTCGGTGCCGAGCTTGTTGACGTCATCGATACTCGCCTTCGTCGCGAGCTGCCCGTTCATGTTGTTCTGAAGGTCCGAGAGCTGCCGCGCACCTTCATCCTTAATCTGTTTGGCCTGCTGCCGGGCGCGGTTCAGCTCCGATTGCGTGAGCTTCATCTTGTCGGTCACAACGCTCAACTCGCCCTGGAGCTGCGCGTTGAGGTCTTCCGCCTTCGCGAGCCGTTGCGCCAAAGCATCATTCGACTGCCGGAACTGCTGGGCCTCGGTACCCATCGTCTGTTGCAGAGCCGCTGCGTGATTCGATGCGGACCAGGCCATTCCCAAACCTGCCAGCGAGATCACCGCCAGTGCGACAATGACGATCCCGATCCAGCGGGGCGCTGGCGCGTCTTGTATCACTTCCTGCCGTTCTTCGAGCATGTGTTCAATTCCTCCGTGGAAACCCCTGCTGGAACCAGATGGGAGCACGCCCTGAACCAAATCGATCGGGCCGGTCGGGGCATTCTGTAAACTACAGATCTACAGAGGGTTACGAGCTGATAGGCGAACGAAAAGAGGGTGGGGACGGGGGTTTTGACCCTGCAAATTTTACTTGATTTTAATGATTTCTGCGCGACCTCGATCTCACCTCGTAATGGTCATGGTTTGTAATTTCTCGATACGGTCGGCCAGCGGCGGATGCGTGCTAAACAAGTTGGCAAGGAATTGCCCCGCGGTCTTCGGGGCCACAATGCACAGCGCCGAAGTGGATGGCGAAATAGCCATCGGTATTCTTTGGTTATAGGCACCCAGTTTTTCGAGCGCGCGAGCGAGTCCATAGGGGTGCCCAACCATTTTTGCGCCCGACGCGTCCGCCTGATACTCTCGCTGCCGAGAAATTCCCAATTGCAGCAACAGCGCTGCCAGCGGCGCCAGAACCAGCATCAGCAGCGCTGCAATCCCTCCGCCCCCGCGGTCGCGATCATCTCTGCCTCCCCAGCCTCCGAAGATCATGCCCCATTTGCCCATCTGTGCAAGCCAGGTGATGGCGCCAGCGATGGTCGCGGCAATCGAGGAGGTGAGAATGTCGTAATTGCGGACATGGGAAAGCTCGTGCGCGATCACGCCTTCTAGCTCTTCATCATCCATCAGCTCCAGAAGCCCCTGGGTCACGGCCACCGAGGCGTGGCTCGGATTGCGGCCCGTCGCAAACGCGTTCGGCGCAGGTTGCGGAATCAGATACAGCTTCGGCATGGGCAGATTGGCTTTCCCCGCAAGACGCTCCATCACCTGATAGAGGCGGGGCGCCTGCTCGCGGCTAATCGGAACAGCTCCGCTCGACATCAGGGCGATTTTGTCGGAAAAGAAATAGGCAACGCCGTTCATCAGGACGGCGAAGAACAGTGCGACGGTCATGCCCTGTCGGCCGCCAAATAGCTGGCCCACAAAGAGCAGCAACAGGGTCAAAACCGTAAGGAGAAATGTCGTCTTGATCGCTCTCATGGTTCGCTCCCCAGTCAGGCGGCGCCCGCCGTCACAGTGGCGCGTTCAAATTTCATCTCTCCCGCCTTCGGATCGACGCTCACCCTCACTTCATCGCCTGGGCGGATCTCACCCTCTAGAATTTTCAGTGCCAGCGGATCCTGAATCAGTCGCTGGATCGCCCGCTTCATCGGTCGCGCTCCGTAGGCCGGATCGTAGCCTTCTGAAAACAGAAGGGCCTTGGCCGATGCGGTCAGTTTGAGGGTCACCTGTTTCTCGATCAACCTCCTTGTGAACGAGGCCAATTGCAGCTCGACAATGCGCTCGATCTGCTCCTTGCCGAGTGGACTGAACATGACGATATCGTCGATGCGGTTCAAAAACTCGGGACGGAAGAGTTCCCTGAGCGCTCCCATGGCTTGCTCACGCGCCCGTTTCGGATCCTTCGCTACGAGTTCGAAGATGGCCGTGGATCCGACGTTCGACGTCATAATCACGACCGTGTTGCGGAAGTCCACGGTTCGGCCCTTTCCATCCGTTAGACGCCCATCCTCGAGAATCTGCAGCAACACATTGAAGATGTCGGGGTGAGCCTTCTCGATCTCATCGAGCAGCAACACTGAATACGGCCGGCGCCGAACCTGCTCGGTCAGCTGCCCACCTTCCTCGTAACCCACGTAGCCCGGAGGGGCGCCGATCATGCGCGCCACGGAATGTTTTTCCATGTATTCGGACATGTCGAGTCGGATAATCGCTCGCTCGTCATCGAACAGAAATTCCGCCAAAGCGCGCGCCAGCTCGGTTTTCCCGACGCCGGTAGGCCCGAGAAACAGAAACGAACCAATGGGCCGGTTCGGGTCGCTTAGTCCGGAACGGCTGCGACGGATGGCGTTTGCCACACTTGCAAGCGCCGGGTCCTGGCCAACCACTCGCTGGCGCAGCCGCTCTTCCATGTGGACGAGCTTTTCGATCTCGCCTTCGAGCAATCTGCCGACGGGAATCCCCGTCCACTTGCTTACGATTTTCGCGATTTCCTGTTCACCTACCTCCTCCTTCAACATCGCGTGATCTTTCTGAAGGTCTGCCAGGTGGTCCTGCGCCGCCTTCAGCTCCTTTTCCGCCGCGGAAAGCTTGCCGTAGCGGATTTCCGCCACTCGCGAAAAATCGCCGGCGCGCTCAAAACGTTGCTCCTCCACCTTCAGGCGTTCGATCTCTTCTTTGTCCTTACGGATGCGAGTGATCCCGTCTTTCTCGGTCTGCCAGTGGGCTTTGAGGCTACTGGATTGCTCGCGCCATTCGCCCAGTTCCTTCTCGATCTCGGCGAGTCGCTGCTTCGCATGGGGGTCCGATTCCTTGCGCAAAGCCTGCCGTTCGATTTCGAGCTGCATAACGCGCCGCTCGATCTCATCGATCTCGGCGGGAAGTGAATCGATTTCCATACGCAAGCCAGCGGCCGCCTCATCCACCAGGTCAATGGCCTTATCCGGCAGAAATCGATCGGTGATATAGCGTTGCGAAAGCATGGCCGCGGCGACGATTGCGGCATCCTGGATGCGCACGCCATGATGCACCTCGTAGCGCTCTTTCAGGCCCCGCAGAATCGCGA
>CAYOXF010000109.1:0-32726 GCA_964407845.1 uncultured Acidobacteriaceae bacterium | reverse complement strand
CGCATCGCGCGCGCCATGGGGACGAACAGCGAGTTCGGAAAGCAGTTCGATTCGCTGGCCGATGTGGTGAGCTTTGGAATGGCACCCGCCCTGCTTGCGTACGCTTGGGGGCTTCACTCGGCCGCGGTTCTCGGCGCCCTCGAGGGCTCTCACCTGATTCAGTTGGGCTGGTTGGTTGGGTTTTTCTACCTGGGGTGTTGCGCCTGGCGGCTCGCGCGTTTCAATATCCAGGGCATGGCGCCGGGAGGCAACCGCTTTTTTGCAGGCATGCCGACGCCGGCTGCAGCGGGCATGATTGCGGCGACGGTTCATTTCTTTGAGAATCCCGTTTCCGACCCACGGCTCGCAGTGCTGTGGCTCGCGCTGCTGGTCGTGTTGGGCATACTCATGTCGAGTACAGTGCGTCATTATAGCTTCAAGGACATTCCCTGGACGCGGCGCTGGCCCTCGCTGTTTGTCGTGCTGATTGCTTTGCTGATTGGCGGAATCTGGTTCTTCTCCCGACCGACGTTGCTGATTGTTGCGGCTGCCTACGCCATACATGGCGTCGCGCTACAAGTTGTTCGATCCGCTCGCCATCGCCTCGCTTCACGCCATGCCTGAGCCATGCCGTCCGGGCCGGGAAAGTTCTATCGCGTAGCCATCGTTGGTGCGTCCTCTCTTCTCGGCAAGGAACTGAAGCAGGTCTTAGAAGACCGTAACTTTCCGGCACGTGATATCGTCCTTCTCGATGAAAGCGTCATGGCTGGGACTTTGACGGAGGCCGGTGGAGAAGCGACATTCATACGAGCGCTCCAGGAGGACAGCTTTGAGGCCGCACAGTTCGCATTTTTCGCGGGAAGCGCATCCGATACGGACCGGAACTGGCCGGTCGCCGAGAGATCCGGCGCTACGGTCATCGATCTGACCGGTGCCCTAGGGGCATCTGGCGCCTCCCCCAATTGCGTCATTCCCTCCCTTGGTCCGCTCTTGCCAGCCGAGATGGGAGCGTCGGGAAACGGGTCGATCGCACGCGCGGCATACTCTTCACCCTCTTCACCCGTCATCATCGCTTGCACGCTAGCCGTGGGACTGAACGTTTTTGAAACGCGGCGGATTTCCGTGGTGATGTTTCCGCCGGTGTCGGAACGAGGTCAGGCTGGCGTCGAGGAACTAGAGAGTCAAACAGCGAGCCTGCTTTCCTTCCGCGAGATCGCGCAGCCCGTTTTCGACGCCCAGGTCGCCTTCAATCTTCTGCCGCGCTACGGGGAAGGGAGTAAGCCAAGTCTTGCCCAGATGCGCGCCGCCATTGCGCGTGACGCGGGACGCTATCTCGCCGGCCGAGCGCCGGTGCCGGCAATTCAGCTGGTGCAAGCACCGGTATTTTACGGGTATGCTTTCGCTGCCTATGTGGAGATGCAGTCGCCGGTAGCACGCGAGCCAGTGGAAGCGGCGCTTGTCAAGCTAGGCGTAAAGATGGGTGGACAGGACGATCCACCCCCGACCAACGTCAGCGTGGCGGGCGAAAGCGACATCCAACTCATGCGAATCGAACCGGATCTGAATGTTGCCAATGGCATGTGGATTTGGGGAGTCACCGATAACTTACGCCTGGCGGCCAGTAATGCCGTCCGCATTGCGGAGGAGCTCATTGCCGGTTCGGCGCACTAAGCTTTGGTTCCGGCTCATTCTGTCCTCGGTGGCCGTTTTTTCCGCGCTGACAGGCGGAGGTTGCGGGTATCACGTCGCTGGGACATCCGTGAATTTGCCGTCTGGGTGGAAAACGATCGCGATTCCTGCGTTCAAGAACGACACTACGAGCTATCGCATCGAGCAGCGATTTACGCAGGCGGTAATCCGAGAATTTATCACCCGAACAAAATACCGGATCGTACAGGACTCCGCTTCGGCCGACGCTGTATTGACCGGCGAGGTGCTATCGATCGAAACGAACCCGGTGTTATTCGAAGCAACGACGGGCCAAGTTACCACTATGCTCGTCACCGTGCATACGAAGGTGCGGCTTGTTGACAACCACACGGAAAAGCCTGCCTACAAAAATGATGATATGGTTTTTCGTGACGAGTATCAGATTTCCACAGATGTGGCCACTTTTTTCGAAGAACAGGGTCCCGCGCTGGATCGCATGTCGCGCGACTTTGCATCCCATCTTGTCGCCGACGTACTGGAGAATTTCTGATGTCCACGGCTTCTCCGGAAAAGCTGCTCCATCGGCTTGCGCAAGGCAAGCCGGTTGCGGCGATCGTGCTGGAAGGCACCGATGTCTATCTGAGAGAGCTATGCCGCGCCAAAATCATCGAAGCGTTCGTGCCGCCGGAAGTGCGCGACTGGGCCGTGCTGCGTCTTTCTGCGCGCGAGGTTGGCTGGGACGAGATTCTGGGTCGAGCGCTGACGGTGCCGATGTTGGCGCGGCGCCAAGTCCTCATTGTCGAAAGCGCTGAGTCCGTCGAGAAGCTGGGCGAGAAATCACGGGACGAAATTCTGAAGGCTCTGGAGGGATATTTTGAATCCCCTGCGCCTTTTACCGTGCTGGTGATCGAGGTGGAGGGGCTCGATGGCCGCCAGCGGTTCGCGAAGTTGCTTCACGAGAAGGCTCTGATCGTCGAGCTGACGATCGGCGCCGGATCGGCTCCGCTGACGGCAGCGCAGATGGCGCAGGATCTGGGGGCGGAAATTGATCGCGATGCAGCCGTCGTGCTGGCTGAAATGCTGAATGGGTCACCCGCGCGCATGCGCATCGAACTAGAAAAGCTGGCCAGCTATGCCCGCGGCAGGTGCATTACAAGGGCGGACATTGAGACATTGGTTGTAGCGGCGCGCAGGAACACTGTCTGGCAACTTGCCGAACCACTCGCCAATCGCCGATGTGATGAAGCACTCGCGTTTCTCGAGACTTTATGGCGTAACGGCGAACAGCCAGCCGGTATTGTTGGCGCCCTGGCGTGGATGTATCGCAAGCTGGTCGAAGCTCGCGATTTGTCCGTGCATACCCGGGGCTATCAAGCGGCGCGGCAGTTGGGCATGAGTCCTGAATCTGCCGAGGCAGCCATCCGTCAAGCACACCGCATTGCCAAGAAGGATTTGCTGGCGGGCATCGTGGCACTGGCAGAGGCCGACAGTCAGTTGAAATCTGCGAATCCGGATCCGCGCGCAACGCTCGAATTCCTGATCGCGCGCCTTGCATCGCCCATCATGCGACCGGCCGCTGGCTCCGCCTGAGTATTTGCCCTGATAATAAAAAGGAGCGTAGCCGAGGGGGCTGAGACGGGAGAGCCCTTAGCGGTGAAGGTCTACTTCTTTGCTTTCAGTGCGTTCATGGCCAGCGCCAGCCGCGATTTGTAACGGTTGGCCGTGTTTTCAGACAGAGTACGCTTGCGGACCGCTTTGTCGATTTCCGAAAACGTTGCGGAGGCCAGCTTCTGAGCTCCGGCCGAATCTGCGGAGCTAAGAGCCGCGCGCATACGACGAATCGCGGTACGGACGCGGGTCCGGTTCATACGGTTGATGGCCGCTCGGCGTTCCGTGTGGCGGATATTCCTCAGGACGGATTTGGTCTTCTTCTTGTGCTTTACAGGCGTACCCTGAGCCATTCAGCGCTCCTTCAAGATGGACTTCGAATCACTCAGAATATCCGAGCTAACAAGCTCTGTCAATTTTGGGCATTCCCCGGAATCGGAAAGGTTCATCGTATCCCCCGGTTGGGTTGTCATGGATGAGGCCGAAGAGATTAAGGGGGAGAGCCGGCGCGGCGCATGGGAACGCCTTGCAAACACGAGGGACGCGGCTTAGGCTCATTTGTTCGGGGATTGCAGGAGGGGCGGTGGCAAAGCCGAAGGTGCCTGCGACGGGCCGTGATGTGGGCGCGGGCTGCCTCTACGTAGTGGCCACGCCCATCGGCAACCTCGAAGATATCTCGATGCGGGCGCTGCGCATCCTGAAGGAAGCAGACGTAATCGCTTGCGAGGATACCCGGCAGACGCTGAAGTTGCTCTCACACTTCGGCATTTCAAAGCGGCTGGTGAGCTATCACCAGCACAATGAAATGACGCGCGCGGCCGAGATCGTGATTGAGCTAGAACAGGGTGCCAAGGTCGCGCTCGTTAGCGACGCAGGAACTCCCGCGATTTCCGATCCCGGTCACCGGCTGGTGAGCTTGTGCCTTAGACACGGGATTCATGTGGTGCCGATTCCGGGCGCATCGGCCTTTGTGGCCGCCCTGGCAGCCTCGGGAATGCCCATCGAGCAGTTCGCGTTCATCGGGTTCCTGCCGTCACGGCCGACGGAGCGGCGCAAAGAACTCCGCGCTCTCGTGAACGAGCCGCGGACGCTTGCGCTTTACGAGGCGCCGCACCGGCTGCTCGACACGCTTGAAGATGCCCTCGAAATCCTGGGCAACCGTCCCGCCGTGATTGCGCGCGAAGTGACCAAGGTGCACGAGGAGTTCCAGCGCGGGCATCTCGAGGACTTGATCGCGGCCGCAAGGAAAAAGGCGCCGCGGGGGGAGATCACGCTGCTCCTCGGCCCCTCCGACGGTCACGAATCACATGCGGCCAGCCCCGAGGCAGCCGCGAGAGAGGTGCCACTGGCGAGGCGTGTCGAGGAGATCATGCGCGAGCGTGGCGTAGATAGGAAGCTGGCTCTGAAGCAGGTCGCGCGCGAACGCGGCATCACGCGCCGTGAAGCCTATAAACAACTGCTGGTTACGCGCGAGCCGTAGCCACTGCCTGCTCAGCTCCCTGTAGGCCAGAGGCCGATTACAGAGGACGCCCGCAATTCGCACCGACGAAGAAGGCGTCGACGCAATCGAGAATTTCACTCACCGTGTGCGCGCGGTGAACCTGCTGGCGCAGCTCGCTGCCGTTCGGCACACCATGCGTAAACAGAGTCGCGAACTGCTTCATCTTGCCGATCGCGTCTGGCATCTCGGCGTTGCGCAAGCTAAGGAAGTAGCCCGATAACAAGCGATAGCGATCGGATTCAGTGGGTTCTCTGTAGTAGCCGGTCGAGAGATAGTCAGCGATCTGACGGAAAATCCAGGGATTCGAGGAGGCCGCGCGGCCGATCATCACCCCGTCGCAGCCGGTTTCCTCGACCATTCGCACGGCATCCTCGGGCTTGCGAACGTCGCCGTTTCCGATCACAGGAATCCGCACCGCCTGCTTTACGTCGCGGATGATTTTCCAATTGGCAAACCCAGCATAGCCCTGCATTCGCGTGCGCGGGTGGACGGCGATCGCATCGATCCCAATCTGTTCCGCCATTCGGGCGACGTCGACGGCGACCACACTGGTTTCATCCCAGCCGGATCGAATCTTGATCGTCAGCGGGATCCGGACCGCAGCCCGAACGGCGCGCAAAAGCTTTTGCAGATGAGGCAGATCGCGCAGCAAACCCGAGCCTCCGCATTTCACGACCTTCTTTACGGGGCAGCCGAGGTTGATGTCTGCCTGGTCAAAACCCAAATCTTCGATGAGCGCGGCGGCGGCGGCCATTACCTGCGGATCGGAACCAAAAATCTGTCCAGCAATCGGATGCTCATCCTCATCAAAGTAGAGATACCGCAGCGTGCGCGCCGATTTGCGTGTCAGACCTTCGGCACTGGTGAATTCGGTCATGATCAAGCCGCAGGATCCTAGCGAGCGGATCACACGGCGAAAGATCGTATCGGTGAGACCGGCCATGGGTGCGAGAACAGTGGCCGGGCGGATTGCGAGATCACGAATCTGAAGTTCAGCGGGAAACATTTAGTCGAATCCGGCAGCCGGGCCTGCGATGCCGCTCGCTCGCGCCTCGCTTTTTGGGCGGGAGCCGTTGGCGGTCTCGTCGGCGACCCGAACCGCCACGCCTGCTCCGAGCTGCGCCAGCAAGGCCTCTTTCGAGCCACCGAAGAAATTCTCAAGGATTTGGGAGAGCGCTTGAGAACGGGCGTCCTCGGCGGCCAGTTTGGCGCGATACACATACGCTCGGCCAGCCTTGCGGCGTTCGACCACCCCCTTGCGCGCCAGCCGATCCATGATCGTCATGATTGTCGTGTACGCACGTGTGCGGCGCGGAGTCAGTCGGTCGCGAATCTCACGTACGGTCGCTTCACCCAATGGCCAGAGCGTGTTCATGCACGCAAGCTCCAGCGGGGCGAGATCGAGGAGCGAATGGCGCGGGGATGGCGTGTGTTCGCCCATGACGGCTCTATTCCTTTCCTATTCTTGCTGCGGGCGTCGTCTGCACCGCCGCTGTGCCCGGCGCTTCCGGAATCACCAGATACCTAGCCGCGCGAAGCAAAGCGCGTCGGAGAGAAGGGTTGCGATCGGTCCAGTTTCCGGGCGAACCATTCGCCGATGCTGCCTCCAAAGTTGCCCTCATGGCAGCCATCTTGGAATCCATGTCGTCGATCAAATGCAGCATTACGGCCTCGGGAGTTTGTGGCAACGAAGGCGATCCAAATTCATAGGTTCCGTGATGGCTGACGATCAGGTGCTCAACCAGCACGGCGAGGGGAGCCGGGAATCCCTCAATCGCACGGCATTTCTCCTGAACGAGGCGAACGCCGATCGTGATGTGTCCAAGCAACCGGCCTTCGTCCGAGTAATCGATGCCCCGAACGTAGCGAAGCTCATCCAGCTTGCCGATGTCGTGCAAAACGACTCCTGCCAGAAGTAGGTCGGCATCGAGTTCGGGGTAATGCGCCGAGACGGCGGACGCGAGGCCCATGAGACTCACGACATGCTCGAGCAGTCCGCCCAGATACGCGTGATGCATGGTCATGGCGGCAGGGGCGCGCTTCAGTCGAGGTACGATCTGCGGATCTTCGATAATCGACGAAAGCAGCTGCCTGAGCCAAGGATTTCTCATTCCCGCGATGGCGGCTTTCACAGAGGCGTATAGCTTTTCTACGTCGTGTTTCGTGTGCGGCAGAAAATCGGCGAGATCGTATTCGCTATCGGACGTCGGAACAATCTGCTCGAGCGTCAACTCCTTCTGGCCGTTGTAAACCTTCACTCGCCCACGAACGCGCACGACGTCATCCAAGTCAAAAGTCTTGGCCAGGGTTTCAAAGTTATCCCACATTTTTGCGGGAATGCTCCCGGAGCGGTCTGCCAGATTGAGCTCAAGCCAAGACTTTCCCGAGCGCACGGAGGTTCGAATCTCTTTTTCACGGACGAGGAACAGAGAAGAAACGACCTGGCCGTCAGCCAGGCCGGCGATGAACTGGAGTTTCATTAGCTGTTGACTTTCGGAAGAGGGGCTTTTTTCTTGGATTTCTTTTTGTCCGGGGCGTCTGGCGTCGGAGCGACTTCCTGAATAACCGTGGCTCCGGGAACCGCGGCCGAATCCGTATACCCGGGCTTCACTTGCACGTAGCTCTCTTCGCGCAACTGTGCGAGATAGGTGCGCAAGGCCGGTTCCATCTTTTGCCGGTAGAGCACGTTCGTGATTTCGCCTTCGACCTTATCGAGGGGTTGCAAGCCCGCCTGGAAGTGGTCTTCCACCTTCAAGATCTCAAAGCCCGTCTTGGTCTGAATGACGTCGGTAAACTGACCTTTCTCGAGACCAAAGACCGCATCCTCCAGCTGTTTCGCCAGCTGGCCGCGCTCGAATTCCCCGAGGTCCCCCCCCTCCTCGGCCGTCGAGCCCTGGGAATAGCGCTTCGCCAGAGCCGTAAAATCCTCGCCCTTGACCAGTCGGTTGTGCAGATCATCGGCGCGCGTATGAACCGCCGCGATCTCCTCGGGGCTTTTGCCTTCGGTACTCAGAAAGATTTCCGCCAGCGCGACCTGCTCGGGGCGGTTGTATTCCTGCTTGTGGGCTTCGTAGTACTTCTTCACTTCATCGCTTCCTATATCCAAATGGCCGCCAACTTCGCGCCGAATGACTTCCTGGGTTAGTATGCTGTTGCGCAGCTGGTTCTTGTAGTCCTCCCAGACCAAGCCCTGCCCTTCGACAGCTTTTTCCAGATCCTCCATGGTGGCGAGGTTATTCTGTTTGCGCACCTCATCGAGGCGCTTGACCAACTCGGTCTCCACGCTAATGTCCATGTCTTTGCCGCGCTCAATCAGCAGCTGCTGGTCAATCATGTCCCGCAAGAGATTCTTGCGACGGTCCGCTATTTCGGCAGCGATCTGCTGTTGCGTGCAATTCTGGCAATCCTGCTGAACCTCCTGCTGAAGTCCCGCTCCTGCCTTTTGATAATCGGACATCGTGATGATCTGATTGTTCACCCTTGCCACGATTTCTTCGACGACATTCGGCTTCGACTGCGCGCACGACGTTCCCGGCGCCAGGAGCAGTAGCGAGGGCAGAATCAGGCCCGGAACCCAAGCAAAGCTTTGATTTTTCATGTCCATCACTCGCACAGAAGTGTAGCGCTACGATTGTAGTTGCTTCAACACGTTTCTCACGGCCTCCAAGGGCCCGCCTTTTCCGTCCTTTCCGATTTTCCAGGTGAGCCAGAGAACGCCCGCTGGGTCCAGGCGCAGGTCGCGACGCTTTCCGATCAGCTTTACCAGGCGCTCCGGGCCAAGCGTCGTGTCCTCGTGGAACTTGATGGCGATCTGGTCGCCGCGACGATCTGCCGTGGCAACCGCCAGCCGCTCGGCCTCGGCCTTCAACACCGCATAATCGAGCAGATGGAGGACTGCAGGCGGCAAGGGCCCGAACCGGTCTTCCAGCTCCCGCCGGACTTCTACTGCTTGGTCCTCGGACGTGACGCTCGCGATACGTTTATAGATGCGCAGACGCAGATTTTCGTTTTCGATATATTCGGGCGGGATGCGGAGGTCCTGTCCCAGGTTGAGGGTAGCTCTTCGATCGGAAGCGACGGCTTCTCCTTTCCGTTCTCTGACGGCTCGCTCCATCATCTGGCAGTACATATCGAACCCCACGGCTTCGATGTGCCCATGCTGCTCCCGCCCGAGCAGGTTTCCCGCACCACGCAATTCGAGATCGAGTGCCGCGATGCGGAATCCCGCGCCGAGTTCGCTAAACTCCTTGAGAGCCGCGAGCCGCTGGCGAGCAAGCGGTGTAAGAGCGCCCTCGGCTGGAACAAGCAGATACGCATAGGCACGCTGATTTGACCGGCCGACACGCCCACGAAGCTGGTACAGCTCGGAGAGCCCCATGCGATCGGCGCGATTGATCAGGATCGTGTTCGCGCGGGGGATATCAAGCCCATTCTCGATAATGGTGGTCGAAACCAGAATATCCGCCTCGTTGCGCACGAACTTCAACATCACTTTTTCCAATTCGCTTTCACGCATCTGGCCGTGGCCGATGACGACGCGCGCTCGAGGCACGAGCCTCTTCACCAGAGTCGCGAGCGATGCAATCGATTCGACGCGGTTGTGCACGAAGAACACCTGGCCGTGACGCGCCAATTCCTCCTCGATGGCCCGCTGGATGAGTTTCTCTTGGAAGGGAGCAACGGTGGTCTGAATCGCAAGCCTGTCTCGCGGGGGCGTTTCAATCACGCTCATATCACGAAGGCCCACGAGCGACATGTGAAGCGTTCGAGGAATGGGCGTGGCGGACATGGTCAGAACGTCAACGTTCTTACGCATTTCTTTCAGGCGCTCTTTGTGCGCTACGCCGAACCGTTGCTCCTCATCCACGATGAGCAGGCCCAAGTCGGAGAATTTTACGTCCTTTGAAAGCAGTCGATGCGTTCCGATGACAATGTCGAGCTTGCCTGCTTCGAGCTCCTCGAGCGTTTTCTCCTGCTCTTTATCGGTGCGGAACCGACTCAGCATCTCCATGCGCATCGGAAAGGCGGCGAACCGGCGCCGAAACGTCTCGAGATGTTGGAACGCGAGCACTGTCGTCGGCGCAAGGACAGCAACCTGTTTCCCGTCAGCTACTGCCTTGAAGGCCGCGCGCATGGCCACTTCGGTCTTGCCGTAGCCGACGTCGCCGCACAGGAGGCGGTCCATCGGGAGTGGCGATTCCATGTCACGCTTAACTTCCTCAATGGCGCGTAGCTGGTCAGGAGTTTCTTGAAACTCAAAGGCATCCTCGAACTCACGTTGCCAGTTGGAATCTGTCGAGAATTGGTGGCCGGGCGCGCTCTTGCGTTCGGCATACAGCGCGAGAAGCTGATCAGCCATGTCGCTGACCGATTTGCGCACGCGCGACTTACGTGCCTCCCAGACCGTGGCGCCAAGCCGATCCAGAGCAGGTTCCGTCCCGCCCAGTGACTGGTATTTCTGGACGAGATCGAGCCGGGCCAAAGGAACATAGAGCCGGGCCTCGCCTGCGTAGCGCAGAAGCATGAATTCACCCTGCGCACCGTCCACGCTGACCTGCCGCAACCCCTCGAACTGCCCGATGCCATGATCCACGTGCACGACAAAGTCGCCCGGCTTGAGGTCTGACAGATCGCTGAAGAAGCTCGCCGTCTTCGGCCGTGCGCGCATCCTGTGCGCCGGAAGAGACTCGAACAGATCAGCATTCCCGTAAAAAGCGATCCGAGCTTCGCTGAAGAGAACTCCCTCTGAAAACGGCGCTTTCACGAGCCCCATCGCCGGGACGCCACCGCCACTGGATTCCTCGGCCAGCCGCGTGACAGTGGCGTCCTTTTCGAGTTCTCCCAACCGATACGGCATCTCGTACTCGTGGCAAAGATCAGCGAGCCGCTCGAGTTCACCGGTGCTTGCTGCTGAAACGATTACCTGCTCGCCCGCGTCGAGCCGGCCGCGCACCTCCGCCATGAACGCGCTGACGTTGCCGTGATAGCGCGTGGTCGGCTGCGTTTGCAGGAGCAGAGAAGAACTTCCCTCCTCAGCCATGGCGAGACGCTCCATCGCCAAACGCGGGAAGAGCTGGAGCGCAAGCGACCACTCCTCTTCGCTCAGGATGTAACGGGCGGGAGGCTGGGCCAGAGGATCCTCCGCTTTATCGAAGGCTTCTTCCAGCTGGGCACGGTAGCCTTCCACAATCTGGGCAAGCTGTGCGGGTTCCTCAATGACCAACAGCGGCTCAGTTGCGAGATCGAATACCAGGCCCGGCCGCTTCCCTGCCGCCATCTCGCGAAACTCCCATCCGGGATAAGAGTCCGGAGGTAGCGCATCGTGGTTCGGTCCTGATGCCGCGGAAACAGACTGCTCTATCGGGCCATCGGTGCGGTGGAAGATTTCGTTGAGCGGCAAAAGCACGCAGCGCTCAATCGGGTTGGTCGAGCGCTGCGTAACGGGATCGAAGGCTCGAATCGATTCAATCGTGTCGCCCAGCAGTTCGATGCGGACGGGCTGCGGGGCCTCTGGCGAAAAAACGTCGATGATGCCGCCGCGCACTGAGTATTGCCCCGGCATCTCGCAGCTCGCCTGTTTTTCGTAGCCTGCTCGATTGAGGAAGCCGATCAACTCCTCGTGCGAGATCAATTGGTCCCGCGCGATCCCGCGTGCTAGGTCGGCGTAGAAAGAGGCCTCGTGCATGCGCCAGAGCACCGCCTGCACAGGTGTGATCAAAAGATCGAGCTCGCCGGTTGCCAGTCGCCACAGCGCAACCGCGCGCGCTTCTGCGATTTCCCCGTGCGGCGACCGGTTTTCGTACGGGAGCACTTCGTACGCCGGGAGATGCGCCACCCGGCTGTCTGGTTTCCCGGTGATGGCGCGATAGCACCAACGCACCGCCTCGAGAAGCGCTTCCGCACGCTCGTTGGACTCGACTAGCACAATCATGGGGCGGCCGATCTCGCCGAAGATGAGCGGCACCACGAGGGCCTTTGCTGGATCAATGAGGCCGGCGACGCGAGTTTCTCCGAGGTTGCGGCGAAGTCGGTCGCAAATCTCCTCTATGGCTCGATGCCGCGCCACCTGGACGAACAACTCGGAGACGAAAGGAAGGATCATACGCGCACAACCAGACTCTGTTGGACAGGCCCTGCAGGCAGTTCACCTGGATCGGTGAGTGCGGAATTCTGAAACCGGCGGATTAGCGCTGGGCGGAACAGGCTTTTTGGGCAAACCTCTCCCTGGGCGTTGTCTTTCCAAGCGCCCCGGTAGAGAATCGGCCCAGGTTGCGAAACAAACTGTCCCAAACTTCTGTCCCTCAGTCGGTCCCAGCGGGCTCGACCGAGCAGATCATTTTACCACGCCCTCCCCGACCCCCGCTGAGGGCACCATGAAGAGATGGGAAGTGGTGCTTGCGATTACCGGTGTGCTGGGTGTGAGTGTGAGCGCGTCGGTGATCGGCTCAACCGAACCGCCGCATCAGGATTTTGTCCTGACGGCCGACGGCTGCCATATGCCAGTCACGATTCTGGAGCCACGCCGGACAACTCTCGACGCGGCGCTTCTCTTTCACGGGCTATCCGCAGATCGCCGAATCATGCAAAGCCTAGGCAGCTACCTCGCGCGGGAAGCAGGTCCCCGCGTCTATCTGTTCGACTTACCTGGGCACGGAGACAATACGGACGCATTCTCGTTTTCGCGCGCTGATCGCTGCACTCAGATAGTTGTCGAATCCCTGACTCGCTCCGGCGAGATCGATCCGAAGCGGACCGTTCTCGTTGGACACTCGATGGGGGGTGCGCTCGCCATCCGCGTCGCGGATCGCGAGCCCGTGGCAGCCACCATCGCGCTTTCGCCTGCGCCGATGCCTCTGCCGCGCCGAATGCCGGCGAATCTGCTCATCCTCAGCGCGCAGTATGATCTTCCGATCCTTAAGCGCGCGGCGCGAACGCTGGCCCAGGCGGCGGGAGGGGAGCGCACGGAGGCGGAGGATTTTCGCCAGGCGCGCGCCTTTCATCTCGAGGTGACGCCCTGGTCCGACCATACGAGCCTACTCGCCGATCCGCGCGTGTTCCAGCAAGCCAGCGATTGGATTGCCTACGCTTTAAACAGCGCCAGTCGCAGCCATGAGGATCACAGTCCATCATACCGGTATCGGGATTTTGCGCCGCTGATCGGATTGCTGTCCATTCTGTTGCTCTTTCCCTTTTCTGCCACGGTGGCTACGAGAATTGCAGGCCCACCCGCCAGCGATTCCCCGCCTGCGAGCCCGTTCGCTGCGCTTGCACTTGCCGAAGGCGCCGCCTGCGCCCTGGCGAGCGTTTTGATTCTCGCGGTGTGGGTCCCGCTGTCGCCGCTGCGCCTGTATACGGGAGACTATCTTGCCTCCCTGCTTTTGATTGCGGGCGGCTTGTTGTTGGTTTTGAATGGGAAGTCCGCAAAGCAAGCCCTGGGTGCGAAGTTTCGGACCGTGGTTGCCGCAGTGCTTGTCGGATTCACCGTCATACTTGGTCTGGGGGCGTGGCTTAACTGGCAGATCGCTGACTTGTGGCTTAACGTTCCGCGCTGGCTCCGTTTTGCTGGGATCCTGCCCGTCGCGTTCATTTTCTGTTTCGCGGAGGAAGTCCTGCTAGGGCCGGTCGGCAAAGGCCGCTTGCGCGCGCTGCGATTTGCGCTTTTCCTGGCTCTACGGGCCGAGCTCTGGCTCGCCTGCCTGTTCTCCTACTACGCACTGGCCAGCGGACAAGTGCTGATTCTTATCTTGGTAGTCTCTCTAATGCTGTTTTCGATTTTGCAAAGGTTGGCCACTGATGCGCTGCGCCTGCGCACCGGCTCGGCGACGGCCGCCGCAGTCTTTGGTGCTATACTCGCCGCCTGGTTTATTGCGGCGGTATTTCCACTGACCTGATTCGGGCACAGGCGGACCGAGAAAAGGGCCACAGGCCAAGGCATGGAAGAAATCGTCATCGTTGGAGCAGGACCCGCAGGTTCGCTTTGCGGCGAGCGTCTGGCGCGCCACGGATTTCGCGTCACAATTTTCGACGAACGCCTGGCCTGGGAAAAGCCCTGTGGTGGCGGTCTGACGCACAAGGCCATTGCAGCGTACCCCTTCCTGCTGGACGGCTGTCAACCCAAGAGGGTCGTCCGTACAGCGGAACTGATTTCCGGCAGTGGCCATCGCGCGCGCTTCGACATGAGTCATCCCATTGTGATCTATGCGCGGAAGGTCTTAAACGGTCTGCTGTTGGACCGTGCTGTCGCGGCTGGCTGCCAGGTGATTCGCGCTCGTGTAACGAGCGTCGATACGGACGGCCCACGCGTTCGCCTGATGGTTGGTGGGGAAACGCGCCATTCCGATTTCATTGTTGTGGCAGCGGGCGCGCGCAACCGCTTGCTGCCGGAGACGACAGCGCTCAGCGCAAGCGACCTGGAACTGACGCTTGGGTATTTTGTGCCCACCGAAGAAGACATCATCAAGGTTAAATTTCTGAAGAAATTTGAAGGCTACCTCTGGTCGTTTCCCCGCGCCGATCATCTTTCCGTGGGCATCTGCGCGAAAATGGGCCAAGGGCCTACGCAGCGGTTGCGCCAACATCTCGATCAGTTCGTCACCGAGGAAAACATACCGATGAACGGCGCCCGGTTCTACAGCCACGTGCTGCCGTCGCCCCAAGCGCAAACGCTTCGCGGGCGCCGCATCGCGGGAAGAAACTGGGCCATGGCCGGAGATGCGGCGGCCTGCGTCGATCCCATCACCGGAGAGGGACTGTATTACGCACTGCGGTCAGGCGACCTTCTGGCGCAGGCGCTGATCGAAGGCCAGCTGCAGTCTTATACCGAACGTCTCCGCGCTGCTTTCTCCGCTGACTTGGAATTCGCCGCGGGCATTGCGCGGAAACTATTTCGCGGCACTTTTCTCGGCGGAGCGATCACTACGCGAATGGTGCAGTTGCTTAACTGCTCGCCAACGTTCCGCGACGTGATTCGAGATGTCTTTAGCGGCTCCCAGGACTACCGCACGCTCAAGAAGCGGCTCTTTAGCCAAGTCGGCACCACGATGCTGGAATTTGTGCACAGCTTTTTCCGAGCTGGCCTAGCCTATTCTGTCCCCAGCCCGAAACGCGATCCATGAGAAGACAAAAGGCCAAACGCGGTGCGAAACGCCCGTCAAAAAAGAAAACGCTGACAAGCGCTGGGCCACAGGAACAGCGCTTCCGGATCGGACTGGAAGCCACGGTCGAACGCATCGTCGAGCATCAATATACGATTCAGGCGCTCGACCCGAACTTGCCCCCCGTGTTGTCGACGCCGGCGATGATTGGATTGATGGAGTACGCCAGCGTGATGGCCGTCCGACCCCACCTGCCTTCGGGCGTCATCACCGTCGGCACGAGGATCGAAGTGGATCACCTGAAAGCGGTACCGCCTGGCGCGACGGTTCGAGCGTACGCGCGTTTCGCAAAATACAAAGGCCGTTTTCTCGTCTTCGATGTCGAGGCACGTTCCGGGGAACATGTCATCGGGCGCGGCCGTGTGTTTCGGGCCATGGTCGATCCCCAAGCCCACGGTGCGAAGGCGCAGACTCGCGTTTCGCCGTAGACGCTCCGGCACCCACCCTATTTTTTCTCGGTTATTTCTACAAAAGCCCGCGTCGTTTCCCATTCCAAACGTAGCGTGCAAACACCGCCCGTCTGGTCAAACGCGACGGTGAAATTCTCAACGGGTGATGGCAATTTTGAAACCTTCATCGGCACACGTGCGAAATCATCCTGCTCGCCTGGATACGGAATGCCAAATTCGCCAGTCTGCTTGCTGATGATCAGCGTCCATGACTCTGGATTGGGCAGTGCGAAAAGCGTGTACGAGCCGTGCGGCACTGTCTTGCCGCCTACATTCACGTCTGCATCAATCACAAAGCTCGTAGCCTCGTTCGCTCCCGCCCGCCACACTTCGCCGTATGGCACCAGGCCACCGAAAATCTTGCGACCCCTCATGCGCGGACTCGAATAGTCGATGTGAATGCTTTTGCCGTCCGGAAACTTGCAGTCGGCTTTCGCCGGAGGACTGGCGGCCTGCCCGCCCATTTGAGCCTGAGCCGACGGCAACAGCAAAATCAGAGCAAGGAACCCGAGAGATATTGCTCCTGCAATTTTCTCGAACATCGCGCCTCCTCCTATTCACGTCCTGCGTGAGCTTAGACGCGTCAGGGCCGCGATTCGGTTCCTGACGATCCATTCAATCTCACTCGATTACGGCGTCGCCGGCTCCCACTCCCCGCGTTTGGCACAGCGGCGAATGAAGCGGAGCAGGATGAGCAGGGCGGCGAGCAGAGTAAACCAGAGGGCAGTCAGAAGATCCACCAGCCAGCCCGCAGCTTTCCCGACACGGGCCAGCAGAAAAGGCAGGAAGTTATACGTTGTGATATGCACGTAATCCCAGGGATCTTCCTTCATGGCATCGTTGTTTAATCCCCACTGATCCATTTTACCCAGAGCGAACGCAGCAATATTTTTGAGCCGCAGCGCGATTACAAACGTCGGATGCCCCAGCGTCTCCATCTGATAGATTTCAAGTGGGCACCAGAACATCACCGACGCCAGCTGCACCACAACGCTCGCCCCCGTCAGCGCCAGCCCCCATCGCCACGCTGCTTTGCCCACATCGGCGCGATGGCGCATCAGCAGCGGTACCGAAATGAAGGCGACAATCTCAACTGGCGTCGAAGCGTAACGATCGCCCCAGGCAAAATCTCCCGACCAGTCGGTAAATCGGGCGTAGAAGCTAATATAAGAAAGCATCAGCGCAGTAAAAGCGATCAAGTAGGCCCGAATCTCTGGTTGAAACCGCTTCCACGCCCGAGCGACCAGCAACAGGGTCAGTACCAACAGCGGATCGAAAAGGAAGATTGATTTTTCGGGCTTAAAGAGCGCGCCGAAAAAGCCTATGTGGAACGGGGTTTCAAATGGGAAAGCCGCGGGCAGTTCCGGGTTTAGGATTTTTTGCTCGCGGCCGAATATCTGAATGTAGGTATTGAAGAACGAACCGAAGCGAGCATACTGATAGGTCCGGTCCAGCGCGAAAAACAGGAAATATACTGGCAGCGCCACCTTTGCATATTCGACGAAACGCTGTTGCGACTCGCCTCGACTTCGCCCCTTACCTCGCAAAGCCAGAAAGTCAAAGAGCGTCACCGCCAGAAGGTCCATTCCAGTCGTCAGCCGCGTCAGCAAGTTCAACCCGAGCGCGCCTGAGCCAATCAGCAGCGCGCGACGACTGCCCGTGTCGAGCCATTCGTAGTGAAAACTGAGACCGGCCAGCGTGAGCAGGAGTATGTAGTTGTTCTCCGTCATGTTTTGCGTGTAATGGAGAAACGTTGTACAAAAAAGCAGAGCGAGCGCCCCTGCAATCCGCTGATTTGTTGAGAATCCTAGCTGGCCTAGAAAACGGAAGCACACGAGAATCACCAAGACACACACAATCGTATTCGTGCTGTAGCTAACAATCATGCTGCGTGGCGTGGGATCCGCCTGGTAGGCGTCAAAAATGGATAGGTTCTCGACGTAGGTGCCAACGACGTCTGCCGGAAGCATCAGCAGCGACTGGCCGATGCCATACCAGGCGTAAAGTCTTCCGTTGCGACCGTGAATCCCGAATTCCGGGTAGTCCCGTGGATCGACGGGCGGATCCGATGTCCAGAACGAGTGTGTGGTTGCGAGGCGATGCGTTGTGTCGCTAGTGCCCAGTTCTCCGGATTGCACCACGATGGCGGTGAGACATGCGGTTAGGCCGACAAGAAATAGGGGATTGCGCAAAAGATGGCGCAAGGAGTCTATCATCGCGCCGATGCTAACCCGCGCTTGGGCCGCTTTCAAGCAATTGGCTTGAGCCGGTGGTTCGGTGAGACCTCCGCAGGTGGTTCACAGCTTAGGATCCATTGGAAGTCAGGTGTTGTGATCGATACGTCGGGAAGATCCGGTGTAGACTGTGCCCATACGAAGGATGAATCAGATTCACTCTACGGCATGATGGGAGAGAGAGGCTGTGACTGAGTCGGTCGTTGAAAGCCTGATCGTCGATTTGCTTCAGTGGTTGGCAAATGGCGAGAGGACATACGAACAAGTGATGGATGCTTGG
The DNA here is from genome assembly GCA_964407845.1 of uncultured Acidobacteriaceae bacterium. Lineage (GTDB taxonomy): Bacteria > Acidobacteriota > Terriglobia > Acidiferrales > UBA7541 > Palsa-295. The sequence goes on along the minus strand of CAYOXF010000109.1, from coordinate 14,871 downwards.
CGTACCTCATGCCCTCGCCTTCCGGTCTGGGAAGACGCCAATGATCGTGGACTTATCACAACAGAGCACGCGAATGGGCGCACGATTGTTAGGGTCTCGTCATTGGGCGTCGCTTTTCTTGAAAGGACGCGGGCGACCTCTTCCCTTTCCGAGTCGGATGCACACCTGTAGGTTTCCGCAAGTGCATTCAGGTAAGTGCCGGGAATCGGAATCGAACCGATACGGCCTTGCGGCCACGGGTTTTTGAGACCCGCGCGTCTGCCTGTTCCGCCACCCCGGCACCGTGATCCTTGAGGTAAAGCAAGCAACATAGCGGTCAAATACCGACGCCGTCAAGTGGGTGTCAAAACTCTGTCAAAACTCGTTAGAAATGTCCCCGAAGCCTTCCGGTGAGAGAGGGGAACATCAGGTTCGATGGATCGGTTTGGTCATTAGATCGACGAAAAGCTTCTTGAAGCGGTCGTGATCGATTTCAAGCAGAACGTTCACGAGTCCTGCCGAAGGGGGTGGCCCCATGTAGAATTGACGCGGATCCACAAAGACCCGCCGATCGGCAGCGCTTACAGGGTACCGGGCTACCTCTTGCCAATTTTTGGGCCAGAACATCGAGTCCCCATAGCGCGGGCCAGGCGTGGAGCAGATGTCTACGTACATCGACTGCGATGCCGCAAAAATAGTCGGGTCGATGATCTGCGCGGCAATCATTTCATCTCCCACACGGGAAAGGCTCACCTTGGAATCCACCGCATACCTACGGAACAGATCGGAAATGGGGCTCTCGGCGCGGCCGGCGATTTCCTCGACCATACTGCGACCTGACGCGATTTCGTCCGTCTCATGGATCTGTTCGGCAAGGTCCACCGGGACGATGCTACAACGCGGCCAAGGAGCGCGCAGAACTTTCCGCGCGGCTTCAGGATCGAAAAACGTGTTGAAGGTATTGGTGAACGCGTGAAAGCCGGTTCCCATAATCACCACCTCGGGCACCAACACTATGATGTCGGGCGCCAAAGCAATCGCGAGCGCTAAGTTCGTAAGGGGCCCTCCCGCATAGATGATCACCTCGCCTGGATTTTCGCGGACCATCCGGATGATGAAGCGCGCGGCATGTTCTTGCTGTGCCTTTAGCTTCGCAAAACGATCATAGGGGAAAGGCAGGGATGCGATTTGATTGGGCCCGCCATTGGTGGGATCAAAAGCTCCCATGGAAGGGTCCGGGCGATGGCCGCCATAGAGTTGCAACCGAAGCAGCCACTCTTCCCTCGTGTTGATCAGGGGAAACTCGGCGCCTGGGTACACTGGGATTTCCGTGCGTCCCATCAGCTCGAGCAAGCGCAGCGTAAACGCCATCTCTTGCTTCATCCAAGCCTCTCCGGTCACAAGCGTAATACCCAAGAGATCGATGTTATCGGCCTGCAACATCATGAGCGTTCCAAGGATGTTGGAGCTGAACGGACCAGAATTGTCCTGATCATAGATGACCTTTCGTTTCCCGCCAGCCGGCAGTTTCATAGTGGACGCAGAGGTCAGAGCCATCGCAGCCGGTTCCAAGGGAAGCTGGGAAGACGCAATAGCGACTCCCACCGTCTTGATAAATTCTCGGCGCGTGGCGGTCATGTTTGTGCCCTTCTGCTCGCGATCGACTGTTCCTCTATGTCTGGGAACGATGGATGGGGCGAGTCATCAAATCGAGAAAGAGTTCACGAAAGCGCTCCTTGTCGATCCCATGGAGCACCTGAACGCGGCCCGCCTTGACGGATGGATTGCTCAAACCGATTCCAAGGCTGTCGTCCGACCGCTTTCCATCCCAAAAGGAGGTATCTCCGTAATGGCCGTCGTTATGTGTGACGATGTCGATATACATTTCGTCGAAGCCGCTGAAAATCGAAGGGTCGATGGCATGGGCAGCCATCATTTCATCGGGCATGCGGAAGGATTGCCTTCCCGGATTGTCACGTTGCGGCTTCTGTTCGTAGAGCTGGAAGAGGTCCCGGATGGGTGACTGGGCATGATCTACGATGTAATCGACCTTGCCGTCATCCGCCAGGTGGACTTCCTCGGCAAGATCGGTGGTCACCAGCGTCAATTTCGGCCAGCCCGCTCGAAAGCCGATCTTAGCGGCTTCGGCATCGAAGTACACGTTCACCGAGCTCGTCGAGTGGTGAATGCCTCCGCCCATGAAGATGACTTCCTTGGTGATCGGCACGATGTCGGGGGCAAGGACGGCTGCAAGCGCCAGGTTTGTCATGGGACCACCACAATAGATGGTCACCTCGTTCGGATGGGCGCGAATCGTACGGATGATGAAGTCGGCGGCAGGCTCGTCCTGAGCCTTGATCTTAGCAAACTGACTGTAGGGCGGAGGTAGCGGCTCTACCTCGTCACGGCTTCCACCGTCGTTCGCGAAGCACCCCAGATACCCCTCGTTTCCAAGTGTCCTCGATCCAAACATCTGATAGCGCATCTGCGCTTCCGCCTTCGTGTTGACCAAGGGTTCTTGCGCACCCAGATGCACCGGCACTTCCGGTCGACCCATGATTTCCAGTAGGCGCAGCGCATACGCAGTTTCCTGCTTGGCCCACATATCGCACGTCACCGTAGAAATACCAAGCAGATCGATATTGTCAGCCTGCAGAAGCATCAACGTGGCCACCGTATCGGTGGAAAGCGGACCCCGGTGGTCCTGGTCATAAATTAGCTTTTTCTTCGTATCTGTCACCGACTCTTTTCCTTCGTTCGGCGGAGCACCCTCAGTCTAGATTCGGCAGTGTGGGCGGTAACTACACTGGGATGCTCGCGTATCTGATCAGGCTCGCAAAAGTATAGCTGCAGCTGTCGCTGGATCCTAGAAAGCGGCCTGTTTTGAGTCTGTCACAAACTCTCTGCGGCACTCGGGTTCCGATCGCTTCTGATAACGGCTTCCAAGAGCTGCAGTGACCTGCGTCACTTAGTCGAAGTGACGCAGGTCACTGCCAGCAGCGCGACGGGCGAGGAAAGTGCGTCGACTGCCACGAGACTTCCGCAGGGGGATTCAAGGGACAGGGGGCTGAGTGGGACTCATCATCGATTTCAACGAAAATTGGGATTCCCAAACGAAGAGCGATGTCGACGACGCACTCCGAAAATGCATCGCCGAGCCTCCTGACGACGAAAAATGGGTCGTGTCGCTCGCGGCCGGTTTTGCTCAACACTATTGTGAGATCCGGATAAAAACTCCGAGACAGACGCGTACGCATTTTTTCTTCGAAGAGCCTCGCCATCTGCCAGCAGCCATCATCGCTTGGATCAATCTCTATCCGCTCCGCTGAACTGGCAGGAACCTGTGTCCGCGGCCGATCCGACGACGGAATCAGGCGATCTCTGGCCTTGCACCCTTCCAACAAGCTTGCTTGCTCAGAACTGTTGTAGACTTTTGCCGTCAATACCACACCTTGGGAGCGCACCATGACTGATGAGATGGCTGAACGGCTGACGATTCGCGAGATGGTCGAGAACTGGGTGCTGTGGCGCGACGCAAATCAGTGGCAGAAATTCCGTTCCCTCTGGCACGACGACGGCCGCATGATGGCAACCTGGACGCAGGGCACCGCCGACGAGTTCATTGAAATGAGCAAGGCGGGCTTTGCCAAAGGCGTGCGCATCTTGCATTTCCTCGGCGGGAGCACGATTGAGGTTCGCGGCAATCGTTCAACCGCGATAACGAAAATGACCATATCGCAGCGTGCCAAGGTTCACGATGTCCTTTGTGATGTGGTTTGCACAGGTCGCTTTTGCGATTTCTTCGAAAAGCGCGGCGGACGCTGGGGTCTCGTTTTGCGGCAGCCCATCTATGAGAAGGACCGCATGGATCCCGTTGATCCTGCGGCCAAACTGACCCTCGATCCGCAACTGCTAGCGAAGTTTCCCGAAGGCTATCGCCACCTTGCCTATCTGCAATCGCAGATCGGATACAAGATCAAGCTCGACATGCCCGGTTTAACAGGTCCCGAGGTCGAGGCACTGTACGCTCGCCTCGATGCCTGGCTTGCGGGCCAACCACTGTCGCGCTAGGGTCCGGGGATGTGCATCTAGGTTCCGACGTGAAGAGATTTCGTAAGGTTTTTCAGCGTCGCGATCGCCGAGAACGCCGCGAGCTGGGACGTGCGCGGATTCGACTTGGAAGGAACGTTCTCAATACGCATCGAGAGGCGCCCGAACTCACCGCGCACGCGAATCTCGTGAATATTCTCGCTTCCGCCCGGCACGGCCACGATGCGAACGCACACCGGCGCCGACGGCTCAACAGCCAACCGGAGCGAGGCAGCCACGTTCGATGTAGCCGGAAAAGCGCGAGCCGCCTCTTCAGCCGGACCCTCAAAAATTGCCGTCTCCTGTTTCAGATCGTCCAGCGAAATGCCGCGGTCAACCACGTATTTTGATCCTCGCAGCGCCGCCACCGGCTTTCGGCTGGTCAGCTCGGCCGCTTCGATCCGACCGATCGACGCAGATTTGATTCCGTCGAGCCCGGCAATCGCCCCAGACGGCACATAGATCCGGCAGCCTTTCTCATCGGCCTGGCGAAACCACTCTTGTCGCCCAAGCAGACCACCGACGCTCATGATCAGCATGTCTCGTCCCCGGGCGAGCGCCTTCGGAACGAAATCGGCAAGAGCGGCTTGACTGGCTGCTTCCACAGCCACGTCCGAGCGCTCCAGCAGGTCTTCGATCGATACAACGGGGGGCCGGCTGCGAAGCTCGGCTGCCAGCAGGTTGGCGCGCTCTCGGTCCTGGTCCGCCAGCGCGACGAGATCCGCGTTCACCTGCTTTTGGTCGATAGCGATTGCGATCGTCCGACCGATGGCACCGACGCCAAGGAGTCCAATTTTCAGCATGGGCAGCGGACCTAGGCAAGCTCCAGCATTCGATCGATGGCCCGCTTCGCCCGCGAGGCAATCTCTTCCGGGACACGGATCTGAGGCGTTAGCGTCTCCAGTGAGTGAATGATTCGATCGAGCGTAATCGTCTTCATGAACGCGCACGTCGCGTCGGGATTTACCGGATAGAACGTCTTGGTCGGGAATTTCTTGTTCAGCTGGTGAAAAATTCCTGTCTCCGTCCCGACGGCGAACTCGCTCGAACGAGATTCGCTGATGTGCCGGAGCATGCCTTCGGTAGAAAGAAAAAACGTCCTGTCTTGTGGGAGGGTTCCGTCGGCTGCCTTGGCCATGCAGGAGCTGACGCATCCACACTCCGGATGCAGCAGTAGCTCGATGTCTGGATGATCGTGCATCAGGTCCACCACGTGTTCTGGCCGGATCGTTTTGTGAACGTGACAGTAACCCGGATACGCAACGATGTTGCTCCGGCCGGTTTGGCGCGCAACGACCTCCGCCAGGAATTTGTCGGGGAGAAACAGAATCGTCCGCTCAGCCGAAATCGCACGCACTACTTTGGCTGCGTTTGCCGAGGTGCAACAGTAATCACTCTCGGCCTTCACGGCTGCCGATGTATTGATATACGCAACCACGACCGCGCCAGGCAGCCTGGCCTTCCATTTCAGTAACTCTTCGGCCGTGATGGATGCCGCCAGCGAGCAGCCCGCGCGCAGGTCTGGAAGCAAGACCTTCTTTTGGGGTAGCAGAATCGCCGCCGTTTCCGCCATGAAATGCACTCCACAGAAAACGATCACGTCGGCGTTCGTCTGGGCCGCCGCTTGGGACAGCTTCAGCGAATCGGCGACTACGTCGGCCACTTCCTGCACTTCCGGTCGCTGATAGTGGTGTGCCAACAGAATGGCGTTTCGTTCGAGGCAAAGCTCTCGTACGCGCTCCTGCTTTCTGCGAATCTCCGCCCCGGTGTCCTTCAGTTCCTCAATCGCCGGAAGCGTGTACCGTTCATCGAAGCTTATTTGTGTGGCGGTGCTCGACATCATGATTCCCCTTTAGCTAGTGAGTTATGCAATCCTTAGGCAGAGATCCAGGGCGCGTGCCGAATGGGTCAGCGCACCCACGGAAATCGCATCTGCACCTGTCGCGGCGTAGGCCTCGATGTTTGTCTCCGAAATCCCGCCACTGGCTTCAACCAGAACGTGGTCCCACAAGCCCTCTTGCCGCAACATGTCTACAATCGTTCCGATCTGATCGGGCGGTAGATTGTCCAGCAACAAGAGACAGGGGTATTCCTCCGTTCCTTCCTCCCGTAGACGCCGGAAAGTTCGTGCGGCAACTCGCGCCGCCCCCGCTCCTCGCACCTCAACTTCGATGAAAGCTGCCTTCCGGCGAGCCTTCCACGCCCGCTCAATTGCGACGGGGGCCGCCTGCTCCTCGCTCGGCGCAAGCAATGTCAGGTGGTTGTTCTTAATCAGAATTGCGTCCCCCAGTCCGAGACGGTGCGTTCCCGCGCCGCCAAGGTGCAAGGCGCGTTTGTCGAGCAACCCCCAAACTGTCTTGCGCGTGCCGACCACCCGGGCTGGGCCGCTCCTGCTAGCCCGCTCCTTGAAGCACCGCGCCGTCGTGGCTACCCCGCTCATCCTCTGCAGAAGATTCAGGCCCACACGCTCTAGCGCGAGCAGGGTCGTCTCCTGGCCTTCCGCGCGCAGCAGGACTTCACCAGGGGCCATGGCATCGCCATCCTTCTTTCCCGCCACTACCTTGATACCGCGTCCTTCCATCAAAAAACGGAACTCGTCGAGACCGGCCGCGATGCCGCCTTGCTGACTGATCACGGCCGCGCGGATCTTGCGTTGCGGTAACCTCAGCGCCTTCGCTGTCACATCGTTCCGTGCGACGTCCGCCTCGAGCAAGAGATCGTTCAGCTTACGCACGGTGCCGCGATAGCGCGCGTTGGAAACTCTGAGGGCATCTCCTCGAAACAGGGCTTCTTCGATTCGTTGTTCCCGTGTTGAATTCATTCTCCCCAACCGTTCATTTCAGAAGAATGCCGCGCTTTCGTAGCTCCGCTTTGGCGCGTGCAATCGCCTCGGGTCTTGAGGCTTCCACGGTGTGGAGGTGGACGCCGCCAGTCAAAGCAGAAAGAAGGGTGGCCTTGGACGAACGCACCTGTGTGAGAAAATCCTGGACATCGGCGCGCGATTCAAGCATTAGCGAGCCGCGCAATTCCCCATAGAGTGGATGCTCGACGATCACGTCGAGCACCCGAACGCCGTAATCCACCAAGGTTTGCAGCTCCTGTTCGGTTTGCTCGGGCTTGTGCCGGCAGGCCAAAACGGCGCGATAGGCTGCCTCGGTGGGTTTGGGGATTTGATACCCGCGCGGGGTGGCCATGATCTCCTCGCCCGCCGCGCGCAAAATGGCCACATCCTGGACCAGGCATTGGCGGCTCACGCGGAACCGCCTGGCCAGTTCGCTGCCGCGAACCGGATCGCTATGCCCACGCATCCACGCCAATATCTGCCGGCGGCGTTCTCCGCCCGAATCGTGCAGGCCTTTCGCGGAAGCTTCCGCAGGAATAGGCATCTGTCTTGTCACGTATCTAGTCTACTGTTAAGTCTGAGAAAATGACAAGGCCGGTTACTCGAACGCGCCCTGCCCTTGTTTTGCAGCTGCATGGCGCGCCGGACTGCGGGATAGTGAGGAATAGCAAGAGAGCTAGAACTTGGCGCAAACAGCGCAAAGACGCAGCCAACGCGTGCTCATCGACCTGCCGATCATCGTCAGCGGCGAATCCTCCGACCATCGTTCGTTCCTTGAAGAAACCTTCACGGTCACCGTCAGCGCGCATGGCGCCCTGATGATGCTGGCCACGAAAGTGACGATCGGACAAAAACTCATTCTGACGAATCCAGCAAATCACGGCCAGCGCGAAGCACGAGTCGCCTACCTGGGACATCCCCATGCGGGACTGTCGCAAGTGGCGGTCGAGTTTGCTCGGCCTGCGCCCGACTTCTGGCCGCTCAGCTCACCCCCGCGCGATTGGAAAGCCTGCTAGCAGCCGCGACGGGCAGAAGAAAGGCGGGATTTGTCTTGATCTAGGAGGCGAGTTCCGCGAGCCAGGAATCGAGCGTTCTTAACTGATTGGCTGGCAAATCATCAAAGGCGACACCCATTCCCATTCCGTCCTGAACGTAGATGATTTTCCCGGCGCAAGCAAAGGCTCCCTGGTCCCGCGAAATGCGTAGTTGAACGGGAGTGCCCATCGGCAGCGTATTGAGCAAATCCACGTAGCAGCCCTTGCGACTGATTTCGGAGATGCGCCCCGCCATGCGAACGCCGCTGGCCGGCTCGAGGATCTCAGCCGCGGCAATCAGCGTATACCGCGGCACGGTGCGACGCTCGCTGTATGGCGAGTCACCTGTGGGAGTGTCGCCCGAAACGCTCATGGTTGTGACGCTCCGAGTTCGTTGCGCTCAGCGTTGCACAATTGGGTGTCAAGCGCTAGTCTGGCGATCACCATCGATGCCAAAAGCAAACACCACCTCGGTAAAGAGGGGACCCTCCTTCAAGCTGTTCAACGATTCCGAGCTCGCAGCATTTGTAGAATAAGTTCGGCAATTGCTCGGCACTGTAAGCAATACCGTACTAGAACTGATTGTGGGGAGAGCGGGCCAGAACCAATGAGGCGGCCCCCCCCAATGGCCACAAGGTCTTTGAAACTCAGTTGATTCCAGAAACAAAAATCGATATGGTGAGGGCAGGTAAGCCCGTTCTTCCGGTAATTCTGATGTGTCGAAATGAAAGTGACATGGGGCACTAATGCGGCCAGGCGAGCAGCTCAGGGAGCTTCGCAATCGTCTCGGAGTGACAACGCGCGAGGTCGAAGAGTTCAGCCGAACGATCGCAGAGGATCGTCAAAACGAAGAGTTTTACATCTCCAATGCTTGGCTGACGCAACTTGAGAACAAGAATTCCATCCCCAGCATCTATAAGCTTTACAGTTTAAGCGTAATTTACCGCACGAAGTTCAACGATCTGCTAGCTGTCTTCGGCATCGATTTGAATGCCACCTCGCGCTACCAGCTTTCGCTTCCCCTCCAGCACACGCACTTAACGGACTTTGAAACGACTGACCCTGAGAAATCGGTTACTTTCCCGGTACGTTTTGACAAGAGTTTCAACCTAGAAACGACCAGTCTGATCTCTCGCATGGTTGAGCTCTGGGGAGAGATCCCGGTCGCTTTGATTCAAAAACTCGATGTGCGCCACTGCCAGTATGGCTACATCGGTACCGAGGATTACACGATGTATCCGCTTTTACGGCCCGGATCTTTCGTACAGATTGAGAGCCACTCCATTCGCATGCAGACCACAGATTGGCGCACTGAATACGACAGACCCATCTATTTTGTTGAACTGCGGGATGGTTACGCATGCTCCTGGTGCGAGATCCGTGGCTCGCAGCTAACCCTGGTTCCGCATCCGCTTTCCGGGTGCACGATCCGGCAGTTTAGCTATCCTTCGGAGGCTGAGATCGTAGGGCAAGTCACTGGGATGGCTATGCGCTTGGTTGAGGCAGAATCGAAGGGAGACGAGCTTCCAAGATTGCCAAGGCGATCTTGAAACTCGAAAACAATAGCTGCGCCGTTAGCGGATCGGTTTCTACAGGAACCGCGACTCGATAGGGCTCGAGCTTTTTCCATGCGGCCACAAAGTCACGCGGGCTTGTGTGCGTCGAATCGATATAACCTTCCATCTGGCTTACCAATTCTCGTAGGGAACAACCTACGAGTTGGCTGAACGCTTCACGGTGGCAATCAGCAAGCGCTTCACAGGCAACTTCTTGTGTGAATCGAGAAGCCAGGCCATCGTGGTAGTACAGGCCCGTGTTGTAATCTCGCATCGAAGCCAGGTAGATCAGACGGTCAAGCGATCGTGGGATGTCGGCGAGAGTGCGACTGCGGAGGTCGCTGGCGGCCTGTGCCACGTCGATTCGTCTTGTTGCCGGAGTCATCTAAGCACTCCTATAGAATTGCCGCATCGCTGGGCCGCGCCAAGGCGCCCAGGCGCGCCGCGTCTAAGAAACCCAACGATTGCTCGGAAGTCTTGCAGGCACGGTTGGCAACGTTCGCCACCAGTCCAACCATTCGAGGGGCCGCGTAGGGACCGGCGACGTAAACCAGAACTTGCAATACCTTACATGCACCCATGAGAGCAGCAAATGACAAGGCCAGCTCCACCTCGGTCCGCGGGTTAAGCCGCGCATAATGCCTTGCCGCACCCCGATGAAATCGCTGGAGGCTGCGAATTTGGGTGCGAACCTGCTTCAGCCACAGCAGGGCAATGCCCTTACGCTCGTCCAAGAAAAGCTCGTGGATACATCTGGGGGTTTCCGAACGAACGTACTCCCAGTCCTGTTCGGCAAAGACCCTGTTGACCAACTCCAGAGGCAGCAGACCGGCCTGCAAGGTTCTCAGCGCCTGACGAGCCTCGACCAGGGCGCTGGAGCTCCCTTCTGGCCGCGTGTTGCGGCGAGCCAGTAAGAACAGGGACGAAAACAGCAGCACCCCAACAGACAGGAAAAAGATCAGCGAGATCATGCGCGCGCCGCCTTTCCTATATACCTATATATGCGCGAATCGCGCCCATCACACCCTTGGTTCTTGCAACCAGCGCCCCATAGTCTTCTTCCAAATGGATCATATGATCCGGGGTCGGATTCGGGCAATAGGACCAGAGTGCTACCAGCCAGATAACAAGGGAAATATCGAATGAAAGGGGCTGGACCACATCCCAGATCTGGTCGAATCGCGTGCCCGCATAGGAGCGAACGGCTAGACTCATCAGGCTCGTCAGGATATACAAACCGTAGCCCATGATCATGCCCTTCATGTTTCGTCCCATGCCAATGCCGTAATAGAAGATGACGGCCAGCACGCCGCAGATGAATACGGCCTGCACCGAACGCAAGTCTCGCTCGAATTCGATGATGGTTCCCCGCGACCAGTGAGGCGCAACCAAGGGCGCAAGCAAGGCGAAAGTCAGAATCACGCCAAATGCCCCTAGGCCGCTGAACCGCGCGAACCTTTCAGCGCCAGGATACGGCGCCAAGACGTGGTTTACGATCTCCAAGAGGATTCCGTAACCGGTAACCAGCGTTCCCAGTTGCAAAGGCCAATACCATCGGTCGTAGAGCGATGGCGCAGTCCAATTGGCCAAAATCATAACAGCCGTGAAAAATATAACAGATGCGACATATAGGTAAAAGAAATAATAACGCTTGACGAGGCGTGCCTGCAGACCGCGGCCCAATAGCAAGAACTCCAGCAGGAGGCCCAAACCCATGATCAGCCAGCGCGACATCCGGTCCGCCCTAAGAGTGATAGGCGACGATCATAGCACGAAGCCCGAGAGCGGAAACGCCGCTTGCACCCTCGGGCTGCGTAAAGGTCAAAGACACGTCAGAAGACCGCGCTCGGAATCGGTTTTAGACCGCGTGCGGCGGAGGCACAGGCCCGTCCGCCATGTGTGGCGGGGGAACCGGTCCATCGGTGGTGGCCACGTGCGGCGGAGGCACGGGCCCGTCTGTCATGTGCGGCGGGGGAACCGGTCCGTCGGTGGCGGCCACGTGTGGCGGGGGCACGGGCCCATCCATGGTGGCAACGTGAATCAGCACAGAGGCAGAACCGAATGGTGCAGCGACAGCAAGAGCGGCCATGGCCAAGGCCAGCAGCCAACCATGCACTTTCATCGTTCTCTCCTAGGCAGTTTTTAAAAATGGGTTCGTGCTGGTGGGAAACTAGAACCAAGTCCTGCCCCTGCTTCCTCAAACTCGGAACGCTCACGTCACCGAGCATGCTCGTAGCAGTAACTATAGAGTTATGTGCCTCGAGAGAACCCACGAACTTGGACCGTTGTCGCCATAGCTGACCACAATGGAAACCTTGGGGAACATACGTATGGAGATTTAAACAGGTTCGCGGTACTAAAGATGTAGTCGGGGTGGGTCGAGAATCATGGTTGACACCAAATCCTCCCAGGGTGGCACAGTCGCGGCTCCGCAGGCGTTCCACGAGGACCTGCGGAGGCTTGACCGCCGGCAGTGGTGGCTTTGGTCGTCGACCGTCCTGGTGCTGATTCTGCTGACGATTGCTGTGGCGTCGTTTGCATTTCCGGCCCTTCTCAGCAAGGAACAGGGAACTTATTCCTTCTATTTGAATCAAGCGGTGCGGTCCTTGGTGGGAATCGTTCTGGTCTTTAGTGTCTATCTTGTTCATCAACAACACACCATCATGCGCATGCGAAGCCAATTGGCCGATCAGGTCCATTCCCTTGAGAAGGTTCAGGATCTGACCAACGAGGTATATAAACTCGCCGCCCTCGATCCGCTCACGGGGCTCTACAACCGCCGTTCCGGCGAGCAGCGATTGACCGAAGAAATCAGCCGCGCCGGGCGCTACCAACGTCCTCTCACGATTCTGTTGATCGACCTTGACGGATTGAAGCAAACCAACGACAAACTGGGGCACGCCGCCGGTGACATGGTCCTGAAACAGTTCGCGGAGCGCTTGCAGAAAGCGATTCGCGGCTCCGATTTAGCGGTGCGCCTGGGAGGCGATGAATTCATGGCGCTTCTGCCAGAATGCCGCACCGAAGAGGTCGTCCACGTCCTTAAACGCATCGAGGGACTTGAGGTGGAGTATGAAGGAACCAAAATCCCGTGCCGCTTCTCTCGCGGCTGGACCGACTATCGGCCCGGAGAAACGGCCGAAGAATTCCTGAAGCGCGCCGACGAGGCCCTTTATTCGAATAAGCGCGCCGGCAAGCTTCCGGGTCCGTCGGATCCCACGCCCATCCCGCAATCGGTTCATTAAGTCTGAAACAGGTCCAAAATGCGAGCGGTGTCGTCTCCTGCGTTGTAGCTGCCACAGTTGGGAAACCGCGTGCACAGACGGCAGCATCCAACCAAATCGTGCGAGGCTTGAGCACGGGAGAGGTGTCGTGAGAATACGCATCGCAAAAGGGAAGTTGTCGGGCTTTTACCTTCTGGCGGCTCTACTGCCCGCGCTGCCGCCGAGCCAAGTGGTGATGGCTGACACCCTCGAATTGAGAACCGGCCAAATCGTTCAGGGCAGGTTCTTGGGCGGCTCAACGAAAAGCATCCGATTTCACGTGAACGGCCAAGAACAGGTGTTCGCAATACAGGACGTTCTCAATATCGGCTTCAGCGAGCCAGCCGACGCACCGAACGTCGTGCCTGAGCCGCCCGTGGCTGGCACGACACCCTCACCGGACCCCCAGCCAACCCCTCGCACGCAATCGAATCTTCCCCCCGCGACGAGCCCACCCGTGCCGAAAGGCACGCCGTCGATCATCGTGCCCGCCGGTACCACGGTCTTCGTTCGCATGATTGACGGCGTCGATTCCTCGCAAAACAGGATTGGCGACACGTTTCGCGCAAGTCTAGAAAGCGCTCTGGTTGTTGGCGACACGGTGGTCGCACCGAAGGGAGCGGACGCCTACGGCAAGCTCATCCAGGCCAAGGCAGCGGGGAGCATTTCGGGCAGCGCCGAATTGACACTCGAGCTGACGGGAATCCGTGTGGGCGGCAATCTCATCCCGTTGGACTCAACCGACTATGATGTGGCGAGCAAGGGCCGAGGGACTCAGAGTGCTCAACGGATCGGCGGCGCCGCGGTCATCGGCACGATCATCGGGGCGATCGCGGGCGGCGGAAAAGGGGCTGCGATTGGAGCGGTGGCCGGCGCTGGAGCTGGAACCGCTGCGCAGGTCATGACCCACGGCCCGCAGGTTCGCGTTCCCAGTGAAACCCTGCTCGAGTTCAGGCTTCAACAGGACATATCCGTGCCGCTGGCCGGCCCCTCGAACTAGATCGGAATCCAGGTTTCCCGACAGGAAACATGACCTTCGGATTTTCTTGCGCCCGCCCGAGGGTGACTCGTAAGATACCGCCTGTTACACGAACGATACCCTGTAGGAAATGGAGCCATGCCCAAAGAAAAACCGAAGGTGAACATCGGCGAAGTGATTCGCTCCTACCGCAGTGACCGCGGCCTCTCGCAGGGTGACATCGAGCGGCGCACCGGCCTTTTGCGCTGCTATCTCTCTCGTGTCGAGAACGGCCACACCGTCCCTTCGCTCGAGACGCTCGCGAAAATCGCCGAAGCTATGGAAATTAACCTGGCCGATTTTTTCCCCGGCACGGACACACCGCAAGATCGCGAGACGCGCAAGATCCTCGGCGAGCTATCGGATGAAGAGATCCGTTTCTTAGCCGAAATCAAGCGCTACTCAACCAGCCTTTCTGACGACGATAAGCGGCTGGTGTTGGCCATGATTCGCAAGATGGCCACGATCGTGCCGCCTTCGCGCAACGGCAAGCCCTCGCCGCACTCCGGTCATCGCGCGGAAGCGTAATCGATTTTCGTCGCCGCACACGGTGCGCCACGAAGCGATCCGATATTTTCCGCCTTTCGATTTCTCACCCTCGGTTCCCAGTCTGTTGCGGGTGAGATACAATGCTTGCAGCGGCGGAGTTCATGCAAAATCGTCACAAAACGGTCGGCGTAAAGGTCGGCAAAGTTCTGGTCGGAGGCGGTGCACCGGTCGTGGTGCAATCGATGACCAATACGGACACGGCCGACATCGCCTCGACCGCGCGGCAGTGTCTTGAGCTCGCGCAGGCGGGGTCGGAGCTGGTCCGCGTGACCGTGAACGTCCCGGAAGCAGCCGCGGCCGTCGCGGAAATCAAGAAGCGTTTGCTCGATGCGGGTTCCGACGTGCCCGTGATCGGGGATTTTCATTACAACGGTCATGTGCTGCTGACAAAATACCCCGATTGCGCTCGGGCTCTTGACAAGTACCGCATCAATCCCGGAAACGTCGGCCACGGTCAGCGCCGCGATGAGCAGTTCGCTACGATTTGTAAGGTCGCGCGCGACAATGGCAAGCCTGTGCGGATCGGAGTGAATGGCGGCTC
>CAYOXF010000108.1:0-14220 GCA_964407845.1 uncultured Acidobacteriaceae bacterium | reverse complement strand
CACGCGGCGCGCGGGTACCGTGATCAACGTATCGGCGCTCGGCGGGCAATGGTTCGCGCCGAACCTCACTGCTTACGCGGTGGCAAAATCGAGTCAGATCCGACTATCGGAGCATGCGGCGGCGGAAGCAAAACAATACGGCGTCAGCGTATTTTCAATCGAGCCGGGTACGGTCTACACCGATATGACCGAACATACCATCACATCGCCCGAGGCACAGCGCTGGGTGCCGCAGATGGTCGACTATTTAAAGAACGTCATAAAGACAAGGGATCCCGCGCCCGGTCTTGCGCGCTGCGCCGAAATGTGCGTGCAGTTGGCGTCAGGACGCTACGCCGCGCTCTCCGGGCGCTTCCTCGTGCCCCAAGATGACTTCGAGAAGATGCTGCGGGAGCCGCTGCCACGCTGGGGCACTGCGCTCATCCCGCGCGAGCCACAGCGGACACATTGACAGGCTCGTCTTCGAAGTGATAGGAGTCAGCCAATACCGGGGGAATCTCCAGCGAAGACATCATTGCGTTTGAACGATTCTGGAAGCAACAAGGAGTTGGGCCATGACAACGAAGTTCCCAGATTCATTTGATTTCACCGGAATGAATGCCCCGATGCGCACAGAATGCGAGATTTACGACTTGATCGTCGATGGGAATCTGCCGAAAGAAATCAGCGGCACATGGTATCGCACGATACCCGATCCGCAGTATCCGCCGATGCTCGGCCACGATACGTACTTGAGTGGCGACGGCATGATCAGCGCCTTCAAATTCGAGAACGGTCACGTCGATTTCAAGATGAGGTACGTCATGACCGACCGTCTGAAAGCCGAGCGCAAAGCGCGGCGCGGCCTGTTCGGTCTCTACCGGAATCCGTACACGGACGATCCGAGCGTGCGCGGCATCAACCGCTGTGTGAATAATACGACGCCGATTTTTCACGGCGGCAAGCTGCTGGCGTTGAAGGAAGATGGTTTAGCGATGGAGCTTCATCCGGAGACGCTTGACACCATCGGCGTCTTTAACTACCGAAGCAAGCTCAAGAGCCAGACGATGACGGCGCATACCCGGCTCGACGAGGAGACCAAGGAGCTGCACTTTTTCGGTTACGAAGCAAGTGGTCTTGCGACTCGCGACGTTTCCTACTGCGTTGCGAATAAAGAAGGGCAGCTCGTAAAGGAGGAGTGGTTCCAGGTTCCCTACGTTTCGCTGATGCACGATTTCGCGGTGTCGAAAGAGCACGTGATCTTCCCCGTGTTTCCGACTACGGCCGACCTTCATCGCATTCAAACCGGCGGCGTTCACTGGGTCTGCGAGCCCGATAAGAACGCTTATGTCGGCATCATGCCGCGTGATGGGCACACCACTGACATGCGCTGGTTTCAACATCCCGCGTGCTCGGCGTTTCATTTTATGAACGCCTACACCGAGGGAAAATTCGTGCATCTCGATTTTGGCATTGGCAAATACGCGCCGTTCCCGTTCATTCTGCAGGCATCGCACATCCATCCGACGCCGGAGGACATGGCCTACGGCCGGGTCGTTCGCTGGACGTTTGACATGTCGAAGCCAGGAGAAAAATTCGAGGAGTACAAGCTCGCGCCTTCGGGCGACTTCCCGCGGATCGCGAACAAGGATCACATGAAGGACTATTCGGTCGGCTACTACGAGCGCTTCGACCCCGAAGCCGGGCCGCCGCTCATCGCAGGACCGGTCGGCGCAGGGTTCAATACTCTCAGCCGTCTCGAAGTGAAAAGTGGGAGGCTGAAATCGTGGCATTCAACTCAGCCGGTGACGATCCAAGAGGAAGTCCACATCCCTTCGAAAGCGCCAGGACATGAGGGGTATCTGGCGCTCGTCGCCGACCTGCACGATACACAGCTCTCCGACATGCTCGTTTTTGAGGCCGAGCACCTCGACAAGGGACCCATCGCCACAATTCATCTGCCGCTGCGCCTGCGCAATCAAGTGCACGGCAATTGGGTTCCCGCCGAAGAGCTGCAGTAGGCATTTCGGCACTCGATCACAGGTCATTCCACCAGCGAGGAGCTCCATGACGGGCCAGACGACCTTCTACGGCTGGAAACTGCTCGTCGTCTTCTGGCTCATTCTGTTCACAAGCTTCGCCTTTCCGCTCTACGGCGCGAGCGTGGTCAACGCCTACATGGCGGAGGACCTGCATCTGGACCGCAGCGCGCTCGGCCTGGCATACGGGCTATTTCAATGGATGGTCGGGCTGCCCGCACCGCTCGTCGCTCTTTGCATCAATCGGCGAGGCGTTCGGTTCACGGCGACCCTCGGATGCCTTATCGTGATGACGGGAGCGCTCGTGATGGCGCTTGCTGTTCATACGAGCCTTGGCGTGTACGTCGTTTTCAGCGTGATCATCGGCCTTGGCGCACTCGCCTGCGGTGTGCTCGGTGCACAGTCCTGCATCGGGCAGTGGTTTGTAAAGGGTAAGGCGCGTGCGATTACACTGGTTCATACCGGCAGCGGAATCGGCGGATTCGTCGCAGCACCCACGCTCGATCGAGTGATCCGGCAGTTCGGCGGGAATTGGCGCGCGGGATGGTGGCTCATGGCGGGGCTGAGCGTTTTGGGAGCTGCGCTTGCCGCTCTCTTCATCAGGGAAACACCCTCTGATCTCGGTCAATTTCCCGATGGGCAAGCCCCGATAAACGCTCCATCGCCTTCCTCTGCCGGGCGAGCGCTGGCAAAGGGCGTGCACAAGACGACGGACGATTGGACGTTCCGCGACGTTTTTCAATCTCCCGCGATCTGGCTGATCCTTTTTTCGAGCCTCGGAATCAGCGCTGGCTACCCGTTGATGCTCGCACACGGCGTAGTTCACCTGAAAGATTTGGGCTACACCGCGTCACAAGCGGCTTTTTCGATCTCCTTCATGCTGTTCGCTTCTCTGGCCGGGCAGTTGATTGTGGTCCTATGGGGCGACCGCATCGAGCCGCGGCTGATTTGGGCGGCGGCGTCGGCTGTTTTCGGCGTCGGCATGGTTCTGGCTTTGAACGCGAGCGGCAAGGCGGGACTCTATCTGTACGCGGTCTCGCTAGGGGCGGGATTCGGCGCGTCATTCTCGTGCTTGATGACGCTGCCGGGAAACTATTTCGGCCGAAAGGCCTACGCTTCGATTCTCGGAGTGATGATCGCCGTGGGCACGACCGCGGGCGCTGCGGGACCCTATCTGGCGGGCCTCGTCTACGATCACTACGCCAGTTATGCGCCAGCATTTTATTCCGTCGCCGGGTTCTCGTTTGCCGCAGTTGTTGCTCTGCTCTTTGCTACGCCGCCCGTCCGGCGAACTGCGCCGTCGCTTGCGCCCGCCGTTGAGTAAGACCGAATCGGTAGAGCGGCGTGAGGGCAGCTAGCAGCGCCGAACGATGGGGAGATGTGTATGGCAGGAGTGCTTGCGGGGCAAGTCGCGGTCGTCACCGGGGCGGGTCGCGGTATCGGCCGGGGAATTGCGCTGCGATTTGCCGCCGAGGGAGCTGCGGTCGGCTTGACCGCGCGGACAGAATCGCAACTCGAGAAGACACTCGCCGAGATCGAAGCGGCGGGAGGCCGTGGCATCGTGGCCGAAGGCGACGCTCGAAATCGAGCCGACGTCGAACGCATCGTGCGTGCGATTGAGGCGAAGTTCGGAGGTACAACGATCCTCGTCAACAATGCGGGAACCGCCGGGCCGTATGGACCGGTTGGCGTTGTCGATCCCGATGCGTGGTGGGAGGCGCAAAAGCTACACATCCTCGCGCCCATGCTGTTCATGACGGCCGTGGTGCCGGGAATGATCGCGCGACACGCTGGGCGTATCATCATGATTTCGTCTCCGCGGTCCTACCGACTGACGGCGAATCTCTCTGCCTACAGTCTGGGCAAGGCCGCACAGAACAAGCTTGCCGAATTGGTAGCGAACGAAGGCCAGCCCCATGGCGTGAAGGCATTTTCGCTGGACCCTGGCTCGATCATGACTGAAATGGCGGACCAGACCATGGCTTCGCCCGACGCGCAACGATGGGTTCCGGAGATGGTCCAGCGACTTTACGAGCTAAAGGCCACGCAGGACTCCGATCACGGAATCGATTGGTGTACGGAGCGCTGCGTCGGGTTGGCGTCCGGCCGATACGACCTGCTTTCAGGCCGCTACATTGATCGAACCGACGATCCAGACCAGATGCTGGGGCGGATCAAGCAAGAGGCGTCTATCCCAGGAGGAACCACGCAACGATGAGGAAACTCGACGTCTTCACACACATCTGGCCGAAGGCATTCCACGAGGCGCTATCGAAAACGACGGGCCAGATGAAGGACATGCATCGTCGCAGCGAAGCGGTCCCCATGATGACGAACCTCGATCGGCGCTTCGAGGTGA
Organism: uncultured Acidobacteriaceae bacterium; assembly: GCA_964407845.1. Classification (GTDB taxonomy): domain Bacteria; phylum Acidobacteriota; class Terriglobia; order Acidiferrales; family UBA7541; genus Palsa-295. The sequence continues at coordinate 9,843 of CAYOXF010000108.1, read as the reverse complement.
TGGACATGTTTGAAGGCTATCAACAGATTCTTTCACTGGCCTCGCCGTCACCAGACGCGGCCGGCCCACCGGAGGTCTGGCGTGAGCTTGCGCGCATCGGCAGTGACAGCATGGCGGAGCTCTGCCGGAAATATCCGGAGCGCTTTCCAAGCTTTATCGCTTCGGTGCCCATGCGCGATCCCGAGGGAGCCGTCGAAGAAGCGCGCCGCGCCGTGAAAGATCTTAACGCCTGCGGCATTCAGATCTATTCCAACGTGGCCGGCAAGGCGCTAGACGCGCCGGAATTGCGTCCGGTCTTCCGCGAAATGGAACGCCTCGGCAAACCGATCTGGATCCATCCCGCGCGCACGGCCAGCTTTCCCGACTACCAGACCGAGCCGCAGTCGCTCTACGAAATCTGGTGGACGTTCGGATGGCCCTACGAATCGAGCGTCGCCCAGGCGCGCATCGTGTTTTCCAAAATGCTCGACGAAATGCCGGGGCTCAAATTCATCATTCATCACGCCGGTGGCATGATTCCGTTTTTTGAAGGCCGCGTCGGGCCAGGTTGGGATCAACTCGGAACGCGCACCTCGCATACCGACTATCGTCCTCTGCTGAAAGAACTGAAAAAGCGACCACTGGATTACTTCAAGCTGTTCTATGCCGATACGGCCACCTTCGGCTCCAAATCGGCCCTGGTTTGCGCCCTTGATTTCTACGGGATCGATCACATGCTCTTTTCATCGGACGCGCCGTTTGATCCCGAAGGCGGGCCGATGTACATTCGCGAAACCATTCGCGTGATCGATTCACTCGATATTTCCCGGCAAGAGCGCGAAAAGCTCTACTACAAAAATGCCTGCACGCTTTTGGGGATTCAGTGAACCGATCGGCGAAAGGTAGCAAAGCTTAGCTTTGGCGAGTTCACGGTTTTCGAGTCGAGGTATACGATCACGATAGACAGGCTCGCCTGCGAGGGGCATTTGCGTTCCCGCCGCGCCTTTCTAACAATGGCTGCCGCAGGGGTTGCCTCGGCAGCGCTCGGTGTGCCTGCCGACGCAGCCGATCCGGTGCTCGGCATGATCTTCCCGCCGGCGAACACTCCGGTGCCGCCCGAGGCCGAGCGGATGTATCCCTCCGGGGTACGCTTCCTGGCTATCGGCGTCGGCTTGGAGCGCATGACGCCGGAAGGCTACGACCAAGTCGTCGATCGCATCGTACCCGCCGCCGAACAGCTCAGGTCAGGAGGCGCGAACGCAATCTGCGTGATGGGTACGTCTTTGACCTTCTATAAGGGTGCGGCCTTCAATCAGCAGCTCACCGAGCGCATCGTGCGAGCGACTCGCCTGCCTGCAACGACGATGAGCACCGCCATCACTGAAGGTCTTCATGCGGTCGGCGGGCATCGACTCGCCGTGGCCACCGCGTACAACCAGGAGGTGAATCGGCGGCTGGATGCGTTTCTGCAAGAGGCTGGCTTCGAGGTTCTCGCCATCCAGGGCCTGGGCATTGAGCGATTCGAGGATCGGCCACCGGTAACCGATAGTGAATTGATCGAGTTCAGCACCCGCGTGTGGAAGACGGCGCCCAGTGCCGATGCGATTCTGATTTCCTGCGGCGCCTTGAAAACCCTCGAAATCCTCGCGCCACTCGAACAGCGCTCGGGCGTTCCCGTCGTTTCGAGCCTACCGCACGCTCTTTGGGCGGGCGTTCGCCTTCTGGGACTCAGTGGCCGCGTGGCTGGATACGGCACGCTGCTCTCCCGATGAGGACCGAGATGGACGAATCCGAGATCTATTCCAGGATTGGCGAAGAAGGATTCACTCGCCTGGTGAGAGCCTTCTATCGTCAGGTTCCTGACGACGACATCCTTGGGAAAATGTATCCGGAGAGCGATCGCGCGGCAGCCGAACAGCGCCTTCGGGATTTCCTGATTTACCGATTCGGGGGTCCCGAACGATACGTCGAGCTCAGAGGCCATCCTCGTCTACGGGCGCGCCATCTTCCGTTTAAGATTGATCAGGCCGCGCGCGACCGATGGATCAAGCTCATGAATCACGCCTTCACCGAAGCCGCTCTGCCGGCAGACGTCGAACAGTTTCTGCGGGCCTTCTTCGAGCAGATGTCTACGTTCATGATGAACCGTTGATTGGCAACGCACTTATGCTGTCCGCCCGCGCCCTGAACCGGCTGTAAAACGATGAACTTTGCCGTGATATAGTTCTCCTGGGGCGAGGCGTTTCTTGACAGGGACCGCGTTTCGGCCGCCTCGGCCCCGCCCAAGACGTGATTTCAAGACAAAGGAGCAGCGATGATTCCTGAAGAGATGGCTCGGGACATGCGCGAGGAGCTGACCAGGATCGGCTTTCACGAGCTCAGGACGCCCGACGAAGTGGATGCCGTACTTGGACGTGAAAAGCGTACCGTCCTCGTCGTCGTTAATTCCGTCTGTGGGTGCGCCGCCGGCAAAGCGCGTCCAGCGATCGCGCGCGCCCTCATGAACAAGGTGCGGCCGGAAGTTCTGGCGACCGTCTTCGCCGGGCAGGATCCGGAAGCAACCGCGCAGGCGCGAAAATATTTCACTGGCTATCCTCCATCTTCGCCATCGGTTGCGCTGATGCGCGACGGCAAACTCGCCTTTATGATGGAGCGGCGCGATATTGAAAGCAGCGATCCCTTCTCGATTGCTGCTGTTCTCGTGCGCGCCTTCAACGAATTTTGCACTCCGGCTACTGCCTGATCTCATTAAGAGATTCGGCAGTCACAATCACGCTCACCCACATCGGCACCGAGTCAGATTCGCTGCCCTATCCACATACGGAACGGAGGATGACAGATGGCCAAGCAAGACAAGCTACGGAAAGCTGCAGTCACGATCGGCGCTGCCGTGGGCCGCGCGGATCGCACGGCCCAGAAAGTCCACAAAGCCAGCGTGGTCGCAAGGCAGGAGCTTGATGGCCTCACCAAGCAGATCGATGCCCTCAAGCGGCAGCTACGGAGGACCACCAAGCGCCTGAAGAAAGCACTCGCCTAGCAGGTTCCCTGCGATGGTCAAAACGTCTCGCGGCGGATCGCGAACCGGTTTCGCCCTTCGCCGCAGCCGTTTAAAGCGGGCGGTGCCGGCGATCGTCTCGCGACGAGCTCCCTGCCCGTCAGTCCTCCGGCACGCCCACCAACGAGGGTCCGATCCTAGCACCGCAATGCGATAGAATATCTGAGCGTGGAAGAGAGATTTTATCGGGCGACCATGAAGATTGGAGGGGGCACCCTTCTCGGGCGCCTGGCATTCTTCTTCCTGCTGATCTGTGCGATGGGGGGCGGCGCAGCGGCCGGTCTGCTGTTCGTTTATTCCAGCGACCTGCCAGAGATTCATGCACTTGAGGACTATCGCCCCGAAGTCCAGACAGAACTCTACGCCGATGACGGACAGCCGGTCGGCACCTTTGCCCTCCAACGTCGCATTCTCCTCACCTATAGCCAGATTCCGAAGGTCCTGCGAGACGCCATCCTTTCCACCGAAGACCAACACTTCGAGCAGCACTGGGGCGTCGATTTCCCGCGTGTGCTCGGCGCGGCCTGGCACGACCTTCTCTACCACCGCAAAGCGGAGGGTGCCAGCACGCTCACCATGCAACTGGCCGGGGGGCTTTTCCTCGATCGCTCCGACCGCAGCTTCCACCGCAAAACACAAGAAGCTATTCTGGCGCTCCAGATCGAGCGGCACTATACCAAGGAACAGATTTTCACGATGTACTGCAACCAGATCTATCTTGGTGCGGGGAATTACGGTTTCGAGGCCGCATCGGAATACTACTTCAGCAAGCCGGTTGGTGATTTGACGCTCGATGAAGCGACTACGCTTGCCGCCATCATCCGCGGGCCGGTCTATTCCCCGATCACGCATCCCGATCGCGCCTTGGCCCGTCGGAATCTGGTGCTGTCGCTGATGGAGCACGATGGCAGGATCACGTCGGCCCAAGCGGAGAACGCGAGCAAGCAACCGCTCGGTCTTCACATCGCCTCGTTGCGCAATGACCTAGCCCCCTACTTCGTGGAAGAGATTCGCCAATACCTTGAGCACACCTACGGCACGGTCGCCGTTCACGAACAGGGCTTGCGCGTCAATACCACTTTGAATGTCGCAATGCAAAAAGCAGCAGACCGCGCGGTGCGCGACGGCCTGCACGCCCACGACCGCCGTCACGGGTGGCGCGGCCATCTTCACAACGTGATCGATGAAAACTTGGGCCCGCTCGATAAGTATCAAAGCGAAGACTGGAAAGGACCGATCCAGAAGGGGGACTACGTCACCGGGCTGGTGACTTCCGCCCAGCCGACGTTCGCGTGGATCAAGATCGGTCCATATCATGCCATGCTCACCCCAGCGGACTGCACCTGGACGGGGCACAAAGTCATCACCGAGCTGGTCAAACCCGGTGATCTTGTGATCGTGCAGATTAAAGACCTCCTCGGTACGGCCGCGCAGGTAGAGCTCGAACAGCAACCACTGGCTCAGGCCGCCCTCGTCGCCATCGACAACGCGACAGGCGGAATCAAGGCCATGGTTGGCGGCTACAATTTTGAGGAATCGAAATTCAATCGTGCCACACAGGCGATGCGCCAGACGGGCAGCTCATTCAAAGTGTACGTCTATACCGAAGCCATCGCGCAAGGAGCTTCGCCCTTTGATACGGTCGTGGATGCGCCGGTTACGTTCCGTAGCGGAGGGCAGGATTACACACCGCACAACTACGATGAGAAATTTGAGGGACGAATCACTCTGCGTCGAGCGCTGGCCGATTCCCGCAACATCCCCGCCGTGCGAACGCTCGACAAAATCGGCATCGAAAACACGATCGATTTAGTCCGCAGGTTCGGAATTACCAGCCCGCTGCCGCCCTACTTGCCGCTGGCGCTTGGCGCGGCCGATTTGACGCCGATCGAGCACATCTCCGCGTTCACCGTTTTTCCCGATGACGGAATTCATATCGATCCATATTTCATCGAACGCGTGACGTCCTATGACGGATCGGTGCTCGAAGAGGCGCGACCGGTTGTGAGCGACGTGATTCCGCCTGACGTTGCGCGCACCATGGTCGCGATGCTCGAGGAAGTCGTGCAATTCGGAACCGGCGTCCGCGCGAGGGAACTCAACCGCCCCTCGGCCGGCAAGACGGGAACGACGAACAATTTCACCGACGCCTGGTACATCGGCTTCACTCCGCAGATCACGGCCGGTGTGTGGATCGGCAACGATGATCCCGGCCAGTCGCTCGGGAAAAAGGAAACCGGTGCGCGTGCCGCCCTTCCGATTTGGCTTGAGTTCATGCAGGAAGCCATGCGGGGAATGCCGGTCGAAGATTTTCAGAACGTGGAGCCGCTTGAAAAACAGGTAGGTGCGCATCTCGTGCAGGTCGATACGCCCGATACGGCACCCCCGGCCGACGCTGCCGAGCAGGGCTTGACGCAAGCCGAAAACAAGCCGCCTCAACCGAAGGCGCCGGTCGCATCACAGCCGTCGACGACACCAGCACCCGCAAAACCAACCGAGCCGCCTTCTGCGGAGGCACACGCCACCACCACGGGAACCGATCCCACTCCCCAATAGTTCTTATTTCGAACCAAAGGGATCCCACCCGCCGGCAACGAGCGGTCTTACCGTGCCATCCTTCTGAACCAGCGTCAGTTGACCGCCGCTCCGCACCTCACCGATCTGCGCGAGCTCAGAGAACCTACGAGCCCGCCGTAAGCGCTTCAAGTTGCGCGGCGAGATGGTGAAGAGCAGTTCGTAGTCTTCCCCTCCGTTCAGTGCTAGCTCGAGCGGGCTAAGGCCCGGCACTTCTACTGTTTTCCCGTGGGGGATCTTGACGCACGGAATCTGGTCTGCCCAGATGCGAGCACCCACGCCGCTCGCCTCGCAGAGGCGGCTGAGATCGGTCGACAGTCCGTCTGACACGTCGATCATGGCCGAGGCCAGGCGGTGACGGGCCAACCAAGCACCCCACTCGACCTGAATGGCAGGGTAGAGGTGCGCTCGTAGTAGCGATCGTCGGCCCCGAAAATGCCGATGGATTGGCTTCCGTAAGCGGTTCGTCAGAACTAGCAACCCGAGCTGAGCAGCTCCTAAGACGCCTGTCACGTAGATCAAATCGCCCGGCCTCGCACCAGAACGTGTGACGGCCCGGCCAGGGGTGATGTCACCGATCACGGTCATGCTGATAAAGATTGTGGGGTTCCTGGTGGTGTCGCCGCCAACGAGGGTCATCCCGAAACGCCGAGATGCGCGCCCCAAGCCTCCCAGAAAGTCGTCAAGCCACTTACCGACGCGGCCGATCGGAAGGGCAAGGGTGAGCAGGAAAAAGCGCGGCCTGGCACCCATGGCGGCCAAATCACTCGTCGCCCGCGCAAGTGCCTTGTAGCCGATCGAATCGGCAACGTGCGTATCGGCCAAGAAATGAACGCCTTCCAGAAATGCGTCGCAGCTGACGACCCACTCGGTGTTCGGGCGAGAAGCAAGGACCGCCGCGTCGTCTCCGACACCCAGGCGCAGCGTCGACCGAGAGAGGCTGCGCGCCCCGTTGTGGCTGACGATACGTTCGATCAGTCGATCTTCGGAAATCACCTGTACTTTTGGCCAGCTTGAATTGCGCCGCCCCTCAAGCTAGAATTTTCCAAACCCTGGATTATAGAATCCCTCGGATCTGGAAGCGAGCATGAGGGAATCTATGGCAGATGGAAGATCAGGGTTGACGCCCGGAGCTGAAGTCAATACAATCCCTCCGGTTTCGAACCAGGGCTCTCGGTTCAGGCCTATTACCAAGGCAATCGCACTGATGGAACGGCGAGCCGCGGAACAGGGCGCGCGGCACCAGGCCGATCTAAACAGGACCATTTGGAAGAAGGCTGCGTAATAAGACTATGAGGGGTAAGTCTTATACCTTTTTTATTGCCTCGAGCGCCTCTGGCGCCATGAGACGTGTGTGCATACCCTCGTATGCGCTGCATCTGCTGGCGGTCCTTGCGGTTGTCGGCGGCATCACAGTCGCGGCGGGGATGGGTTCGTACTCCCGAATGCTCTGGAAGGCGACCAGCTACAATTCTCTTCGGGCCGAACAGGAATCGTTGAAGCAGCAATATACGCGGCTTCAAAACCAGGTGTCGGATACCAACCAGCGATTGAGCTCCCTGCAGTCGCTGGCAGGCGAGGTCGCCATGGCCTACGGTATCACCCGCTTTAGCCAGACGCCGTTCGGACTCATCGATGGGAATACCACACCGGACGAGGCGGAATATCAGACCTCTCTCGACGAATTCAGCTATCTGGAAAAGAATGTGACTGCGGTTTCCATGTCTAGCGCGGGGATGCGCCTTCTGCCTGCGATGCAGTTGACCAGCCTCGGGATTGCGCCAACGCTTTGGCCGGTGGTCGGACACATCACCGGAGTGTTTGGCGAACGCATGGATCCGTTCAGCGGTGAAGGTGCGTTCCATTCTGGTCTCGATATTGCCTCTCGTTACGGCGATGCGGTTCGAGCAACTGCCGACGGCATCGCCGAAACCGTTGAGCAGCGCGCCGGATACGGTCGGCTCGTCATCATCGATCACGGCTTTGGCGTAACCACGTGGTACGGCCATCTTTCCGGCTTCAACGTGCAGGCGGGCATGCGCGTGAAGGCAGGCGATGTGATCGGCTATGAGGGTGATAGCGGGCGCTCGACCGGCCCCCATCTGCACTATGAAGTCCGCATCTACAACACGCCCGTAAACCCCTGGCGTTATCTCCGCGCCGTGTCTCCCAACCCGACCGTTACCTCCAACGGGGATTGATCGCCTTCGTTTCCTTTCCTGGCGGCCAGGAAGGCGGCGATGCACACGGCCAAAGCAAGCGGAAGGAGCATTACACCCTCTTCGATCAGCCGCTTGGGTCCAATCTGCTCGCCGGGACCAAAGCAACCGCAGCTGATCGTGAGGCCCCGTTCGTAGGCCGAAGTCATGGCCACGAAGAATCCAGAAATCATCAACGCCGCAATGAGGGAAGATGCGCGCAAGGCCAGGCCCGTCAGCAGCCATAAGCCCAGCAGGAGTTCGAACGGCGGCAGCCAATGGGCGACCAGGCTGACCGCCCACGGCGGCAAGATCTGATACGAATCGACGCCCATCGCAAACATCGAAAGCGAAGTCTTGATCGAGGCCAGAGACCAGGCCATGGCTGGCTGCGGCTTCATCTTCATGTAGGCCGCCACGACAAAGACCATTCCCAGCGCAACCCGCCCGATGATCAGAAGGCGTTTTCCCCACCTCTTGCGGTTGCGCAAATCGCTATTCATGAAGTTCGATCATTTCGACCGATCCATCGGAGTGAGCTCGCTACTGCTGTGCCAAAAGAGAATCAAAGAACTGTTTCAGGATGGGCCATGAGACCGTACCGGATCCAGCAGGCAGCTTCTGGCCTTTGTATGTGATGACGTAGGTTGGCGTAGCCTGGACGGGAATCTTGTAGCCGAGTTCGATGTCGTCTCGAACAGCGTAGTCAAATGTGCAAGGATGGGGATCCTTGGCAAGCGGATCGCCGTGATCCCATGTGGAGGTGGGAGCGGGTGATTCGCAGGACTTGACCAGCGCCTCCACACGCTTGAAGTCCGCCGCGGGCAGCGCTGCAGCAACGTACTTGGCAATGTCCCCGCTCGCTCCCCACGCGTCTTGGTTATCGTAGAGCGCCGCTTCGACTTCGGGGAATTGGCCGACCCGCGCCGCCGCATTCGCCCAGCGCGCCGCGAGGCCCGAATACATGTGGGCCTGAAGCGGAAAGTCATGGTGCACGAGATAAACTTTGCCCGACGTAATGTAGTCACTCGCAATCAATTGACGCAGGCTGCTTTGGTAAAAACTCCGGCAAGAAGGGCATTGATAGTCCGTAAATACGTCCAATTTAATGGGCGCACCCGAAGAACCGTAGCTTTTCACGAGAGGACCCGTGGCGACCGGTTTCGAGTCCACGTTCTTGGCGCTCGTTTTTGCGGCGGATTTTGCCGGCGAATCTGTGTTCTTCAAAGCCGATGACGGCGTGGCCTGCGAAAGGGCCAAAGAGGGAGCCAGAACAAGCCCAGCACACAACAGGGGAAACCAACTGACTCGTGGGCTTTTAAACGAAAACCGTGGGAGCATTCGATCAAATCGATAAATCAATTCATTCCCCCCTTGATCGCTATAATGCCGTCGCAATGGTCGCCCTATTGTAGCGCGAATCTACACCGACAGATCGGGACCCAACTAGACGTTTCGTGTAAACAACAGTGTGATTCACCCGACGCATCGAATGTTGGCCGCCAATGGAATTAGCCTCAAGTAGATATGAAGCGAGCCGAAGCTGTGGGGGTAAGGCCTTGACGCCGAGCCGTAGTTGCGTTTCTCGGAGGGCAGAAAGACCTGTGTGGGGCCAGGGTTCTCAAAATAACCAGTGGAGCTATGGCAAAATCGATCGTGTCCATATGTAACTATCTGCAAATACAAGACATGCACACGCATAAGAAACTTGACAATACTACGCTCAATGTGTATCCTATCGCCGTCGTAGCGGCAGGCCGTCTCGAGCCGAGCCAGCAAGAGTTCATCAGGAGCGGATTCTATGAGCAAGATTGTCGGTATTGACCTGGGCACGACCAACTCGGTCGTCGCCGTGATGCAGGGAGGCGAGCCGGTCGTCATCCCCAACCAAGAGGGCGGACGCACCACCCCATCGGTCGTTGGTATCACCAAGACAGGGGAGCGCCTGGTTGGCCAGGTGGCCAAGCGGCAGGCCATCACAAACCCGGAGAATACGGTCTATTCGATCAAGCGTTTCATGGGGCGTCGCTACGAGGA
>CAYOXF010000107.1:0-57652 GCA_964407845.1 uncultured Acidobacteriaceae bacterium | reverse complement strand
GCGCTCGAATCGATGCCGGGCGTCGTCGAGTGCATTCCGGTCAGCAAACCCTACAAGCTCGTCAGCCGGGATGTGAAGCAGGAGAACACCATCGTGCGCGTCCCAACCCCGTCGGGAGACGTCACATTCGGCGATCGCGCTGTGGCTGTTGTGGCTGGGCCTTGTGCTGTCGAGTCCCGCGAGCAGGCCTTTGCGATCGCTGAACGTGTGAAGGCCGCGGGCGCACGGCTTTTCCGCGGTGGCGCCTACAAGCCCCGCACGTCACCCTATAGCTTTCAAGGGTTGTGCGAGACCGGGCTGAAAATCCTCGCGGAAGTGCGCGAAAAATTCGGCCTTGGAGTGGTGACCGAGGCGATTGACAACGAATCGCTCGACCTTGTTGAGCACTATGCCGATGTCGTCCAAATCGGAGCGCGAAACATGCAGAATTACTCGCTGCTAAAGCGCGCCGGGCGCGCCCATAAGCCGGTGCTGCTCAAGCGCGGCATGTCCGCGACGCTCGACGAGTTTCTGATGGCAGCCGAGTATATCGTCTCAGAAGGTAATTATCAGGTGATCTTATGCGAGCGCGGTGTGCGCACGTTTGCCGACCACACACGCAACACTCTGGATCTAAGCGTGATCCCGGCGGTGCAGCGTCTGAGCCATTTGCCCATCGTGGTCGATCCTTCCCACGGCACCGGAAGACGCAACAAGGTTCTGCCCCTGTCGCGGGCTGCCGTCGCAGTTGGCGCGGACGGCATTTTGGTGGAGGTCCATAACGACCCCGCCCGCGCCTTATCCGACGGTCCTCAGTCAATCTTGCCGGAAGAATTCGATCAACTCGTTCGTGAGGCACGTGCTATCGCCGCGGTGCTCAACCGTACCCTGAATTGAGACTGTCACTCAATTATCGCCTGCTGATTCTGATCGTGGTTCTTAGCGCTTTGGCCATCCGCGAGGCTGCACTCGAGCTTCGCCCGTCCTATTTGCGACCCGGTCTGCGTCTGTTCGCCTATATCGCCAATACGGGTGATGGCACCATCAGCGCGATCGACCTGGTCAAGCTGGCTCCTGCGGCAACGATCCCCGTTGGCCCCGAACCGACTGGCCTACGCGCCCATCCCTCCCATAAAGAAATCTGGGGGTTGAGTTCTGCTGGAGGATATGCCTGGGTTCTTGACAACGCCACAAATCAGATCGTGGCGCGGATTCCGGTAGGTTCCGCTCCCTACGCGCTCGATTTTTCTCCAGATGGCAAGCGAGCTTACGTGGCCGCCTCAGGCTCGAACTCCATCGTCGCGATCGACGGTGTTACCCATCAGATGATCGGGCGCGCTCGCGCGGGTCGTCGGCCATGGATCGCCCGCGTCTCGCCGGATGGCGCACTCGTCGTCGTTTCAAATCGAGATGACGCGACCGTCTCCCTTCTCGATGCTGCCAGTCTGGCCACGCGCGCTGTGATTGCCGTAGCGCCCGATCCGGAACAGATTGCGATTCTCCCGGACAGCTCGAAAGCTTTCATCACATCGGGCTCCCGCGATGAGGTCTCTGTCGTCGATCTGCGCCGTGCCGTCTTATTGGCGAAGCTTGCTCTCGATGGAAGGCCGGACGCACTCTTGCTCAAGCCAGACGGCGGAGAACTCTATATTCCTTCGGCCGACGCGCACGGGCTGCTTATTGTAAATACGCAAACGGACGAGGTCGGCGATTTTCTCCTGCTGGGAATGTCTCCGACGGCGGCGACCCTGGACGCCACCGGCCAGACTCTCTACGTTTCCGATTCCGCTGCGGGGCATGTGATCCCGGTTGCCATTGATGTGCGTAAGACCGCGTCAGCTATCTCGGTCGGCCAGGCCCCACACGCTGCTGAACTGACGCCGGGCGACGATATGCTCGTGGTTGTCGACAGCGCTTCGGACGAAATTGCTGTGATTCGGGCCAAGACCTCCAGCTTGATTACCCTGATTCCAACCGGACCTCGCCCGCGTGATCTCGCGATTCAAGTGTTCTGAGTCGGCGCAACGAACGGGAAACACCCGACTTACAAACGGCTGAAACGATCGCAGCAGGGACGAGCTACGGCGCGAGCGGTCGCAAAACTTCTGTCCAGATAGCGGCGGTTCACTAGACGATTTGGCCAACGAATGCGGTTAGTCACAGGGCCAAGCAAAGTTTTCTTCTCCGAGTGGCACTTCCAACATTCCTTCCAGGGGCAGGACGTCGACAGGCAGTCCTGCCTGCCAGATAGCGACGTTTAGTAGCAGGCTTTTCCTACGGCTCAAGTCGAACAGCGCCCGCGAGACACCCATTTCGAGAACGTTGCCGTACGCCGCCGAGACCAGAGTCTCGGGATGTAGCAAACACATCCCGCTGTTCTCCACGATGCATTTACGAAGTTTTCCCTCTTGAATTCCCAGTGTGACACGAGTCTCCCGAGAATCCCACATCGTGACGCGCACCTGAAACTCCTCCATCTCAGAGACCACATCCGGCACAGGGTCGACGCGAAGCCAAAACTGCTTTGGTCCGAACCCGTAAAAGATCTCGCCGATTACCGAGCGGCGGCCGTGCATCGTGCCGCCGCGGTGATCGGTGGCGAACAGTCCCGCGCCCAGCCATTCGAAATACGTGCTTTCGCGCCCATCCACCTTGACGTTGAGATAGGCTGTGGGAGGTTCGCGGCGTCCGCGTTCGGGCGCGCGTTTAATCGGATGGGACAGGGCAGCCGGCGGCGGCTCTCCGAGCGCGTTATAGATCTCCGTCAGGTGCCTTCGGTAGAGTGCGTCAAACTCGGCGTCGTTCGCTGAACCATGCTCGGGTCCAAACCACCAGCACCAATCGCTGCCTTCGGCAGCAAGCACCGCATCGTACACACGTCGCCCTTGGAATGTGGATTCATCGAGTCGGACGGGACGCCCCAGGTCGGTGCGAGTTTTGGCCCGCTCGAACGCGTCCCGGGCGTCGCGCAGCAGCTCCCATGCGCGCACATCTTCGGCATGCCCAATCCAGACGTCGAAATTTGCGTTAATCCAAGAAGCGGGGAAGATTCCCTCAAGCACGGGGGCAGCTGGCATCGCTTGGATCGCTTCGCTCGCGGTACAGGCACAAATCTCCGGATCGCGTTCGATGCGCTCATAGAAGCGCCGCAGGAATTCTCTCCCGTTTCCCGGGTAGTACTCCCAGGCATTCTCACCGTCGAGAATCAGGCTCACCGTGGCCGTGCGGTCGACTGGCTCGCTCTCGCCGATGGCGCGGATACGCTGGTGGAGATCTTCGGCTGCCGCTTCGGCGCTCATGCGGCTGTAAACAAAACCGACCAGATCCGACAGGTAGTGATCGCGGAAGAATCCATACAGCTCCCCTTTTCGGCGTTTGAGCCGCCAGGGCGTGTACAACTCCGGCCCATTTTCCGGATATCCTGACGCATCGCGCCAGAATCCGACGTTCAGCGTGCGCCCCAGCACACCCTCGTCGGTTGCGAACCAACGGAATCCCAGTTCCGCGGCGATCTCAAGCGACTCATCCGAAACCGAGCCTTCTGATGGCCACAACCCAGCGGGCGGTTTTCCAAAGACGCGCTCGTGAAACTGCCTCGCCCTGGCAAGTTGTTCCCGTGCATCGTCCGGATAGCGAAACGCCGGCTGGGGTACGGGCGTGTCCGGGTTCGAGACGCGCGCGATGTCGGTGTCACACAGAAGCGGCAGAATGGGGTGGTAGTAGGGCGTGGTCGAGATCTCGATTTGTCCCCGTGTAGCGGCCAGGCGGTACTCCGGTAGCACGGCAGCCAGCAGCTCGTATTGCTTATCAAGCAGTAGGGCCTTGTCCTGTTCTGTGAAATCTTGCCCCTGATCTGCCAGGGCCTTCACGGCGGGATCTTTTGTCAGATACTCCTCATCCATCCACGCCAATTGCGAAAGCGCCTGCAGATCCCGCCAGTCGCGTGCGCTCCATTGTGCGACGCAGGCCTCTGCCCCGCCCGAGCGCACCTCCGCCGCTAGCGCGCCGAATCGGGGCCACCGTCGCAGGAAATTGTCATTCACCTGGAACGCCCGCTCGATCGCTTCGCGCTTCGCCTCTGGCGCGAGGTTTTCGGCCGGAGTGAACGCGATGTCGAACCAGCTCTCCCGAAACTGGCCGCTCGCGTACTCCTGGATTTGGGCCGCGAGCGATGGCACCACATTAAAAGTTGCATGGACTCCGGGAAACTCTTCTAGAATTTTTACCATTCCCCAGTAGTCCTTTAGCGCATGCAGGCGCGTCCAAGGAAGCAGATACCGCCCCGTAGCCGGATCGCGATATTGCGGCTGGTGCATGTGCCATAAAATGACGAGGTTTATTCGATTCAATCCATCTCTCCGAATGCTAAGATATGCGTCGCGCTCATATGCGCCTGCTCGACCGATACGTTGGCCGCGAAGTAGTTTCTCACGCCGCGCTGGGCCTTGTGGTCTTTACATTTGTCTTCTTCGTACCGCAACTGGTCCGCCTAATGGAGCTGATCGTTCGCCATTCCGGCAGCGTCTGGAGCGTGGCGCTCCTATTCCTTTGTACCCTGCCGCCGGTCCTCGGCTTCACACTTCCGATGGCCGTGCTGGTTGGTGTGCTGATCGGGCTGGGGCGGCTTTCCGCGGATAGCGAAATCGTAGCTCTGCACGCCTCCGGTGTCAGCCTGCGCCGGCTGCTGCTCCCGATCGGCATCGTAGCGCTCGCCGCCGCCATCGGAACATTGTTGACGACGTTCTGGCTGGGTCCGGCATCGCTGCGCACCGTGCGTCGGGTGGAAGCGCAGCTGCTTTCCTCGCAGGCGCGGTTCTCCGTGCAACCGCGCGTCTTTGATGAACGCTTTCGGCGCTTCGTATTATACGTGCAAGATGTGGAGGCTGCAGCCACCCGCTGGCGGGGCGTCTTTTTGGCATCGACCGGCGACACGTCCAGCTTGATTCAGTCGCGCTCCGGGAATCTGACGGACCAATCGAGGGTGACCACTGCGCAGGATGCCTTCGTTGTTACGGGACCGTCTAAAGGTCAGATCGACATTCATCTGGGAGCGGGCGGCACCCATGAGTACGACCCGCGCTACCCTGCTCAATACAACGTGACGACATTTGGCGAAACGGATATTCCCGTCGACGTTTCGGCCGTCGCGGCTCCCCAAAGAACCGATACACTCCCCCCGTCCGAACAGCCCGTCGCAGCCCTTCTCCGAAACCACGGCGCCACTTGGCGCGAGGCGCACGTTGAACTTCACCGCCGCATGGCCTTTCCGGCAGCCTGCCTCATCTTCGCCTTGCTGGGCGTGCCGATTGGCGTCCGTCCACGCCGCGGCGGCCGTGCCGCCGGTCTGGTGCTGGCTCTGATTCTTATCGGGGGCTACTACTTCCTGTTCGTCTCGGGCGACCACCTCGCCGTTCAGGGTCGCCTCTTGCCTTGGGTGGGAGTCTGGGCCGCTAATATCGTTGGTGCCGCTGTCGGACTTTTCTTCCTGCGCCGCGTCGAGAACATACGCAAGCCCAACCGAATCCTGGAGTGGCTCGAGGCATGGTGGTCGAAGCGGCGCGCCACCGCGAATGGTTCGGCTGCTAACGGCGCACGTCTGGCCGTCCCATCGACAGGTCGTATCCGTCAGGCCCTGCGCATCGGCCGGACAATGGCGTTCCCCATGCTCGTCGACGTCTACTTACTGAAACAGTTTTTTTACTTTTTTCTGATCCTGTTGGCCGGCTTTGTGTTGATCTTCGATGCGTTTACCCTGTTTGATTTGCTCGCAGATATCGCACGGAATCACATTTCCACGCTCACCGTGCTCAACTACTTTCGCTATCTCGTCCCCCTGATGGTGTATCAATTGGCACCACTCGCGACACTCGTCGCCACGCTGGTCACACTGGCGGTCCTCGCCAAGAACAACGAGGTGATCGCGCTGAAAGCAAGTGGTATCAGCCTCTATCGACTTGTGCTTCCACTTCTGTTGGCCGGCTGCTTGGTTTCGATCGGGATGTTCATACTCGACGACACCTTCCTTCCCTACGCGAACCAACGTCAGGACGCCCTGCGCAACCTGATCAAAGGACGTCCCGCGCAAACCTACATTGAGCCCGCCCACCAGTGGATTTTTGGCGAAAACTCCAAGATCTACAACTACGAGCTTTTCGATCCGGACCGGCGGTTTTTCGGAGGCTTGAATGTTTTCGAGCTCGACCCCACGACTTTTCAAATTCGCCGCCGCGTCTATGCTGCCCGAGCCGTCTGGGAACCGACTGAAAATGCCTGGGTACTGACCGGCGGCTGGACCCGTGACTTCGATCGTAACGGTCGCGTCTCTCGCTTCCAGCCGTTCACCGCCACTTCGCTTCCAGAGTTAACCGAACCTCCCAGCTACTTCCGCCGCGAGGTACGCCAGTATTACCAGATGAACTGGCGGCAGCTGGGCGACTATATCGCGAGCCTGCGCCAGGCCGGCTTCGACACGGCGCGTCTAACCGTTCAATGGCATCGGAAGTTCGCGTTTCCGCTCATCGCTGCTGTGATCGTCTTCCTCAGTGCGCCCTTTGCTTTTCTCGTCGGCACGCGAGGCGCGATCGGCGGTCTGGCGCTGGCTGTTGGCGTGGGAATCGCCTATTGGTCCGCCGCGGCGCTGTTTGAGGCCATGGGTTCGATCGGACAGCTGCCGCCCTTGATTGCCGGATGGGCGCCGGACGCCATCTTCGGCTTCCTAGCTGTCTACTTCATTCTCAAAATGCCCACCTGATTGCGCCAAATCGCTATTGCGCCTTTGACCACCTCGCAGCCTGCCCGCGCCCAGGCCTCCCGAGCCTTCGCCTAGACTGTACAAGAGCCCTTGCGCAGGAGCCGAATTCCATGATCCTTGCCGTGTCTGTGCTCGCTCACACTGCGCCTACCAACATGGTCAGGCTCGAAGTATGGTCTGCCATTGGAGCGGTGGTCGGAGTTGTTCTCTTCATTCGCGGTTTTCAGATGCTCCGATTCAAGCGATTGATCATGAACACGCCCGCCTCGAAGATTCGCAGCGCCTCGCTGGGACTAGTCGAGGTCGGCGGGACGGCCCAGGGTGCCTCCACGATGCCTGCCGGAATCACTGGACAGGCCTGCTACTACTATCGGGCCATTGCCTGGCAGCTGCGACAGTCCGGCCGAAACCGCGAATGGACGCAGGTTGCGAACGAAAGCCTCTACGTGCCGTTTTTCGTCCAGGATTCCACAGGGCAACTGCTGGTCGATCCGCAAGGGGCCAATCTCGATCTCCAGCGCAATTTCAAGGACGAGTTTGACACGTCCTTTTTCTCGAGCAACCGCGACATGCTTCCTGAGAATGTGGCCCAGTTTCTCGGTCGCAACGGGGTCAGCTTTAGGGAAAGCACCCGCGTAGAGGAATACTGCATTAAGCCCGACAGTCCGCTTTTTGTCTTTGGTACTCTTTGCCAGAATTCCAATCGCATGTCCTGGACACCCGGTCCCCATGTCCCGGGTGGAACACGGTTTCACGCACAGTTGAATTTTCTAGGCGCGGGGCGAACTCCGCTCGAATGGCTCAGCCTGACATCGGGAGCGAGCGCGATCGGGTCAAAAGACGCTGGCAATTACACGCCGACTGTTTCCCCCACTGCACTGTCCCGAACGCCCCCTGCTTCGCAAGCATCGGTTTGGTCCGAGGTCTCACTGGATGAAGTTGCCGTTAGCAGCAAGGCCCCTTCCAGGACCCAGGCTGGCACGCCAGCGGCTCTCTCGTCCGTTGCCACAGTCGAACCCGACAACCCTCCCGACTTCCTGCCGCTCGGGGCGCCTTCCAGCCCCGATCTGCATCCGTTGGTATCGATCGGCAAGGGTGCGGGCAACGAGCCCTTCGTGATTTCCTGGCGCAGTCAGCGCGAGGTTGTGCGATCGCTCGCATGGAAGTCGGGACTGTGCATCTGGGGTGGGCCTGCGTTGTCGCTCATCTGTCTGTATTTCTTGGCTGTCTGTATTGGATGGCCGTAGCTCAGCTAGAAGGAGAAACCATGAGTTGGATTGTTCTGCTTTTCCTGCTGTTTGTCGTGGGTGGTGCTATAGCCTACCTGGTCACGCTCTACAACGGTCTGGTGGCCGTCAAAAACAATGTCGACAAGGCTTGGGCCAACATCGACGTGCTGCTGAAGCAGCGGCACGATGAGCTGCCGAATCTCATCGAAGTTTGCAAGGGATACATGAAATACGAAGGCGAGACACTGGAGCGCGTCACTGCGGCGAGAGCCGCTTACGCACAGGCTAGAACGGTCGATGAAAAGGCTCAGGCCGGCGCCGGCATGACGGCTGCACTCGGCCGCCTGATCGCCACGGCGGAAAACTATCCCGACCTGAAGGCCAACGCCGACTTCGCGCACCTCCAGTCGCGCGTTTCGGAGCTGGAAAACGAAATCGCCGACCGACGTGAGTTCTACAACGATTCAGTGAACACCTTCAATACGCGTATTCAGGAGATGCCCGACGCGGTCCTGGCCCGCCACATGGGTCTTGTGCACCGGCAGATGTTGCAAGTTCCGGAGACCGACAAGGCCCCGGTCGCCATCTCTTTCGCCGACGTTTCTCACTGATGAGGCGCATCAGTAGCCAAGACGAGATCCGATCGCCCGATCATTTTGGGATCTTCTTCAGGGCTTCGCGCTTGCTGAGCCTGCTCAGCCTGCTCTCGTTGCGGCCCACGTAGCGCTTCACTTCCCCTGGATCCGTCCTCGCGTACTGGCGCAGCGCCCATCCGATTGCCTTCCGCAGGAAAAACTCGTTTGAATCCAACGATGGCTCAATACACGCGTACAGAAGATCGAGATCGGTGTCGCCCTTAAACCCTAACTGGCACAAAATCGACGCGCGTCGCTTCCACACGTTGTCAGATTTGCTCCAAACCAGCATCATCTTCTTTAGCGGATCGGGGTAGTTCTGCAAAATCGGTCCGACGCGCTGGGAGGCAACCGAGTCCACGTAGTCCCACCACGCGCCCGTCACGATGATTTCTTCGTAAAGCCGCATCGCTTGAGGAGTTTGAAACGCAGCGGCGCGCTTATCACCCGAGAGCAAGATCGCCGCGTAGCGCTCCTCGCGGTGCGTCGCTCCGCGCCAAAGCTCCCGCACGCGGGCCCGCCAAATCCTCGCGCTCGCAAGCTGCGTCTCATCGAACAGCTGCTTGCAGGCTTGCCATAGAATGGGCGCCGGCACCCCGTGGTATGGCATCGCCGACTTCATATACGCTTGCATGCGGGGCGCTTTACGGACATCGGCAACGCGCTCGAGCTGCCGTCGCAGACGGAGCAATAGGGTGGGTTCCTTCACAAGGCCAAAGGCAGGCGAGTCTCTTAGTTTCGCGGGGTCTTCTTTTTTCCGCCTCTCCGGTTTTCCTCGATCACCGCTTGTGCCGCCGCCAGCCTGGAGATTGGCACACGAAATGGCGAGGCGCTCACGTAGTTCATGCCGGCCTGGTGGCAGAATTTCACGCTTTCCGCGTCGCCGCCATGCTCGCCGCAGATTCCGATCTTTAAATTGGGCCGTGTCTCGCGTCCTTTCTTGATGGCCCAGTGGATGAGCATCCCAACGCCTTCGGTGTCAAGCGTTTGGAATGGGTCGTCGGTGAAAATCGCCGCTTTGTTCTGGTCGATATAGACGGGGAGAAAGCGTCCCGCATCGTCCCGAGAAAGACCCATGGTGGTCTGGGTTAGATCATTGGTGCCGAATGAGAAGAACTCCGCAACCTCAGCGATCTCTTTTGCCATGAGCGCAGCGCGCGGCAATTCGATCATGGTACCCACTAAATAATCAAGTTTCACTTTAGACTTTGCGATAATCCCATCTGCCACTCTTCGCGTCGCCGTCTCGAGAATCTTCAACTCCTTTCTGTCCAGGGTGAGCGGATGCATGATCTCAGGTAAAACTTTAACACCCCGCTTCTGACAGTCGATCGCTGCCTCAATAATGGCCTGCACCTGCATTTCGAGAATTTCCGGGTAGGTGATCGAAAGCCGACACCCACGATGGCCTAGCATGGGATTTGCTTCGTGCAACTGCTCGACTCGCCGTTCCACCGTTTCGACGGGAATCCCGATCTTTTTCGCCAACTCCTCTTGTTTAGCCCGATCGTGCGGGACGAACTCATGTAACGGCGGATCGATCATCCGGATCGTGACGGGCAACCCGTCCATAGCCTCGAAGATCCCTATGAAGTCGCGTCGTTGAAATGGAAGTAGCTTATCGAGCGCTCGCTTGCGAGCCTCTGATGTGTCCGCCAAGATCATCTCCTGGATCGCTTCCTGGCGCTCGATGCTCTTCTCGGGATGTTCGAAGTCCTTGAAGAACATGTGTTCGGTACGACATAGGCCGATTCCCTCGGCGCCCATCTCTCGGGCCACGCGGGCATCCCGAGGCGTATCGGCATTGGTTCGCACTCCAAGTTTTCGCAGCCGATCGGCCCATTTCAGCAGCGTTTCGTAGGCCTTCGGCGGTTCTGGGCGGACCAGCTCGATCTGCCCGGCGTAGACGGACCCATCGCCACCGTCAAGCGTGATCCACTCGCCTTCTCGCACCGCACGTCCGTCGACACTCATTCTTTTCGCCCCCGCTTCGATGTCGATCTGTTCTGCCCCGACGATGCAACACTTGCCCCAGCCGCGAGCGACCACGGCCGCGTGACTGGTCTTTCCGCCGGTAGCCGTGAGAATTCCCTGTGCAACATACATTCCCCCCACGTCCTCCGGGCTGGTCTCGCGTCGCACCAAAATCACCTTCTCGCCCCGCGAGGCCCACTCCTCCGCATCATGCGCCGTGAAAACGGCTTTGCCCACGGCCGCGCCGGGCACTGCGTTGATGCCCTCTGCAAGTTTCCGACTCGCCAGCTCGCCGCGTTCCAGCTTCGGATCGAGCACGGGGTAGAAAAGCCGCTCAATGTCCTCCGGCTTGATTCGTTCAAGTGCTTCTTCAACTTTAATCAGGCCTTCGTTCACCATATCGACGGCGATTCGAAACGCCGCTGCCGGCGAACGTTTTCCCGTTCGCGTCTGCAGCATGTAGAGCTTCCCGGCTTCCACCGTGAACTCCATGTCTTGCATGTCACGATAATGTCGTTCCAGTTTCGCTCGAACTTTTTCAAGCTGCTGATACACTTTCGACATCTTGCCCTTGAGCTCACTCAGGTGCATGGGGGTTCGGATTCCGGCGACGACATCTTCGCCCTGCGCGTTTAGCAGAAAATCGCCGAAAAATATCTTCTCGCCCGTCGAGGGATCGCGCGTAAAGCAGACACCTGTCCCGGATTCCTCGCCGGTATTGCCAAAGACCATCTGCACCACGTTGACGGCCGTTCCGAGCAGCCCCGTGATCTTTTCAACGCGCCGGTAGGTGACCGCCTTTTCGCCCATCCAGGATTCGAACACAGCGCCAATCGCTCCCCAAAGCTGCTGTACGGGATCTTCTGGAAATTCCTGGTTGGTCTTTTTCTTGAAGTGGTCCTTATATTCGTGAACCAGTTCGCGCCAACCCTCGGCGGTCACTTGTGTGTCATCCTTCACACCCCGCCGCAACTTCATGCTGCGTAAACGCGCTTCGAGATCCTCCTTTGATAGACCAATTACCACCGTCGAATACATTTGCACGAATCGGCGGTAAGCATCCCACGCGAAGCGATCATTGTTCGTGGCTCTGGCCAGGCCTTCGACCGATTGCTCGTTCAGGCCAAGATTCAGGATCGTCTCCATCATTCCCGGCATCGAGCGAGCCGAACCGGACCTAACGCTGACCAGCAGAGGGTCCTTGGCATTCCCCAGCTTTTTCTTCGTCAGTTTTTCGAGCCGCGCGAGGTGCTTGGCCACCTCTGCGTGAAGCTCCTTCGGATACTTGCGCCCGTGCTTAAAGTAGTAGTCGCATGCCTCGGTGGTGATGGTGAAGCCTGCCGGCACCGGCAGCCCGATCCGTGTCATTTCCGCCAGGCCCGCGCCTTTGCCTCCCAGCAGTTCGCGCTGCTCGCCGGTTCCATCCGCTTTTCCTGCACCAAAGAAATAGACGTATTTCATCGTTCTCCCTCAGGCCTCGCCGGGGTCAGCTCAACAAATTTGTCGGCGCGCCGATGCTTGAAGCATTTCTTGACCATAGCCTATTTGGCCTCCTCCGCGCCCAACTCGGAAAAATCAGCAATCGTTGAAAACTCCTTTAAGAGTCCCCCGAGCAGCGCGATGCGATTGCGACGCAGTTTGTCATCTTCCGCCATGACTAGAACTTTATCGAAAAAAAAGTCTACAGCTGGCCGCAGCGCCGAAATCTTCTCGAGAGCCTTCCGATATTTTTTTTCCTTCTTTAAGCGGGTCGCCTCCCGGCCAATCTGCTGTGCCACTGTAAAGAGCTGCAGTTCACCTACTTCTTTAAGAATGGCAGGATCAACTGCCTCTTGTGCCTTGTCACCCGTCCCGGCCGATTTCTCCAAAATATTGCGAATTCGCTTGAAACTTGCGGCGAGAGGATCGAAGTCCTTCGTCTTGCGAATGGCTTTCACGGCCGCAATGCGCTCAACCGTATCTCCCAAGTCGTCGGCGCCGGCTGCAAACGCGGCGTTGATTTCATCGTATGCATACCCGCTGCGTTCTTTGAGAATGTAGCGGGCCCGTTCGAGGAGAAAGTCAAGTACTTGTCGCTCGATCGCCTCAGCAACCTGGATGTGCGGAGCGTGCTCGTTCAGCGATCTGGAAGCCGCCGAGATGGCAGCGGAAAGGGACAGTGGCAGCTTCTGCTCCAAAATGATCTTAACGATCCCAAGAGCCGCACGCCGCAAAGCGAAAGGATCGCTTGAACCTGTCGGAATGGCCCCCACAGCGAAGCATGCAACCAACGAGTCCAGTTTGTCGGCGAACGACACGGCGCATCCAGCCAGATTTCGCGGCAAAAGATCGTCTAGGCCGAGGGGCTTGTAGTGGTCGTAGACGGCCCAGGCAATCTCCTCCGGCTCGCCCTGGGCCAGCGCGTAGAGGCCGCCCACGACTCCCTGCAGCTCTGTGAACTCGCGGACCATGTCGGTGACCAAATCGCACTTCGCGAGCTCAGCCGCCCGATCGGCTCCGGCAACGTCTGCTTGGGCAATCCCCCCCGCGACCCACTGCTCAGAAAGCCAACGCGCCAGCCAACGAATCCGCTCGACTTTGTCGCCGTAACTGCCGAGCCTTCGCTCATAGGTTACTGCCGCGAGTTTCGGTAGATACTCCGCGAGTCGAATCTTTTGATCGTTATTCCAGAAAAACTGTGCGTCGGCAAACCGCGCGCGCAACACGCGCTCGTGCCCCTCCCTGACCAGTCCCGTAGGATCGCGCGGCAAATTGACAACCGCAAGAAAGTGGGGTGCGAGTTCCCCCTTGCGATTTTCAACGGCAAAATACTTCTGGTGACCGCGCATTACCGTGATCAGAATCTCCTCTGGCAACACCAAGAAGGCTGGATCGAAATTCCCCCAAATCACCGTGGGGTATTCATTCAGGTAGGTGACCATCTCAAGTAAAGCTTGATCTTCGTGCGGCCGCAGCCCCCGTCGTGCGGGGACTGACTTCAGCTCGGCTTCAATCTTCTTTCGCCGAGTCTCCGGGCGACACAGGACGAAGTTCGCCTTCAAGCGCGCCTCATAGTTTTTGGGACCGCTGACGGCGATGTGGCTCTTCCCCAGGAACCGATGTCCTTCGGTGTAATGGCCCGATCGCACGTCCGCGTACGTGCAACCGAGCGCCTTCCCATCCAGTGTTGCAACGATCCACCGGATGGGTCGGATGAATCGGGGGCCATGGGCGCCCGACCAAACCATCGACCGCGGCCAGGAAATCTCGCGGATTGCCTCCGGCAGAACCTCTTCCAGAATCTGCGAGGCCTGCTTGCCGGCCACCGTGACTCTCGCCGCCACGTACTCGCCTTTGGGTGTGCTAACAATGGCCAGCTTCGAAAGCGGAATGCCCTGTTTTTCGGCGAAGCTCTGCGCCGCCCGTGTGGGCTCCCCTGTGTTGCCGTAGGCCACCGACTTCGGCGGGCCCATGACTTCACGTGTCACATCTAGCTGCCTTGTTCGAATATTCTTGGCGATCGCGACCAACCTTCGCGGAGCACCAAAAGTTTCAATTGATGCTTCAGCTGTCGGCTCGTCGACCAAAGCGTGACTGGTGAGCTGTTTCGCAAAAATTACTTTAAGATCTTGGGACGCCTTTAGGATCATTCCTGCGGGAATTTCCTCGCAGCCGATCTCAAACAGTAGGTCCGCACGGGCTGTGTCGGTTGTTGCCTGCGAGGTCATGCGCTCACCCGCGCGCTTACGGACTCCACTCCGGGACGCTGGTTCAGCCAATCGCGAGCGACCATCGTCGCCAGCTTTCTCACGCGCGCAATCATCGCCGCACGCTCGGTCACAGCAATTGCGCCTCGCGCATCGAGCACATTGAACAGGTGAGAACATTTCAGACAGAGGTCGTACGCCTCGAGTACAGGAAACCGCTGCTTTGCTTCGGGCGTGGCTTTTTCGTATTCGCTCAATAGTCGGAGTGCTTCTGCTTCGTTGAGGTCAAATTGTTTGCGCGTCGAACCGATGTCCGCATAATCGAAGCTATAGGCAGAAAACTGCTGTTCTTCGGCCAGCCGCACCTGCCCGTAGGTGATCGAATTCGACCAACGCACGTTGAATACGTTGTCCACACCCTGCAGATAGGCGGCGATCCGGTCCAGTCCGTACGTCAGCTCAACCGAAATGGGGTCCAGATCCATGCCGCCGCACTGCTGAAAATAGGTAAACTGCGTGATCTCGAGACCGTCGAGGAGAACCTGCCATCCGATTCCCCACGCACCTAGCGTAGGTGATTCCCAGTTATCTTCCTCAAAGCGAATGTCGTGCTCGCGGAGATTGATTCCCACCGAGCGCAGGCTATCGAGATACAAATTTTGAATATTCGTCGGAGAGGGTTTCAGCACCACTTGAAGTTGCATGTGCTTGTAAAGACGATTCGGATTCTCGCCGTATCGACCATCCGCGGGGCGCCGGCTCGGCTGCACGTAGGCGACACGATACGGATCTGGTCCCAGCACGCGCAAAAACGTCTCAGGGTGCATGGTGCCAGCGCCGACCTCGATATCATACGGCTGCTGCAAAACGCAGTCTTTCTGCGCCCAATATTCTTCAAGTTTTAGTAGAAGATCCTGGAAGGTGAGGCCCTGCGGTTTTGGAATCGTTCGTCTTGAAGAGCGACGTTGATGTTTCACGCGGGTTGCTCCAGAAGCTGCCGAGATTTCAGCTTGCGGTCGATCTGCTGCTCGATCACGTCCAGCATGGAGTTGGTTACTTCCCGGGCCGATCGCGCTGGGCTCAAGGTCCCATCCCCATCCATTCGGTCAAGTCGCTCGACCAGCATCCGCTGGGCCAGACGAAGCGCCCCTGGTGAAAGTGTTCGCATGCCAGCCGTCCGGCATTTCGCGCATCGAACCACCGAGCTGCCCGGGGAAAAGTAAGCGGCCGCCCCGCCTTGTAACAAATTTCCGCATCGGCCACATCGGTCAAGTGACGGAAGCCAACCGCCCAGTTTCACCGTCCATAGCGCGAAATAAGCGAGCGGTAGTTCCGGCTGCAGCGTGCGCTTTACCGTTTGTGCGGCGAGCAACAGCAGCCGAAAATTCGCGTCGGAAGCCTCGTGATCGGGCAGCACTGCCTCGGTGACCTCGCTGAAAATCCCCAGCGCCACGCTTGAAGCATAATCACGAAAAGCATCCAGAAATGACTCGATCATCTCGCACTGACTGATACGGACCAGCTCGTGGCTCGGGCGCTCGAAAAACCAGACCCGCACGTGCGACAGCCGCTCGAGTGTGGATCCGAAGCGGCTTTTGGGCCTCCGCGCTCCCGCTGCGACGCCCCGCACACGCCCCATCGTTCGCGTCAAGAAACTGACCAGCCAGTCAGCTTCGCCGAGTGCATAGTGTTGCAGAATGATTGCCTCGGATTCACGGAGTGGCATCAGTGCCTAGGCGCGCAGCCCACGCGAAAGGTGTTCAGAGGCCGCGCCAGCTGCAAACAACAGAGAAAAATTTCTACCATAGCCATCCGGGTGGCGCAATCGCTAAACGCAGGATGGTTCGCGCACTCGTTTCCAAATACTGCAAGCTCGGCTAGAGTGTTCTGCCATGGATGTTGCCGGCGCATCTGTCGCGGTCGATGTCGTTGGTGTCGGAATCAATGCCACCGATACCATCATTCGGCTTCCTCGCTTTCCCGCTCCTGACTCGAAAATGGAGGTGCTGTCGGCCGAAATTGCGCCCGGTGGGCAGGTCGCTAGCGCCATCATCGCCTGCCGGCGGTGGGGTTTGTCGGCGCGTTACGTCGGGAAAATTGGCGATGATTCCGCCGGCACGCTCCAGCGCGGCGAAATGCAACGCGAAGGCGTCGAGGCGCATTGGATCACTGCGCGTGGCTCACACAGTCAAAGCGCATTCATCCTGGTAGATGAATCCTCCGGCGAGCGTACCATCTTGTGGAAGCGCGATCCGGAAATTGCCCTCCACCCGGACGATCTCCGGCGCAAATGGATCTGGGGTGCGCGCGTACTACTGATTGATGGGCATGATACGGAAGCCGCTGCTCGCGCCGCTCGTTGGGCTCGCGAAAAATCTATCCCTGTCGTCGGCGATTTCGATACTCCGTATTCCGATGTTGAGGCATTACTTCACCACGTCGACTTTCCCGTCACATCGAAGACCTTTCCTGCAAAGCTGACCGGTGAAGTGAACCTGCTCAAGTCGCTGCCGAGCATTTTGTTGAGATTCAAGTGCCGCATGATCGCCACGACCCTCGGGCACTTGGGGGCCCTCTGCTGGAACGGAAATGAGTTTTTGCTTTCCTCTGGCTTCCGACTCCAGGCAGTCGATACCACCGGTGCCGGCGACATCTTTCACGGCGCGTTCGTCTATGGCTTAATCCAGGGCTGGCCACTTCAAGAAATACTTGAGTTTAGTAATGCTGCTGCGGCACTGAACTGCACCGCGCCGGGTGCACGCGGCCATATCGCTTCACTTGATGAAATTCGGGTTTTGCGCGGGAGGGCCGAGCGATTCGAAGACGCCTACTCCGATAAAGCGTTGCGTGATGCGACGCGGGTCGCCTTGGCCGCGGGAGCCCGCGCGTGATTCCGCTAAAGGACCTGACGCCGCGGCGATCTTTTCCGGTCGTCACTCTAGTTTTGATCGCTGTCAACGTGGTGGTCTTCCTTCATCAGATCTCGCTCTCCTCGGCGGCCGGCGAAGCCTTCGTTAGAACCTATGGCCTGGTCCCCTCGAAGATTTCGCTCGCGCTCGCAGGTCGACGCTATACCTTGGCCGAAGCGCTTTTTCCGCTCTTCACGTGCATGTTCCTGCATGGAGGATTCCTCCACCTCATCGGCAACATGTGGTTTCTTTGGGTCTTCGGCGCCAATGTGGAGGACCGGCTTGGCTCGCTTCCCTACTTCTTGTTCTATCTTGCGGCCGGCATCGGCTCTGGCATCGCGCAGACGTTTTTTTCTTGGGGCTCTCACGTGCCCTCGATCGGAGCGAGCGGCGCGATCTCGGGAGTTTTGGGCGCCTACATCGTCTTCTTCCCGAGCTCGCAGATCTTGACCCTTGTCCCGCTTCTGATCATCTGGTTCCTCTGGCGCATCCCCGCGCTTATCTTCATCGGCCTGTGGTTCGTCCTGCAGTTTCTCAGTGGGGTTAGTTCGCTCGGGTCGCAATCGATTGGGGGCGTGGCGTGGTGGGCTCACGTAGGAGGTTTTCTGATTGGAGTCGTCGTCGCTCTCATCGTTCGAGCCTCCGGTAAGGCGACACGTCGTCCCGCAGCTTCGTATTACAGTTGAATAAAGCCGTCGCCGAGCCGACACTTCCAGTTGAGGTTGAATGCAGCTGGACAAAAGCCCGTCGCCGGACCTCTTGTAACGCTTGAACGATTCTTGACGCAGGAGGTTTGTTTCTTTCGCGAGTGAGCAGTTCCCTTCAGTCTCACAGAACCTATTCAGAATTTGTGAAGTCCGCTGCGGAAGCGGTCTCTCATCTCCTCAAAGTTATGCTAAGGTAATCGGTTCGATCAGCATCCAAGCGCTCGGTCGTCCGTCGAGGCTAGCTTCGGAACAGGCTCTGGGGGTCTTGGTCTATGAAGAGTTCTTATAACGGTGTGCCGGTCCCATCCGACGGCCGACCCATTGAGTACGGGAACGGCGACTTTCATATCCCGGATCGTCCGATTATCCCGTTCATCGAAGGTGACGGCACGGGCCGCGACATATGGAAGGCATCACGGCGCGTTTTCGACGCAGCCGTCGAGCGCGCGTATGGCGGCAAACGCAAAATCGCCTGGCTCAAAATCTACGCAGGTGAGGAGTCTTACAATCTTCTTAAGGACTGGCTTCCGCAGGATTCGGTGGACGCGATCCGTGACTTTCGCATCGCCATTAAGGGTCCACTGACGACGCCGGTTGGCGGCGGCATCCGTTCGCTGAACGTGACGCTCCGGCAGGTACTGGATCTCTACGCATGCGTTCGCCCGGTGCGCTATTTTGAAGGTGTGCCCACTCCGATGTTGCATCCCGAACGCATGAATATCGTTATCTTCCGCGAGAATACAGAAGACGTGTACGCCGGGATCGAGTGGAAGTCAGGAACTGCTGAAGCCGAAAAGATTGCTGCGTTCGTGAACGACGAAATGCTGAAAGGCACGAAGAAACGCCTACCTCCGCTAGCCGGCATCGGCATCAAACCCATCTCACCGGGCAATACGAAGCGTCTGGTGCGCCGCGCGATTCGCTATGCCCTGGATAACCATCGCCGCGTCGTGACGCTCGTTCACAAAGGCAACATCATGAAGTTCACCGAAGGCGCGTTTCGTGATTGGGGTTATGAGCTCGCTGTTGAGGAATTTCGGAGCGAGGTTGTGACCGAACGCGAAAGCTGGATTCTAGATAACAAAGACCGCGACGCGAATATTTCGATCGCCAAAAACGCCGCGCTGATCGAGCCGGGCCTCGATCAAGCCACCGAAGATTTCAAGGACAAAGTCGCCGCCGAAGTGAAGCAAACACTCGACGCCCTCTACGTGTCCCACGGTCGCGGTCAGTGGAAGAAGAAGCTCCTCGTTAACGATCGCATTGCTGATTCCGTCTTTCAGCAAGTGCTGACGCGCGCCGACGAGTATGAGGTTTTCGCCACGCCGAATCTGAACGGCGACTATATTTCCGATGCCTGCGCCGCGCAGGTTGGCGGACTAGGAATGGCGCCGGGTGCCAATATCGGGGACGGCTACGGCTGCTTTGAAGCGACGCACGGCACCGCGCCGAAATATGCCGATAAGGATGTCATCAATCCGAGTTCGGTGATCCTCTCGGGCGTGATGATGTTCGACTTTATGGGCTGGAAGGAAGCGGGCCGACTGATTGAATCCGGTATCGAGCGCACGATTCAGCAAAAGCGTGTGACCTACGATCTAGAACGCCTGATGACCGGCGCGACCAAAGTCAGCACATCCGACTTCGCCAACGCCATCATCGAAAATATGACTGCGCCCGCGTCGGTTGGCCGCTAGCTGTCTCTCATTGTCAAATCTCATATGCGTTAGGAGACTTTCGAATGCGCAAGAAAGTTACTGTCGTAGGCGGCGGCTTCGTCGGCTCGACGACAGCTCAACGAATACATGATGCCGGCTTGGCCGATGTAGTTCTGACGGACATCCTAGAGGGTATTCCTGCCGGCAAGGCGCTCGACATGGCCGAATCGGCTCCCATTCTCGGCGCAAACTCTCACGCCGTCGGAATCTCAACTGCCGCCGGCGACTACAGCGAGACAGCTGGCAGCGACATCGTCGTCATCACCGCCGGCTTCCCGCGCAAACCGGGCATGAGCCGCGATGACCTGCTGAAGGCAAACTATGATGTGATCAAGGCTGTCGTCGAGGCGATCGTCAGGCTTTCGCCGGGTGCGATTCTGATCGTGGTCACGAATCCCCTCGATGCCATGGCGCAGGCTGCCTTCAAAGTCAGCGGCTTTCCGAAACACCGTGTACTCGGCATGGCCGGCGTGCTCGACTCAGCGCGCATGAGCACCTTCGTCGCAGCAGAATTGAATGTATCGGTTGAAAATGTCCATTCCTTTGTTCTCGGCGGACATGGCGACGACATGGTTCCGCTCGCCCGCTACTCGACCGTGGCAGGCATTCCACTTCCCGAACTGATTTCTAAAGAAAAACTTGAAGCCATCATTAAGCGTACGCGCCAAGGGGGCGCCGAGATTGTGAACTTACTGAAAACCGGTTCCGCCTACTATGCTCCATCGGCGGCAGTCGCGGAGATGGTTGCTGCGATCCTAAAGGACAAGAAGAAGATTCTTCCCTGTGCTGTATATCTGCAAGGCGAGTACGGGGTCAATGGGCTCTTTGTGGGTGTGCCCGTGAAGCTCGGTGCCAGGGGCATCGAGCAGATCATCGAGATCAAACTCACGGCGGAAGAAAAGGCCGCTCTCGACAAGTCGGCCTCCTCAGTGGGCGAACTTGTCAAAGTCATCGGCGTTTAGAACTTGGGCAGGTTGAGGCAGTCCACTTACAGCGAGAATTTCTGCGCCAATGGAAACCGCCGTCCCACGCTGAACGCCTTCGAGGTCAACTTCAAACCCGGTGGCCCCTGCTTTCGCTTGTACTCGCTGCGATCCACCTGTAACGTGACCTTCCGCACGAGTTCCAGCGGCAGCAGACATTGTCCGGCAATCTGCTCTGGACTGTCTAAATCCTCGACATACGCCTTCAGAATACGATCCAAGTCTTCATATGGCCCTAGAGTGTCCTGATCGGTCTGGTTCGGTCTCAGTTCGGCGGAGGGAGGTTTTGTCAGCGTCTCGTTCGGAATAATCTGTTTGCTGCGGTTCACAAAGTGCGCCAGTTCATACACCATGGTCTTCGGCACGTCCGAGATGACAGCCAGTCCCCCGGCCATGTCGCCATAGAGCGTGCAGTAGCCGACCGCCAGCTCGGACTTGTTCCCTGTGCTGAGTACGAGCGATCCGAATTTGTTCGAGAGCGCCATCAACAGATTTCCGCGGATTCGCGCCTGGAGATTTTCCTCGGTCACATCTTCGGTGCGGCCGTTAAAGCTCCCCTCGAGCACCCGGCGATAGCACTCGAATGTCTCCGATATGGGCAGCGTGATCCACTCGATGCCTAGATTTTTCGCGAGCTCTCGCGCTTCACGGATGCTGCCTGGCGAAGAGAAGGGCCCCGGCATCGAAACGCCCGTCACATTCCTCGCGCCCAGTGCGTCGGCTGCAATGGTTGCTACAAGTGCGGAATCGACGCCGCCGCTCAGCCCCACCACGACCTTCCGGAATCCACACTTGCGCACGTAATCTCGGGTGCCGATCACGAGGGCACGATAGGCCGCTTCGAACTCGTCCTCGATCGGGCGCCGAAGGTCGCCGATACCCGTTAGGCTGTCAAAAAAGACGAGGTCCTCGTCGAACGATTTTGCTCGCGCCGCGACGCGTCCCTCTCGTGTGAATGCCACGCTCGACCCGTCGAAAATCAGGCTGTCATTTCCGCCTACCTGGTTGACATACACAACCGGCACGCCCCGCTCCCTGGCCACGGCCCCGAGCATGTCTTCCCGCAGCCCCCTCTTGCCCAGGGTGTAGGGCGATGAGGAGAGATTCAGAATGATCGAGCTCCCTTTTTCCACCAACTCCGCCACTGGATCGCGGTCGTAGAGCCGCTCCGGCCAGAAGTTCCTGTCGTTCCAACTGTCCTCGCAGATTGTGATGCCTAGGGTTTCCGAGCCAAGAGGAAAGGGAAATTGGGTGTGCGCGGGTTGAAAGTAGCGCGTTTCATCGAACACATCGTAGGTCGGCAGCAACATTTTCCGTTGCTCGAACAGAATCTTGCCTGGAGCGATGAGCGCGGCCGAATTCGCGACGGGTTTTCCGGAGTCGTCCTGCGCCTTACCGACAAAACCCACCAGCGAGGTCATAGGAATTTCGCGAGCCAGACAAATGAGCTCCTGCTGGTTGCGTTCGACAAATGACGGCCGCTCGATCAAGTCCTGTGGCGGATAGCCGCACAAGCACAACTCGGAGAAAATGGCGAGCTCCGCGCCGCCTATTTGCGCTTCGTGGGCCAGCTCGAGAATGCGCTTTCGGTTGCCTTCGAAGTCGCCTACGGTTGGATTGAACTGGGCTAAGGCAATTTTCATGTCAGCAAAACAGCATACGGTCGGTGCTCTCTGTTTTCAATCCTCCGTATCGCAAGCCGGGCTGGAGGATTTCACCGCCACGCCCAAAAACAAAAGCTCCCGGGACAACCACTCCCGGGAGCTTTCTTGAGACGAGAGAGAAATCGATCGGCGGCCCTAAACGGTGAACGAGCTGCCGCACCCGCACGTGCTCTTCACGTTCGGGTTGTTGAACTTGAAACCTGCGCCCTCCAGCGTCTCGATGTAGTCGATCGACACGCCATCCAGATACATCTCACTCATCTGATCAACCATTACCTTCAGACCGTCGAATTCGTAGACATTATCGCTGGCGTCGTTTACTTGGTTCTCGAAGGCCATGCGATAACTGAATCCGGAGCAGCCGCCGCCTACCACGGCGACTCGCAGTCCTGCCGGCAGAGGGCTCTGCTGGCCAAGTATCTCCTTTACTTTCTTGACCGCCACCGAGGTAAGTTGGACCATTTTCTCGCACCCTCCAGAGGCGCCGGGTCTGCCGCCGAGCGCTCAATTTCTGTTTGCATTATATCAGATTCGCCAAATCCCCGCACGGTTCCTTGAATAAACGCGATCTTGGCTACGGAGCTACGGATTGGCGCCGATTCCATATTACACTGGCTAAACCACTATGACACATACCATTACATTGATCCCCGGTGATGGGATCGGACCAGAAGTTTCGAAATCGGTGCAGGACATCATCGCCGCCGCCGGGGTGCCGGTCCGTTGGGAAGGCACCGAAGCGCGTGCCGAGGTGGAGCGTCGGGGCATGGACTTTATGCAATCCGGCGTTGTCGAATCCATCCGCAAGAATCGCGTGGCGCTGAAGGGCCCCATGGCCACGGCGGTCGCCTCGGGACCGCCCAGCATCAATGTCGGGCTTCGCAAGGCCCTCGACCTCTACGCCAACGTGCGTCCGGTGAAGAACCTGAGTGGTGTGCGATCGCGATTCCAGAACATCGACATGGTCTTGATCCGCGAAAACACAGAGGATCTCTACGCCGGCCTCGAGCACGAAGTCGTCCCGGGTGTCGTCGAAAGTCTGAAAATCATCACCGAGCGTGCCTCCACGCGGATTGCTCGCTTCGCCTTTGAATATGCACACAAGCACGGCCGCAAGAAAATTCACGCCATTCACAAAGCCAATATCATGAAAATGTCGGATGGTCTGTTTCTTGCGTCCATTCGCGCCGTGGCGAAGGAATTTCCTGAGATCGAGTACAAGGAACTGATTATCGACAACGCCTGCATGCAGATGGTTCTCAATCCGTATCAGTTCGATATGCTCTTGCTCACCAACCTTTATGGAGACATTATGAGTGACCTGGCCGCAGGTTTGGTCGGCGGCCTTGGCGTGGTCCCGAGCGCCAACATCGGTAAGGATGCCGCCATCTTTGAAGCCGTTCACGGCACGGCTCCGGACATCGCCGGCAAAGGCCTCGCGAACCCGACCGCGCTCTTGATGAGCGCCATCATGATGCTAGATCACATTGGCGAGTCATCTGCCGCACGGCGCATCGAATCCGCGCTAGAACGCGTATATCGCGAGGGGAAGTCGCTCACGAAAGATGTTGGCGGCGGCGCCACCACCGCTGAATTCACACAGTCCGTCATTCGCGCTCTCGTGAACTAAGCTCGGTTCAACTTCCGGGAATCCGCCGCGGTGCATACCATCGGATAATGCGGCAACGTGCGGGTCTAGGGACCGACGCTCGCCACCCATTGGGGCAGGGCGAACACGGGGGACCCGAGTTCGAAGCTACCGGGCCCGTTCTATTGATCCTTCATCGGCTCCATCGTGTGTACAGCAATGATGTTCGTTTCCGGATCGAACGCTCCGGTTATCTTGACCTTCAATCCTGCATTTTTCTCAGCGAGATCCTGATTATCGAGCTTGTAAACCTTGTCCTTCACTTCTAGCACAAAGACACCCCCGAGATTCTTCACACAGTACCGCGCGCATTCCCCCGCCGTTGTGCCGATCTCGTGTTTTTTGAGCATCTCCTGGTGCGAACGGCTCAGTGAGTGCACATTGAGAGCGCACTGCGAATCGGCAATCTCGCCTCGAAATACCTGTTCGGTCCCGCCGCCGGCGAAACATAAGACTGTCGCCGCCAGCAGCACTGCCATTCGTGCTCCCGCAACTTTGATCTTACCCATGGACGCTCTCCTGTAACATTCCACCTTGCCGCCCCTCCTAGCTACGGCAATACGATGAACTTCATATGCATCCCTTCGTGCTCACTGCTGCAGATGACGGTGCAAACGACCACGTACTCACCGGGTTCGGCCGGTGCCGTCATCAGAAAGTCGTGAGTTCCGGGCTTCAATTCCAAGTCCCACCCCGAGACCCGCGAGCGGTCCTTGGCTCGAAGCAACGCGAAACCGTGCACGGCACCGTTCCGATTGTGATCCTTCGCCTTTACAGCCGTAATTCGCAGCGTCAAGGCTTCCCCGGCACGAACCGTGATTACTGGATCTTTCTGCCCCGCCATCTTGTACCGGCTGTCGTGGTCGGCCAGTACTTCGATCACCTGTCCTGCCTGACTTCGCGCTGGTCGCGGCGACAACGCCGCTGCCAGCTCCGCGGCAACTATCAACCCGAGTCTCGCCGCGCGCACGCCCGCTCCTACTGTGTCATGTAGTGGAGGATCAGCCGCATATCATCATCGGTGATGGTCGCGCGGACCCGCATGTGCCGCACGATTGTCGCCATCATCCGGGGCGGAAACTTATGTGGCGCCTGGTGACACCGGCCGCAATTGGTGGCGAACCTCTTCTCGCCCTCGATGAGCGATGCTTCATCCTCGTGAACCGCTTCGGGAGACTTGGCTGTGGAAGATGCTGATCCAGTTGCTCGCGTGGGCTTGTCTGGTGGCGTCGCTGCAGGAAGGGGCGGCTTTGAAGTTGAAGACAGTGCTGAAGCGGAAGTCGATAGCGCTGAGCTTGCCGCCGAGGTGGAAACACGCACGGGCACCGGGGCGGACTCAGTTTGCTGCTGACCGACTGCCACCCCGCACAGCAGGATCACGGTGGCCCCACATACGAACGCACGTGAGAGGATGAATGGCTGGATCATCGAATGTCTCCGTGTCCCACGGGCAATGCAAGACGGTACGTCAAACCGACCGTCCACACGTTCATATTTCCCCCAAAGGGTGCGAACTGCCTCCCGTAACTACCCACCAACCGAAAGTCGTCCCGGAAGTAATAGTTCATGCCGTACTCGAACATGTTCGTTGAGACCGACGGAACGTCGGACGACCATCCCTGGCCGGCATAAAACTGCTGCATTCGCGCGACCGTCTGGATGTGCCGCAGAGCGTTGCTCCACACCGGCACCTGGCTCAAACGGTAGGCACCTTCAATCCAGTAACCGCTGCCGACATACGACCGAGCGTATTCGGCACGAACGTCTAAGGGCAACGAGCGCGGCTGCCACTCTGAATAGAAACCAAAGGCGTTCTTCCGGTAGTCCTGGAGCAGATGCTGGAACGAGCCGCCTACTTCAAGACGCGGTCCCGGCAAGAAGATCCCGGATCGAAAGCCGAAGCTGCGGTCGGATACGAGGTTTTCTACCGTGCTGTTCGCTGAAACGTAGGCGGCGTAGTTCACCTCGATCCGGGAGGTAGCGCTAAATCCTCCGCGCACCATGGCGCCGTTGCTTGCACCATACTCCCCGGCTTCGAGCGGCAGGATTAAGGGGTCCGTCTGCAAGTCTCGAATCCAGATGGGATAGAGCCGCTCGTTGTAAATGTTGAACGGGGTCAGAAAGCGACCGACTGTAACCGTCAGATAACGGTTGGCAATGTAGTCGAGCTGAAGATAATCGACATTCGTCTGCAAAGTACCGGTGTAGCCGCTGCCACCGGGCGGCGGGGAAAGATCGGACTCTAAATCGCCGCGCGCCTCAATCAGCCAGTTGTTCCCCACGGGCACGAGCAACACAGGATTGATCAAGGGTCCTAGATTTGGCGTACCGCCCTGGAAAGTAGTGATGAAGCCGCTTCCCATCGTAAAAACAGGAACTGGCCGGAGAGGACTGTCGCTGCTTGGACCGTCTGTCTGAGCACGCAGGGACGGCGCGAGCAACAGGGCCGTTGAGATCGCGAACAGCGACACGGTTGTCCGAACGAGGTTACAGACTGAAAAGGGCGATCGCATATTTGAAGGCGACAGGAAGCTCTTTTGAACCCGGTCCAGTGTGACTGGTACTAGAACCAATTCAAAGTGAGAACAACGGTCCCGGGCGCATCGAGTTATTAGCTTGTGGGTAACACGACTATCACGTTTGGGGGATGAAGCGGAAAGGCATCCGTTGGACGATTGGCCACGCGCCCTTTCCCCCGCCTGCTGAGCTGTCTGCGGCTTGCTATAGACTGGCTGTTGGGGGCACCCAAAGTGGCCCAGACACAGCTCTACAAAACCATCTACCGAGTGCTGGTAGGGTCCATGTTCGCCGGACTCGCTTTCATCCTAGGGCTCATGATGCGGAAGTCGCCTCCACCCATGGTGAAGACGGACCCAGGTGCGGCAGCCCGCGTCGAGCAAAAATTCGCCGCAGCGGATCAAGCCAAAGCTGCCGGACAATCGGGCCAAGCTGTGAAGCTCGATAGCACGGAGCTCAATTCCTACCTCGAGCAGAACCTGCAACTGGCTGGTGCTGGGTCTTCCCCGGCCGCGCCACCGGCCGCGACTTCGGGCCCTCCAGGTCCTGCGCCCTCCCCCGCGGTCGATCCCTCGGCGGTACTGAATAGCGAGGGTGCCACGCTCGAGCAGGTGCAATCGTCGGTGAAGGATGTGAAAGTGGACATGGACGGTGATCTCGTAAAGGCGTATGTGCTCTT
Source organism: uncultured Acidobacteriaceae bacterium (assembly GCA_964407845.1). Taxonomy (GTDB): domain Bacteria; phylum Acidobacteriota; class Terriglobia; order Acidiferrales; family UBA7541; genus Palsa-295. The sequence continues at coordinate 30,573 of CAYOXF010000107.1, read as the reverse complement.
CGATTTTCACGGAAAGGATCTTTCGCTCGAGCTGGATGGGCATCTCGGATCTGAGGACGGCTACCTGAAGTTCCAGCCCGTTGCCGGAAAGCTGGGCGATATGCCCCTGCCTCAGTCCGTGCTCCAGCAGGCTGTCGACAAACTGATGGCCTCACCAGAAAACCGCGAAAAGCTCCGCCTTCCAGCCGACATCAACGACATTCAAATCGTCGACGGCCAAGCGGTCGTCTCCTACAAGTAAGGCCCTTCGTTTAGGCAGGCAGGATCGGTGTATAGGCGACGTAGAGCAGCCAATAAACAATCACGCCGGTAATGGAAACGTAGAGCCACAGTGGCAGCGTCCACCGTGCGACGGCCTTGTGGCGATCAAATCGCTCCCGCAGCGCGCGCGAGAGTGTGAGCAGCACCAACGGAACAATCACAACCGCGAGCGTCGTGTGTGATATCAGGATCGTAAAATACACCGGTCGAATCCAGCCCTGTCCACTGAAGCGAATCACCCCCGCGTGAGCGTGAAAGTAGAGATATAGCGACAAAAACACGGCCGAGCAGCAAAAAGCAGCGATCATGCAGAGTCGGTGCGGAGTGATTTTCCGCCTCTTAATGAAAAAGAAGCCAAGCAAGAGAAGAACGGTACAGGTGCCGTTCAGCGCGGCATTGACCGCAGGAAGCGAGCCGACGGTCATCGCATCATCAGCTTGTCAAGGATCAGCCAAATCAGCAAGAGAGGAATATGCGCGACGGTCGCGTGCATCAACCATTTCGCGCGGGTGTTCGTGCGCGCACGATTGGCCCACAGTCCAACCTGCAGCAACAGCATTCCAAGGATCAGGGCACCAAAGAAATATCGAATGCTCGCCATTCCCACCACCGACGGCAACGCGCTCACCCACACCAGCACGGCCGATGCCATCACAATCTGCCGGAATGTCGCATCCCCCTTGCGATCGACCACAGGTAACATCCGAATCCCCGCACGCGCGTAGTCTTCGCGGTACATCCAGGCGATGGCCAGGAAATGTGGAAATTGCCAGACGAACAGGATTGCAAACAACACCCAGGCACCGAGGGAAAGCGTACCGTGCGCGGCGGCCCACCCGATCATGGGAGGGAGCGCGCCAGGAATCGCGCCGACCGCGGTTGAAAGAGTGGTTCGTGTCTTCAGCGGTGTGTAGAGTCCGAGGTAGAGCAGCATCGTCGAAAGGGCCACGGCCGCCGAGAGCCAGTTCACGCCGATCAAGAGCCATGCCGCACCGATCAAGACGCTGGCTAGGCCGAAGGTCAGCACGTCTCGCGGCCGCAGCTGCCCAGACGGCAATGGCCGCGCTGCCGTTCGTCGCATCACGGCGTCCATCTCGCGTTCAATGTACTGATTCAGAGCCGCCGTCCCTCCGGCGACCAACAGGGTAGCGCCGAGCGTGTGCAACAACCGAACCCAATCGAGCGGACCCACCGAGCCCAAGTAAAATCCAGCCACCGTCGTGATCACGACGAGGAAGGTCACGTCGGGCTTCGTCAGCACCCAATACGCCCACGGTTTGTCGAACAGAGAAAGCGAATCGACGCGGATCTCGTTCATCGTAACGCGCCTACTCTCTCGGTGGACGGGGCACTCGGGGCTTCGGCGAATGAACCTGGGATCAAACGAAAGCTCACCAGCGTGAAGATCACCGATGCGGCCAGCGTCAGCGCGCCGCCGAGAACGTGCGCAACGGTTAACGAAACGTACGGGAGCGTCGGCTGCTCAGATTCTGTCGCCAGAACCCGCACGGCGTACCAGGCCGCAAAGCCGAGCAAAATCTGAAGCCCGAAAAACGCATGCAGGAAAATCGTGCTCCGGCGCAGATCGCGATTCGCGCGGAACCGACGCTTGGCCGCGGCCCCGGTCCACACAACCATCGCCGTCACGACGGCGGCGCCCACCAGATGCGGATCGATGCCAAATGCCCCATGGCGGAACGCCGCGCCCAGAATGAGCTGGGCCAGGATCACCAGCGTTGTTAGCGTGGCCAGCGTCCGCAGGCTCGGCGATCTTGCATCTTCAAGCCGCGGCAGCTTCTTCGCCCACCAGGGACTCAAATAGAGGGAAAGCCCCACCAGCGTCATGAAAAAAATTTGTGCCAAGGTCGCGTGCAAGGTCGCCGAAAGCACCGGGTACACTTCTTTCACCCGCAGCGCTCCCAGCGCGGCCTGCACGAGGACGAGGACGAGAGCGGTCCAGCCGAGGCGCTTGGCCAGCGGCCGCACGCTTTGAAACGTAAGCCAAACGGCCAGGATCAGCGTCGAAACGGCAACCGCGCCGGCGATGATACGGTGCGCGTACTCGAAGCGAATTCCTCCGATCAGCGGCGGAATCAGTTTTCCATAAGCCAGTGGCCAATCAGGAACCGAATCCGCAGCATCATTGCTGGTGACAAGCGCCCCCGCCATGAGCAGCAGCACTGTGGCGCAGCACGTCAGCACGGCAAAGCGGTAGACTGCGCGTGCGCTTTCCCCATGGTTCACCGTCGATGGAGGCGATGACATTTCTGTCGGCGCTGTCCTACTAGGCGTTCACCTAACAGCGAAGAAGGACCCCTGATTCTAAGTATCGCGCCTGAGAAACGCAAAGCGTTTCTGCCGCCCCGAACGTGGGCATCTGCCGCAAAGGGATCGCGTCTGGAAGTGGCAGGGTGTCGTGAAAGGAGTCGACTAAGAGCGCGAGGGTCGGGAGGGGTGCCCGTCGGCGTAGCCGACCAGATAAGTGACAGCGCGCACCTCCCCTATATTCCATGTGTAATGATCCGCCCCGAGGCCCTCGGCCAGTTCGCGCAATTCAGTCGGTGAATAGGCGCGCAAGCAAGACAACACTCCGTCGAAACCCATCACGAACGGGATGACCGGCAGCAAATACGTCCAAAACAGCCGCGTGAGCCGAAACGGTTGCATGAACGGGGTCAGGCAAATCGTGGCAATGGGCATGAAGCACGCGCAGAGAACAGTCGAAGGACGCCGCTTCGCTGCCTCGAAAAATCCGATTCCCTCCCCTCGAGCGACGGCGTCCCGCAAAATCGCCGTAATCTCGTCCGGCGTGAAATGATGGATCGAACTGAAGACCGTCCGGAAGCCCGGAAGCTCGGGCGGAATTTTTTGGGCGTCGACCGGCTCGGGCCAGTAACCGATCCGGTTGCCAGACGCTTCAACCGTACGGTGGAATGCAGCGAGGTTGGGATATCGGTCCGTTAAGACTACCTTGGTCGGCATAGCCGTTTGCTCCGCCAGCATACGCTGCAGCCAGATCCATGGCCCTCCGGCGCCCGAGCAGAGGTCCAGGACTCGCTCGCTGCGGGCTGCGCGAATGGCCACCCCGAGGCACGTTGCGATCGGTCGATACAATCGCGTGACGTTGAAAATGAACTGGAGCGTGTCGGTGACGTCGTCTCGCAGCTTTTGCGGAAACCACCGCCGCTCATGAATTTCAGCAAAATGGATGCGGCGCATGACGAAAATCAGCTGGTTCTTCCTTGCTTGCTCGGAAACGGCTTTATCTGTGGCCTTGACCCCTCGATCGGGATGTCTCCAAGCGCGTAAAAAATTCGAATTCCTCCGGATGCATTTTTTCGCGGGCCGCCTCGCGTGTGAAAAACTGCGCGCGGTCAACTTCGGGAAACTCTTGTTGCTTGCCCGAGCGTGGCGGCCACTCCGTCGTAAACGTGTTGCTGTGAATCGCAGATGGATTGCAGTCACCTTCGAAAGCCCACACCGCCACGATTTTGCCGCTTTTCCTCTTGACGCTGCCGAGGGCGAAAAACGGTCCCGCAGGCCTCAGCCCGATTTCCTCTTCGAATTCACGCTGGGCCGCGGAAAGCTCGGCTTCCCCGTTCTCTACTTCGCCTTTGGGCAAAAACCAGGCCCCTTTATCCTTCTTTGCCCAGAACGGCCCGCCCGGATGGACCAGCAAGACTTCCAGGGCCCCATTGCGGACTCTATACATCGCTAGCCCCGCGCTTCTCTTGGCCACGTCCTCAGCATAGCACCTGGCGGCAATCTGCCGACTCAATTGGGAAGGGAGGTGCGCACTAAAAATGGGGCAGGCCGATGTGGAGAAGCTCGACGGGCTCTGTCCCAGCACTAAACAGCGCAGCGTGATCGCCAGGGGCCAGATAGATTGTCGCGTGCCGCTCGAAATTCGCAGGGTCGGCACCCTCCTCGCAAGATAGCCTGCCCAAGCCCTTGCTCACAAAATAGATCGAGTTTTCCTCTAGGTCGAGCGCGGCTCCCGGCTCCACCTTGAAAAATACGATTCGCGTGCGACGCTCGGAGAACTGCCCGAGGTGTTTCCAACTCACACCCGGCCGCCCTTCCAGGTTCGTCCACGCAAAGCCCTCCGGATCCATAAAAACAGGACGTTGATAGCGCTCGCGCGGATAAACGAGCGGCCGGCCATTGACTTCTTCCCAGACAGCCTCATAGGCGTCTTTGTTGATCTTGCCCCCGTCCGGCCCTAGGCGCGTGTAGACGCCCTTGGCGAAGGTGCCATGCTTCAGCAGCGCGGCCGATGCTCGTTCATATTGCTCGGGTGAGATGTAGCCGCTGCCGCTGGCGCCGCCGAATTGCAGAACAAGCGTCGAATTGGGCGCGGCACTCGATTGGGGTCCGTAGTACGTGCCTTCGGGGAAATAGGCAATCGAGCCGGTTTTCATCATCCCATCGACGGCGAAATCGAACTCGCCATCAAGCTGGTATCGCACTTGGTCGAAGTTGTGACGGTGCCGCGGTGAGTAGTAATTGGGCGTGACGCCAAGCTGCAGAGAGAAATTGCCGGGCGTACCAGGAATTCCATTCAAAATGCGCCGAGACCAAAAGACGCCTTCGCGGACGTGCGGGCGTTCAATTAACGGAACGCTTGCAAGGCTGATGACCTCGACCATGATGCTTGCTCGTGGACGACGTTCAGCGCGAAGCCGGAGCCCCAGCTGGCGGGGGCCCAGCGAGCGTGGTGTCCTGGTCAAGAATCAAGCGCCAGGCACCGGCATTGTGAATCCACACTGCGGAGCCACGCATATGAATCACGCGGGGCGGCGCATTGGATCCGGCGGGGGGCCTGAAGGCGAGGTCCTCGAGTCCTGAGACGATCGCTCCGCCATTAAAAAGAATCACCTTGGGATCTTTCAGATCGTAGGCGGACAGAGAAAGCTGCCCACTCTTAATGGAGCCGAGGAATTCCGATTTGCCCTGCATCGCGCCGTTGCCGTGGATGAAGATCGCATCGTCCGCCATCATCGCGCTGATCGCATCGACGTCACCCGCAACACACTTGTCCTGAAATTTCTTTTGAAGCCTGAGCACCTCATCCTCGGGCGCCGATTGGGCCCGCACCGCTTCCGCCCCACCCGCGATCAGCACTGCTGCCACCACTACGATGAAGATTCTCGCCAGCACGGCGCCGTCGGTCTTACGCCTCGTCGAAACGATCATCCCGCACCCCCGGTTGGCCTTCTGCCTGCAATGAAATCAAAGCAGCTAAGCGTGCTGCGGCGCGCTGTAGAAATTTCCCGAGCGGATCTTCACCAATGCCCTGCTCGGATCAAAGGCAACGCCGATCGGATCGCCGCCGTCGGCGACGATCTTGATCTGCGCCTTGAGGATGCGACGCTGCATGATGATGCCGCGATCGCTCGACGCGAGATGCTCTTCGGAGTGGAGCGAGATCGGACCCTGACCGGCCTGTGCCTCGTAATCACCCGGTGTGTCTTGATGCTCCTGCTCGCTCATCTCGCCCCACAACTTGCCGTTCAAGCGTATGCCTCCAAAAATATTGGGTGCAGACTTGGGAACGCGTGCCGCCGTCGCCATGGTGAAGTGGGAATCGTCGACGGGCAGTGACCAGGAGATCATGTTCGACTTTACCTGGTTTATATCGATGGGGTTGGGAACGCTCATGATATTGGGCATCAACCAGGAAGAAATGCGATCATACTCACGGCCGTCGTCGAGTGTGCGCTTGGCCGAGTAGCAGACGCCCTCGTCGGTGGGGAAAAAGTCGACTTGGGGCATCAGCGCAAACTGCGGAACGAATTGCACAGTGCTGAAAGTCGAATGCAGAACCTGCACGTGAAATGGGTCCATGACGTTGTCATTCATGTGCAGCCAGCTGTAGGGCGCGACGGGTAGGCTGTTGTCACCGGTGGCGCCGAAGGCACCGACAAAGCCGCGCACTTCTTCATCGGGGTCCAGGTCCTCGAGGATGTCATAGCGTGGAAGGAGCGGCTTTTTCTCGGGCGGGCCCGTGTAGGCGAAAACCAGACCGTAGCGTTCCTCGACCGGGTACCAAGGTTGTCGCGCAACTTCGAGATTCCGTCCGCCGTCGGGTTCGCAGGGCTGGCGCAGACAGCGGCCTTCGACGTCAAACAGCCAGCCGTGATAACAGCAGGCAATTCCCTCTTCGGAAACCTTACCGTAAAAAAGTGTCGTACCACGATGCATGCAACGCGGATAGAGCAGGCCAGGACGGCCCTTCTTGTCCCGGAACAGGATCAGGTCCTCGCCGAGGAGGCGGACATTCTGCGGCCTGTGCGTGACATTTACAGAGGCCGCAATGGGCTGCCAATAGCGCCGTAGCAGTTCTCCGCAGGGAGTGCCGGGCCCGACCCGTGCGAGCTCGTTGTCCGGGTGCTGCATAGGACGGCCATAGGCGCTGCCATCCGGCGTGCGTCTTGCTTGCGTTGAGTCCGCCATGGTGGTTCCCCCTCGTTCGACAATGGCACTAAACACCCCCGTTGAGGGGTTGTCAAGAGAAGGGCCGAGGGGCGTCGTAGTCGCCTGACCGGGACTGATAGCCCTTCCTCAGGCGACCCGAGCTAAGACCGCTTCCTGCGGTGGTAGATCAGCCAGGCGGATAGGACGACAGCCAGCGTTCCCGCTGCGAGTTTCCCTTCAAACAACCAGATCTTGGTGACCTCCGTCGGTGGCACGATCGAGCAAAACAACGCCAGCAAAGTGATCGCGGCGCCGGATGTCGCGCTCACGCGTTTGCCGGCTTTCCAAGCGCTGCCAAAGATGTAGAGATAGGGCAGGAAACCGGTGATCACCATTAGGGACACCAACTCATCGTAGGCCGTGCGCATGGTGTCACCGAGTTGGTAAATCACCAGCAGGAAGCTTGCCACGAGTCCCAGCGCGAGAATAGACAGATAGGGCGTTGCCCATCGGGGGTGAATCCTGCCGAACGCTGCAGGCAAAAGACGATCTGCCCCCGCGGCAAATGGCATCCGAGAAGTTGCCGTGCCGATCCCGCCAATGAAGCCAACGCCACTGGCCACCACCAAGAAGGCGATGAGCGGAGAGAGCCACCGGGCCCCTAAGAGCAGGCCAGCTGTATCTCCCACATCCGCGAAGCCGTTTAGCTCGCTGATATTTCCGGGTGAAAGCACTACGAGGAAGGCAACTGTCGCTGACAGGTAAAAGGCGGTCGCAAAGCCCGACGCCATCCAGCCGGCGCGACGCATGGTGCGCTCCGGGTCGCGAATCTCACCTGCCATCATGCCGGCGGCTTCCATGCCGGAAGTCGCATAGGCGATCGCAGCCCAGAAAGTGACGCTGCCCCAATTCCATTCGGGAAAAATGTGAATCGATGTTGCCGAACCTCGCCGCGTCCATACCGTCCATGCGACAGAGACCAGCAACAACCCTACGGCCCAGGTGGCCAGGGCTCCGACGTTTTCCGTCCACTTCCCGATCTTCAGGCCGATCAGGTTCGAGCCAAGCGCGAGCCAAATCAATGCCAGTGTAGCGGCAACAAGATAGAAGCGGTTGTCGCCCAGGTGAGCAAACCAGCTGCCGAACATGGAAAAACCAACGCGGACATACAAAAGTGCCGCCGTCGGGAACAGACACGCGATCCCTACCCAATAAATCCAGAAACAGAGGAAGCCAGGCCAGGCTCCGAAGTCGCGCCGGGTCCAGAGATACAATCCGCCGGCCTCTGGATATTTGGCGACAAGTGTGGCAACGGCCACCGCTAGAGGTGCCATAAAGAATACGGCCGCGAGAAGCCAGAGCATGACGGAAACCGGTCCGGCATGCGCTGCGATCGGGATCCATCGCGCAGAGGTGACACAGGCGATGGCAAACAGCGTAAGGTCACGCAGTCCGAGTTCTCGCTCAAGCGCAGGTTGAGCCTGGTCCGTCATGAGTCGACCTAGGTAGTGTCGCGGAGAACAGCCATGGCCGCATTGCGTCCGTTGATGCCGATTACACTGCCTCCTGGATGCGTACAGGCGCCGCATAGGTACACGCCAGGCATGGATGTGCGCGCCGGAAGGCGTCGAGACCACATGTATGCGGGCAAGCACTCACCCTGGAAAATGTGTCCGCCGGTGAGCCCAACCTTGCTCTCGATATCGGGCGGGCCGAGAACCTGCGTCTTGACGACGGCTCGATCGATATTCGAGCAGAAGCGAGCCAAGGATTTGAGCGCGAGCGTCCGGACCTCTTCTCGCCTCTCGTCCCAAGTACCGCGAGCGAACTGGTAGGGGGCGTATTGCGCAAAGACGCTCATGGTGTGCTGGCCGCTAGCGGCCACCGCTCGGTCGTGGACGCTCTGAAAATAGAGCTCGCACCACAAATGCTCCGGCAATTCGCCGCGCCGCGCGGCTGCAAAGCCAGCCTTCCACTCACCTTTCGTGAGCGGTGTGTTGATTTGCCCGTAGTGGTGCGGCTGATTGGTTCCGGGGCGCGCGGTAAAATTTGGTAGCTCGCACAGCAGTACGTTCACCTTTACGGTCGATCCTTCTATCGGCATTTCCTCGACTCGTTCTTGCCACGCGGGATCGGCTGCCGAGCCCAGCAGGCGCAGCGTCTGCCGTGGGTCGGCATTCGAGACCACGACGGGCGCAGCGATGAACTCTCCTCCCTCAACCGCGACACCTTCAGCCGGCACGATCCGTGCGACGGGAACGCCGGCGGCCACTACCGCTCCCGCCTCCCGTGCTGCATCACAGAAATAGAACGAGACCATGCCCATTCCGCCTTTTACGTAGCCCCACATACCGGGCATTCCACCGAGCCGGCCTGACGAATGATGGAAGCGGATGCTGGCGGTTCCTCGATCGAAGGGGCTCGCATTCGTTCCAATCACTCCTTGACCGAGGTAGGCCGTTTGCAGGCGTTCGTCATGCAAGTAGTATTCGACGAACTCGGCCATTGACCAGTCGAACAGAACGTGCCTTGCTTGCTCATCTGGCCCGAGGCGCTCTTCAATCTGTTGCCGCGTGGGTGGTTCGCCGATCCACAGATCGCCGTCGCCGGCTGGGCGCAGGGCGTCGCGCAATCGCCCGAGCACCTGATTCATGGCGCGCCAGCCTTCTACATCGCGCGGGCTCAAGTTGCGAATCTCGGCCTCGCACCGCTCGTTATCGTCCCAGAGTTGAATGCTCGAACCGTCCAGGAATGGAACAAACAGGCCATTCACCGCGGGGATCCACTGAAACCCGCGTGCGGGCAGGTTCAATTCGGAGACAACCAAGGGATGCAGCAATCCTGCCAGATACGCGCACGGGGACATGCGCACGCCAGGGAACGGTTCCTCGATCGTGCAGGCACCACCGACTCGTGTGCGGCTCTCAAGCACCAGCACCCGCTTATCTCGGCGCGCTAGATATGCCGCGCAGGCGAGTCCGTTGTGGCCCGCCCCGACGACAATGGCGTCCCAGCGGCGCGAGGCGAGATCGCGGAGTGGAGCGGGCATTCCAATTTCGCCGAGAACGGCAGCGGTGGGTGAAATCACAGCTGTAGTATCTACAGGGTTCATGAAGTTGGGAAGCGAACATTCGGCGGACGCCCAAAACTGTCCACAAGCCTGGGCCGTTTAATGCGATTCGGTGGGCCTAAAGACGAACGAGATGGCCTCGGATTGCTTCGGTCGAAGGGTCACCGAGACAGCCTGCGTGCCGAGACGTTCGTGCCAGGCCTCAATTGTGTATGTGCCGGGCGGAAGATTCTTCAGCTGAAAGCTGCCCGATTTTCTCGTTACGTCGAAATACGGATGGGCGAAAACGAAGAGATAGGCGCGCATCCAGGGATGAATGTTACAGACGACAGGAATCGCCAGTTCCTGATGCGAGAAAGTGGTCACATAAGGAGCCTCGCCGGCGTCGATCGAGCGATTCCAGGGGCGATTTTCGCGCGGAATCGGGTGTACGTTGTGTGTCGTGGGATCGGTGTTCTTCACCTCGAAGGGTTGATTGGTCATCAGCGCGAGGACTCTCGGCTCGTACATGCAACCCTTTTGATCGAGCACGGCCGGGTCCTTTGGCGTGTCGAAGTGATAGCTGCCCAGGGGGGACTTCACGTAGACGACCACGCTGGCGAGAGCGCCGCGTTCACCGAGCGCGACAATGGGCGGCGTTACAGGACGGGGGTTGGCCTGAACGCAGGCGGCCTCGGCGCTCATGTCGATCGGCCGCAACACCGGAGGCATCCCTTCAAATTTGACCACACCCGTGATCGAGCCCGCGGTTGCGGGGTCGACCATGGCGGTAGCTTCCCGACTCGTTGCTTCGCTGGATTCTTTTTTGCTACAACCGAAAAATGCCGGAACAAATAGAACGACGAGAGCGAAAGCCGCGGACCGAATCTCCAAGAGTAGCGAATCCCTTTCTGGGCAAATCGTTATCTTAGCAGGCCGAGGTGGAGATGAAGAAGGAGAACACAGACATTCCTACCTGCACCCTGGAAGCAACCGAAACCATACTAGGAGGCGCCGTAGGTGGTCGCGCGCTCACCGAGAACGTCAGCGGCGATGGCGAGGGCGCGGCGAATGGCGTCCCGGTCGACATCACGGTGGGTAACCATGCGAATGGTGAATTCGCTAGTCGCGCCACAGAGGACATTTCGGCGCGCCAGAGCGGCGCAGACGTCAGAGGCCGAGCGGCCGGTGCCGCGCACGTCGAAGATCAAAATATTCGTGACCACTTTGTTCGAATCGATGGCGATGCCTGGTATTTGCGCGAGCCCCTCGGCTAGGTGGCGCGCATTTTCGTGGTCGCGATAGAGCAGCGAGGGGGCTTCTTCGAGCGCGATTAGCCCCGCCGCAGCAAGCACTCCCGCTTGGCGCATACCTCCACCCAAAAGCTTGCGCATGACGCGCGCCTTGTCAATGAATTCCCGGGAGCCGACGAGCATCGAGCCCACCGGAGCCCCAAGCCCTTTCGAGAGGCAAAACATCACTGAATCGAAGGGGCGGGTAATCGCGGCGACGCTGCTGCCAAGGGCGACAGCGGCGTTGAAGATGCGGGCGCCGTCCAGGTGCACGCGAAGACCCGCGGCATGCGCGTGTTCACAAATGTCGGCCGCAATTTCTGACGGATAGACCGTGCCGCCATGCATGTTGTGCGTATTTTCCAGCTCGATGAGCGCCGTTTGTGCGCGATAGTAAATGTGCGGGCGAATGTGAGGCGCAATAAGGTCCCATGTGAGAATTCCTCCCGGCGCCGGAACCGTATTGGGCAGACAGCCCGCAATCGCTGAGATTCCAGCCATCTCGTAGAGGTAAATGTGCGCTTGTGCCTCGCAGATGACCTCACTGCCGTGATGGGTCCAGATCTTGATGGCGGTCAAATTCGCCATCGAGCCGGAGGGGAAGTAAAGCGCCGCTTCACGTTCGAAGATTTCCGCGGCGCGGGCCTGCAGGCAGTTGACGGTTGGATCCTCGGCATAGACATCATCGCCAACCTGGGCTTCTGCCATCGCTCGCCGCATGGCGGGCGTCGGCCGCGTCACCGTATCGCTGCGCAGATCGATAAGTGTTTCAACCTCAGCAGGCATAGCGAAGACATGATACCCGAGGCGGATGGGGAGAGATAGCTTAGGCTTTCGAACTCCTCTAGACGCGCTTCGCGGAATGGAGGATGACGCTGCCGAAGTTCCAAGACGTGAAGGCGACTTCGCAGAATCCGCACTTTTCCATCAGGGCGGAAAGTTCGAAGGGCGAGGGAAACTTAAAGACGGACTTCGGCAGATAGGCATATGCCTCACGGTTGCCGGAAACGGCGGCACCGATGCGAGGCAAGATGTTCTTGAAATAGAAGCGAAACAGGCTGGCCATCAGTCCGGAGGAATTTGGCTCGGAGAACTCAAGGATGCCCACTTCCCCGCCCCGCTTCAGGACCCGCGCAAATTCGCGCAGTCCGTTTTCATAGTTGACCAGGTTTCGGAAGCCGAAGGCCGTTGTGATGAGATCGAAGCTTGCGTCAGGGAATGGGAGATTCAGCGCATCGGCGGCGGCAAAGAGCACGCTTCGATGCCCAGCCCGACTCTTTCTGTAGGCGCGGGTGAGCATAGGCTCTACAAAATCGGAGCCAAAAATCCAGCCGCCCGTACCCGGCACGTGGCCCAGGGCCGAGGCGCGGGCGAGATCGAGAGCGAAGGCAAGGTCGCCCGTGCCGCAGCAAACATCGAGAATGCGCGCCTCAGGGCGTCGGAGAACGTGGAGAAACGCCCTCGCCGTGCGGCGGCGCCAAACGTGATCGAGCGAAAACGAAAGCAGATGATTGAGAAAGTCGTAGCGCGGGGCGATGTGCGAAAACATGTCGTGGACATGGGTAGCCGCTTCTCGTTCGTCGCGTACGCCCTGGGGCCGCGTACCGGGGAGAGCAGGCTGTTTGGGCGTGCCGGTTATCCTGGACGTGTTGGTTTCCTCTACTCGCGGGCTCGCCACGGGCGCCGACTCATCACTGGCGACAGCGACGGGTCCGATTCGCTGGTTTTTCGTTGCATGTCCGTTGCTCCCCATTGGTCACTTGGCTGCTGCCGACACCAGGGAGGGTAATTCGGCAAAGGCACGGGCGACGACCGGCCATGGCACTTCAATACCCCATTCGGTTCTGCCGATGCGCCGCGGAAGCACCCAGCGGACCCGCCCCCCGCGCGATTTTTTGTCGGACGCGAGAATCGGGCGAAGCGAAGCGACGCGTAGCGCGTCCAGCCGTGGCAGTGGGCCGATCGAGGCGACCAAGCGAATGATCCGAAGAGCGTCTCGGTCAGAAAGATGGCCCTGCGCGACGGCGACAAGGGTAGCGGCGATCATGCCCCAGCCCACAGCCTCGCCGTGGCGGAAACGGCGATAGTTTGTTGCGGTTTCCAGTGCGTGACCGAGCGTGTGACCGAAATTTAGAATCTGGCGCAGTCCGCTTTCGCGCTCATCGGCGCTGACGATGCGCGCCTTAATGGCGACTGAGCGCGCGGTGATCCGGGAGAGCGCTGTGGGATCGCGGCGGAGAATCGCCCTCATGTGGCGCTCCAGATATAGAAAGAGCTGCGCATCCACGATCACTCCATATTTGATCACCTCGTAAAGGCCGGATCGATATTCGCGGTGCGGAAGCGTACGCAAAAACGCAGGATCTGTAATGACCAGTTGGGGGGGGTAAAATGCTCCTACAAGATTTTTCCCCTCCGGAAGATCGACGCCGGTCTTCCCTCCGATCGCGCTGTCGACTTGCGCCACGACAGTGGTCGGGATGTGGACGAGCCGCACGCCCCGCAAGTAGCTTGCGGCAACGAATCCGGCGACGTCGCCGACAACGCCGCCTCCTACCGCGATAAGGATGGCGCGACGGTCGGCGCCCGCGCGGACAAGGTGGCGCGCGATGCCTTCGACGGTGGCCAGGCGCTTGGACGATTCCGCATCGTCGAACAGGATAGGCTGCCGTGCGTTGCGGCTCGGAATGGCTCTACCGATCGCCCGCCCCCAGTACCGCCAGACGTGCGGTGAGGAGAGAACAAATATCTCCTTCGAATCACCGAGGCTTTCGATGAGCGAGGCGGCGCGGTCGAGTGTGCCTTCGCCGCAATAGATCGTATACGCACCGAAGGAACTGCTTACACGAATCGTAGACATGGACGAGAGAAAAATGTAGCAAAAGAAGTGAGCTTGAGGAAACAATCGAGAAGCCTATTTTCTGCATTTTCAAGTCAGGCAAGCTTCGGAAAGGAAACAAAACAGTACCGCCGAGCGTAACGTTAGGCGGGGGATGGCCCCCGGGGAGCGCCCGGGAGGCGAACCGCCCACACGAAGTCAATCGACCCGGAGAGGCCGCATGATGGTGACCTTTGTCCTGTGGTGCATTTTGCTCATCCTGTGCTGGCCGCTAGCGCTGCTGGCTTTGCTCCTGTATCCGCTGGTTTGGTTGTTGTTGCTGCCGTTCCGGATTGTCGGGATTGCGGTCGATGGAGTGCTCGAAGTCATTCGCGCGATCATTCTGCTGCCGGCGCGCATTTTGCGGGGTCCGCGAAGAGCCTAGTAAAGTGGAAGGTCGTGCATCAGAATCCTTGGTCTGTCAACGTTTTTGCAGTTCGTTGACTGATGCGACGATTACGTGCCCCACGATGGCAAGACTACGAGGGCTGATCTTGTCGAGTGTGTCCTGCGTTGTGTGCCAATAACCGAGGTTCGTGTAGTCCGCCAAATCGATGATGTCGATCGCGGGAACTCCCCGGCGGATAAACGGGCCGTGATCGTCGGTGACGCTCGACTCCTCCGCGAGGAAAATATCACTGTAGCCGAGCTTGGCGGCGGTGTGCCAAACAAGATCGGTCAGCCATTTCGTGGATCCTGATTCGCGCAGAATGTGCAAGTTCCTTTGGCCGACCATGTCGGCCAGGATCACGGCCTTAATTTTCTTGAGATCGCCAGAAACAGCGAGGCGTGCGGCCAGTTCGCGGCTGCCATAAAGGCTGTCAGCGTCGGACCACTCCATCGTGGCCTGCGTCTCTTCGCCATCAAGGAAAGCGATCCATACAGCATTCCGCTGCTTGGGGCCGCCGCAGAGTAGCCGCGCCATTTCGAGCATCAATCCCGTCGACGAACCACCGTCCTCAGCGCCCACGAAGTTGTCGATACGTTTCGTGTCGTAATGCGTGAGCAACAGAATGATACCCGGTCCCGTACCCGGGATCTTGGCGACTATGTTTTTCATCGCGAGCGTGCCGATCGGAGTCTGCGCGTTGAAGGCGTCTTCGTCGACCGCACAGCCAAAACCCTCGAGCTGTGAGTGAATGTAATCCTGCGTCTTGCCGATGGCGGCGGATCCAGGCGGGCGAGGGCCAAAGGCGACGAGCTTGGCAGTGAAATCGTAAGCTGCCGCGCCATCGAAGCCGCCCGTCTGCGAGGGAGGAGGTGACGCGTCTACCGGCGCGCCGCTCGCTGGCCCCTTGGCCGACGAAGCTGCCGAACCGGCCGAGCTCGGCGCATTGTTGCAGCCGAACGTTGGGAGCGCGATCAGGACGGCGACGGTACGTAGCAGCCCGGCGAACTTGTGGGCACGACGAGGCTGGGTTCGCCGCGTCCGACGCGCATTGAAGAAGCCTATCGAGCAGAATCTCGGACGCCAGCGCAAGCTAGGAAGCCTCGCCTTCCGCCAACGCTGTTGCCCGCTTATGTCGCACGACCATGTACGACACAAAGACCCCGAGAAAGTACAGCACGATCATGGGGGCCATGAACACGAGCATTGTGGTAGCGTCGGGCGTGGGTGTGACAATCGCGGCGGCGACGGTGATCAAGAGCATCGCGTAGCGGAAATGCTTCATCAGGAATTTGGGCGTCACGATCCCGAAAAGAGACAAAATAAAAATCAGTACGGGCAACTCGAAGATGATGCCTAGGCCCACAAGCACCACGAGAATCAGGTTGAAGTATTCGTTGATGCTGATCAGCGGCTGGACCGGACCGTCATTCGCGAAGTGCACGATGTACGTCAGCACTTGCGGGAGCAGCACGAAGTATCCAAACGCGATGCCACAGAGGAATAGCAGCATGGACGAGCCGATGAAGCTGGCCACGGCCCGGCGCTCGTGCTTGTAAAGCCCCGGCGCGACGAACAACCACACCTGATAGAGCACCCAAGGCATGGCGATCGCCACTCCCAGGTACAGGCCCAGATTGATGACCAAGCCTATATAGCCGGCGGGGCTGGTGTAGTAGAGCTTGTCCGCCAAATGATTCGCACGCAATGCCGTGCGCATCGGCTCGATAATGAAGCTGATGAAATGCTTTGAGAGCAGTAGGCCCAAGACCATCCCCAAACCAATGGCACCCAATGCGCTAATAAGGCGTCTACGCAATTCGACGAGGTGATCGAAGAAGGACATCGTGGCGCCTGGCTCCTCTTCGGTTCGCGGGCGCTCAGGCGGGGTGGACGTCGCCATCGGGAGCTCGTTCAGGGACTTTTCCGGACTCGGATGCCTCGCCCGGGTTGGAAGAATCGACCGGCGCAGATTCGCCGTTTGCTAGATCCGCTAAATACGGATCATCGCCCGGGTGTTTTCCAACGCCGGAACTGGGCAGCGAACTCACAGACGGCGCCGCATCTTGGCGAGCACTGGCGATCGCTGTGGCGTTCGGTGGATTGGAAGGCACAGTTCCCGGCGACGGAATCGTCGGCTGAGCCATGATCTGGTTGGCGGTCGGCGGCGGTGCCACGGGAGCCGGCAACGATCCTGCGCTGGTTCTCCGCGCCTCAGCCTCGCGTTCAAGGTCACGGAGGTGGCCTTCAAACGTTGAGCGCAAGTCGTTGGTATGACGGCGGAACTCGGCCATGACTTTCCCGAGGCCGCGCGCAAGCTCAGGGAGCTTCTCCGGTCCGAAGACAACGAGAGCCACCACAAAGATGACGATCAGATGAGGAATGCTGAGCATTTCAGGACTCGGAAGCTGCCCCTACAGCTCTTTTCGAATGATAGAAGAGGCCTATGGAGGTGTCAAACCTCTGCGCATTACCCTGGTTCTTTGCTTGTCCAGACCGCCGATTCGATGGATGCAACGCTGCCGGCAGGGTGTTCGGCCGGGGTTTGGAAGGACAGCCGACAGGGATACGGGCAAGCACGGCGAGTGAAGAAACGGGCGGCCGCGAGAAAAGGAGGGGGAAGCGACTGTGCTATACTGGCCGCTGATCGGAGCGAAAAGAAAGAGGAGACATGTCATTCACGGAGTCTTCGCGGTCGGCGAATTCTGAGCAGGTGCCGAGCGGGTCCACGCGCGGAATCATCCTTTTCGCGATGGTGATATTCGTATCTGCGATGCTGGGGCGACTGGTGTACGAGCCCCAATTGCGCGCCAACGCGGCCAATTCTGACGATATGCAGGATTCGGTGAAGCAATTCACGCGCGTTCTTTCCGTTGTCGAGCGCAACTACGCCGACCCGGTCGATACCGACAAGGCTATATACGACGGCGCGATTCCAGGCATGCTGCATGTCCTTGACCCACACTCGAACTTTTTTGATCCCAAACAATACGCGCTATTTCGAGAGGAGCAAGAAGGCAAATACTACGGCGTCGGTATGATCGTCACGGGGCGCGAAAACCAAACGGTGGTGCAAGCGCCCTTTGTCAATTCGCCCGCCTATAAGGCTGGCATTCGTCCGGGTGACGTGATCTTGAAGGTGGACGGTAAGGTGTGCACGGGCCTCACCACAACCGAAGTCGCCGACATGCTGAAAGGGGCCAAAGGGACAACGGTGCACATTTCGCTGGGACGCGAAGGCTGGGAGCAGCCGATTGAAGTGACCGTCGTGCGAGACGAAATTCCGCGCCCAGGCGTCGAGTTCTCGACGACGGTAAAGCCTGGCATTGGATACGTCCGCGTGTCCACATTCAATGAAACAACGGACGAGGACTTGTCGGAAGCACTCAAGCAACTCGATGTCTCGAAACTCGATGGCCTGATCATCGACCTGCGAAACAATGGCGGCGGCCTGCTCAATCAGGCTGTGGGCATGGCCGATATGTTCCTCGACAAGGGCGAGCTCGTCGTATCGCATCGAGGGCGGGCGTCTGCCGAGCATTCCTACTATGCAGTACGAGGCAACCAAGGAGTGGAAGTGCCGCTGATCGTGCTGGTGAATGGGCAAAGCGCGTCGGCTTCGGAGATCGTTTCTGGTGCGATCCAAGACCACGACCGGGGACTCATTGTTGGCGAGACCAGTTTCGGAAAAGGGCTGGTGCAGACACAGTTCCCGATTAGTGAGGACACGGCGCTGCTCTTGACCACGGCGCGCTACTATACGCCGAGCGGGCGCCTGATCCAGCGCGACTACAAGAACGTGACGTTGTACGACTATCACTACAATCCCAAACCACCGCAGGCTCCCGAGGTCAAATTGACGGACACCGGGCGTCAGGTATACGGCCAGGGCGGGATTACGCCGGATGTGATCGCTCCCGAGCGCAAGCCGACCGAGTTCGAAGATCTTCTGGAGCGTCGCGGGGTTTTCTACCCTGGGTCACAAGCCGTCGGTGACTTCGTCCGCTTCTATCTCGGTCAGAGGCCTACGGTTACGAGAGAGTTCGTCGTCGACGACGCTGTGATCGCACAACTTAAAAAGTACCTCACGCAGGAGCGCATCACCTTCACCGATCAACAGATTCAGGACAACGTCCCGTGGCTTAAGTGGGAGATCAAGCGGGAGGTATTCACCACCGTGTTGGGCCTCAATGAGGGGTACAAAGTTGCGCTCGAAGATGACCCTCAGCTCGACAAGGCCATTACCTCGATTCCGCAGGCCCGAGCGCTCTATGCCAATGCACGCAAGATTGTCGCGGAGCGCGAGGCCGGTACTCGGCCGTAAATTTCCAGGTTTCTCAGGGAACGCTTATTTCGCGGGGGGCGCGAGAGGATTTTCCAGTTCCTTCAGCATGAAGCGCGCGCCCGGTGCGTCCGGCGAATTCGACGCGATCTTCAAAAACTCTTTTAGCTCCGTGGCCTCGGAATGAGGATCCCCTTTTGTCGCATATATATTGGCCAATAACAGGTGCACTTGAGGCAGATGGTGCCAGGGGTCCAGATCCACGGCCGCGCGGGCATGCTGCTCTGCGTCCGGCAAGTGCTGAAGATGAAAGTTTGCAGCGGCTGAGTAGTACAGTGCGTAGGCGTTGCTCGTCGGATCAATTGCGAGGGCCTCTTCCGATAGCTGAGAGACCTGTTTCCAGTCCTCGCTCCTTGCGGCAAATTCCGCGAGGCACAAATACGGCGCGATGTATTTTGGATCAACCGTAGCGGCCTGAGAGCAAGCCTGGCCAGCCTGGTCCGCGTGATGCTGCGCGTCCAGCACCTGGCCGAGGAGAACCCAACTGGCGGCGTAATCGGGATAAATATCGATGGCCCTTCGGACGTGACCCTCTGCGTCGGTATACTTCTTGCTCTTGTATGACGAGCACGCCTTTTGGAATTCGTTACTAGCCTTGTCCGGCACTTCGAGGCGGACTACGCTCACCGTAGGGCTGTGCACGCCCGAGTCCGTCCAAGAATTGCATGCCTCCGACTCAACGCTGCGCGCCGTTTCCGGTGTCACGGTAATGACTCCAGGGGCTGAAATGTTTACCGTCTGGAACGGGTCCGGCTCCTCCGCCTGGATCGGCGACATGGCAACGGGTTGCACGTTGGTGATCGAAGTTCCCCCGCTTCCCGTCGTAACGGGGTTGTGCGCCTTCTGTGCGAACGACGGTGTAAGCAGTGCCGTCATGGCGAAAAGGCAAACCACGAGACCGCGATAAGCGAAGCGGGCAGCACAACTCGGAAGAAGCGCTCGGCGGTGCAGGGGCGCTCGCAAGCGATGGAAAGCAAGTTCCGAGGATGCTTCGGTCGGAACCATGGCGATGATCATAACGCCATTTGCCTTGAAACGTGTCAACTGTTTTTGGCCCGGCAAGCCTCCTTTTGGGCACGGGGCTAGCCCCGGACAAAACTCAACCGGACCTGTCCCCCGGCATCTTGGGCGCCCCGCTGGTAGTTTTAACAGCTTCCCGCCGCCTTTCAACTGTTATACAAGGCCCGGTCGCAGGAGATTTGAATGATTCTCTACACGGTACAAGAGTTTCTCGGCGTATTGCTCGTACTTGCCATTGCCATGGGCAGCATACTGATTTTAGGGATTCTCTTTATTCTGTGTCAGGAGGGGATACGCCGAGCCGTTCGCTGGGTGAAAGCCGGCGTCATGCCCTTAGAAGGCTTGGGTCGCCAAAGGACCGATGGCCGAACCGCTCTCCGTTGAAGTATGCCTCCGCCCGTAGCCCGTTAGCTCACCCGTGCATCACGCCCCGCTCGTCGTCGTTTGCATTCGCTTGTAACCGCGGCGGTGGAATCCGCGGCCCAGGACGTGCCGAAACCTTCAAAGCCCACCTGGTACATCTGACAGTAGTTGGCGATGCGACAGCTTCACGATAATAACCGGCGCTCGAACAGCCAAGTCGCGATGAGCGCGGCAACGAGAAGGGTGATCGCCGAGTAGGACACGTCATGATTTCGCCCGCTGCGGTGCAGCTGTTTTCAGGTTTGCAACACAACGAGATCAAGACCATCCAAGCCGCGGCGACGCGGCGAAAATTCGATACCTCCCGAATCATCGTGACAGCGAACGAGCCGGCAACAAGCTTGTTCCTGATCGTCACCGGCTGCGTAGACTATTACGTAACAAATGAAGCCGGACGAGACATTCTATTGCGGCGGCTCACGGCCGGAGATGTCTTCGGCGTGGGCTCTTTCCTCTCCAAGCCTATCGGGTACATTGGGACCGCGAAAGCGGTCGAGGACATTCAGGTCCTCGAGTGGAAAGACCGAGTGATACGACAACTGGCGAAGGCCTACCCGCAGCTTGCCGAGAATGCCCTTCGAACCGTCCTGCGATATCTGGCCTTGTATGCTAAACGGCACATTGGACTGGTTTCCAACACCGCCCAGGAACGACTCGCATGCGCTTTGAGCAGCTTGGGCTCTCGTACAGGCCATGCGGTTCCGACCGGAGTCGAAATCGGTATCAAGAATGAGGAGCTTGCTTCTCTTGCGGACGTGAGCTTCTTTACAGCCTCCCGCGTCTTGAAGGATTGGGATCGTCACGGAGTGGTGGAGAAAAGCCGCGGGAAAGTAATCATTCGATCTCCCGAAAGATTGCTTGCGGCCTAGGCCACACCACCTCGAATCAATCTTTTCTTGGCTTTTCCCTTCCTTCGAGCACATCATGCGCGCGAAATCGTCACATCGGTCAGTGACGCGACGTCCCGCGCTCGCATTCCGGGAAATGACTAGGAATGCGACGCCGCGGCCGCTCCGGCGGCGGCGGTGCGAATCAGGTAGTGCTGTTCGGGAACGGAAAAGCCCGCTGTCGTGAACGAATCCTTGATCAGCATGTTGGTGTCGAAATACACCTGCCAGTAGTGCTGGTTGTTGCAGAACGGACGAACGGCCAACACCGGTCCAGCCAGGTTGAACGTTAGGATCTCGACGCTAGGCGCCGGATCAGTCAAGACGTTTGGAATCTTCTTAAGTCCAGCATTGAGGACAGCCACTGCCTGGTGTGGATCCACACCGTGCGAGAGTTGTGCCGTCAAATCAACGCGCCGAAAGGCGTTGTGCGAAAAGTTTTGAATGACGTCGCCGAAGATTTTGCTGTTTCCGACGATGTTCCGGATATTGTCGAGTGTGTTGATGGATGTCACAAACAGTCCGACTTCTTCCACCGTGCCCATCACGCCACCAGCCACTACGAAATCTCCCACCTTGAAGGGCTGCAGAATAATGAGAAACACCCCAGCGGCGAAATTGCTTAGCAATCCGCTCCACGCCATGCCGATGGCTACGCCCGCGGCAGCGATGAGTGCCGCTAAGCTCGTGGTCTCGACCCCGAAGAAGCCCAGGATCGCAATCACCAGCACGATGTTCAGAATCGCGGCAACCGTGTTGTTCATGTAGCGGATTAGGGTCGGATCGATCTTCTGCCGAGTCATGATGCGGCCGATCAGACGGACGGAAAACCCGATGAGCCAACGACCTACAATCCACAGCGCAAGGGCCTCTAGGATCTTGACGCCGAGAGCAAGCAACAGCCCGTATCCTTGTTGTGCCAAGTGACTTATGCTGTTCGTATCCATGTTCTCCTCAGGCTAGAATCAGCGAAACAGAGCTTGCTCTATCGCAGAATGTAGAACGGTTTACATCTGTCATTACTACCAGTCGTGGCCTGGCCTTGTGGGCGCGGCCTGGAAGAAGGTAGCAATCCCACCATAAGGAGCTCCGTTGAATGCATCTCCGTTGAGCTGCCGCGCGCGATCACTTCCTGTTCACCGCATCGAGTATGCCGTCGTTCCAAGCGAGTGGTAAACTCGCCTCGACTCCGCGGGCACACAACGGCACCCGTGGCAGGCCTGACAGGTTATGTTCGGCACTGCGAGAAAGGACTATGCAAATGGCGAAGCCTCAAATGCAAGTGGACCCACTTACCCGTGACGCCCTTCAAGCGTTCGACAATCTGTTCGGACTTCACCCAGGCTTTCGTCCCGTACACGCAAAGGGGATTCTCCTTTCCGGCACCTTTGCTCCGTCGACTGGCGTAAGAGCACTGACCAAAGCGCCTCATGTGAGCAGGTCCTCGATTCGCATCGAGGTTCGGTTCTCGGATTTCGCGGGTGTTCCCGCAGTTCCCGACTACGACGAGGACGCGAGCCCACGGGGCATCGCCGTTCGCTTCTATCTCGCTGAACACGTCCACACCGACATCATTGGGCACTCCGTGGATGGATTTCCCACCCGCACGTCGGAAGAACTGGTGCAACTTCTTCGTGCACTCCACGCCAGTGGTCCCGACGCGCCAAAGCCTACTCCCATCGAATCCTTTCTTGCTTCGCGTCCCGCAGCGCTGCGGTTCGTCCAGACGCCCAAGCCGATTCCCACGAGCTTCGCAAGAGAATCGTTCTACTCCGTGAGCGCGTACCGATTCACCAACAGCTTGGGGATCAACAAATTCGGGCGCTACCGAGTCATTCCGCAAGACGGCAACGAATACCTCGACTCATCCGCGGCCACAAAGAAGGACCCGGATTTTCTCTTCGATGAAATGAAAGGCAGAATCGCGCGCGGCGGTTTCAAGATGCGCGTTCTGGTTCAAGTGGCTTCCGATGGAGACGTGGTTGACGATTCCACTGTCCAGTGGCCGAGCCAGCGTCCTCTCGTGGAATTCGGCACGATCGAGCTCAACGGGTTCGTTCCAGACGAAGAAGCTGCCCAGCGTCACATCATTTTCGACCCCATTCCACGAGTGGATGGCATCGAACCATCTGCTGACCCGTTGCTTGACGAAAGAGCTTCGCTCTATTTGGCCAGCGGACGCCGCCGCCGTGCAGCGAGCGCATAGCCAGAAGACGAAATCCCGGTCGCAGACTCTCATTGGAAATGATCCAATGGCCCAATTCACCCTCTGCAAAGTGAATTCCTGTGCCCAAATGGCTTCTGTGTCGGGGAGGTTCTAGACGTGCCGGCATAGATTTTGCTCACTATCCTCGTGCCTGGTCGGCGAAAAACCTGCCCATCGGGAGGGGCCAATGAAGCGGATCGGTTTTGTCTTATTGGTTGCGGCTATGCTCTCTCTTGTGGCAGCGCAGGAGCCTGGGCCGGACACGATTCTTTTCAACGGCAAGATTTTTACAAGTGCCTCCACCAATCCTTATGTGCAAGGGCTTGCGATCCGCGGTGAACGCATCGTCAATACGGGCGATTCCGCAAAGATCAAGGCGCTCGCGGTGCCCAAGACGAAGCAGATCGATCTGGGCGGCAGGACGGTCATTCCCGGCATCAACGACGCACACCAGCACATCATGGTCTATCCGGCGGGAACCGTTTTCCTGGACTTAAAAACCGAGGATCCGAGCTGGAGCCAGCTGAAAGAAGCCATCGTGCGGGCTGCCGCCAAAGCGCCGAAGGGCACCTTTCTCGACGCGACAATCGGACCAGCCGTTTTCCATGATCCATCGGTCGCCCGCGATGCGCTCGACCAGCTTGCTCCCACTCATCCGGTGATTCTTGAAACCTTAACAGGGCATGCTGCGGTCTTGAACAGCGCTGCTCTGGCGAAGGTCGGCATCGGCGAGAATCAGCGGGATCCCCTGGGCGGGCGGTACGAGCGGTCGGGGGATGGAAAACTCACGGGTGTCCTCCGTGAGTACGCCTCGATGCAGTTGCGCCGGACGCTCGGGCTGATGGCCAGCGATGCGGAAGCTCTGTCACAATTGCACGAATTTTTCGCACTGGCGGCAAAGTTTGGCGTCACATCGGTGCAGGATATGTCGAACGATATCGAGCCGGGCCGCGCTGCAAGACTGTTTGAGGAAATTCCGACGCCGGTGCGAATTCACATCATCCGCATGCCTATGACGATGCCCGCCGGACGTGACACGGAGGAAGGGCTTTCCGTCCCGCGCCATCCGAGCGCGCTGATCACAGTCTATGGCACGAAATGGATGGTGGATGGAGTGCCGCTCGAGAATACTTTCGCTGCGCGCGAAGTACCGTCACTGCCGATGGGGCAGTCCCCAGATGACGCCTTTCGGCATCTCCGACTCATTTTTTCCAGGAGGGAAATAGAAACGATGCTTGAGGAGGCGCTCGCAAACAATGACCCGGCGCTGTTTCATATCGTCGGCTATCCAGGAGCGGCAGCGATGCTGGATGCAATGCAGGCGACGGGCGGAAGGCAGGTCTGGGCCGGCAAGCGCGTGCGGTTTGAACACGGTGACGGCCTGTTCTCCGATCTGATACCCCGCGCCAAGGAAATGGGCATCGTCGTGATTCAAAATCCGACCCACTTCAACGTGGCGGTCCTATTCGGTGCCACGCCACTGAAATTCCAGCAAGCGCAGCCGCTGCGATCGCTGCTGGCTGCGGGAATTCCGGTGGCGTTGGGCTCGGACGGTCCAATGAATCCGTATCTGAACATCATGCTGGCATGCATCGATCCAAGCAATCCAGGCGAAGCGATCACGCGGGAGCAGGCCGTGATCGCGTATACGCTGACGTCTGCTTACGCCGAGTTCCAGGAAAAAGAGAAAGGCAGCCTAGAACCTGGGAAACTGGCCGACCTGGCTGTGCTTTCGCAGGATATTTTTAGCGTCCCTTTTCCTGATTTGCCAAAAACAGAATCGGTTCTGACGCTAGTTGGTGGAAAAGTCGCCTACGACGCCAAGGTGATCAGCCCGAGGTGAGGAACTTCGAGCCTTGAACTCAGGGCCAGAAACTCCTACGAACGGCACTGGCGCGGCGACGGTTCCGCGAGACCGGGCTCGGCAGCTGCTCTGGGCAATCATTTGCAACCTACCGATCCGGGGAGCCAATGCGCATTTGCCTATCGAACAGGGGCATCCTGGATACCAGCGGTTCCTTCTTCGCTTCTTAGGCGCGGATTCACTCATTCGCGGGAGACCAGGCTTTCTGACTCAGGTCGGTGCGACTTGGCGGAGCCCAGCTACTTCACTCTGAGGGGTAAAGACAGACCTTGCTTGGAAAGGGCCGCCAACGCTCTCATTCTCTGTAGTGGAACTAACCGAAACGTTGGGCGCATTAACTGTTCGGATAGCGGCAAAGCCTTCGGTCAAGTGATTCCGTCTGTACAAGCGCCCCCGGGCTGAACTAACCTCCCTCGAATCAGCAAATCCCCCGCCACGAACGTGCTCGTGACACATTCTCCGCCGTGGCATTAGGCCTGCTTTTCCCTCCGCGTCCGTCGTCTTCGAATTTAAAAGACGAAAGAGATGGAGAACGGCATGGATCTGTACAGATCGGCCACCTACTGACCGTTCTTCACTGAGGAGGGTGTATGAAAGCGCTTCACTCCATCGCACTAGGTTTCGGTCTACTGTTTGCCACAGCGGCCGCAAACGCTCAGGGAGTTAACGTCCGTGCGGATATCCCGTTCCCGTTTCTCGTCGGCAGGCAGGCCCTTCCGGCAGGCGAATACGAGTTCCGGCCCGGAGCAGCTAGCTATGCGATTCTGATGATCCAGAGTGCGGACGGCAAGAGGACGACGTCCTCTATCACGAATGCCTGCGGAGGCGGACATCCGGCGGAAAACACCGAACTGGTCTTCCACCACCTTGGCAAGCGTTACTACCTGTCCCAGCTTCTGGTCCAGGGTGATCCCGAGGGACGTCAGCTTCCGAAGAGCCGCGCCGAAGCCGAAATGGAGCTGAACCAAAAGACCGAGAACGTGGTGATCTTTGCCAAGATCGCGAATTGAGGACCCTGCTGAGCCCGCATGGTGATGGAGGGCACGCGACGTGCCCTCTTTCACCCTATCTGGAAACCTATCAGAACCTGCTACCTCTTAGGCAGCTCTACCATCTTCAGGAGGCCTGCATTTAAATGCGCTACTCGACGCGGCAATAGCAGTAGAGAAACTGTTGCGTGGTGCCAGAGGGTGTGTTGTGCTCCTCCTGGGAGCTCTCGACGAGTCGAAAGCGAGCGCCAAACTCCCCATGCAGCGATTCAGCATCATAGCGCATCACTTCGAGCCCGCTGCATTTCTTCGGGCCTTCGCGGCCAAACGCACTGACAATGACGTGACCACCGGGCTTCACCGCACGGATGACCTGTCGAACGTAAGAATGACGCTGGCCCGGTTGCGTAAGAAAATGAAAGACTGCACGGTCATGCCAAAGATCGTATGCTCGCGGTTCCAGCTCGGTTTCTGTGATATCGGCCACGATCCAACGGACTTGCTCAGCCGAGGAACGCAGTCGGTTCTTGGTAGTGTCGATTGCGGTAGGCGAGACATCCAGAACGGTGATGTTCTTGTAATCTCGACGAAGAAGGTCGTCCGCGAGGGTCGATTCACCACCCCCAACGTCGATGATGGCGGCAAAGCGAGAGGGGCATGCTCGCTCGATCAGTCTAAGGGATCTCTCAAGGTGTGGACGATACCAACTGACCGTTTCAGGTCGCTTGGTGGTGTAGACCTTGTCCCAATGATTCTTTGCATCCATGGCAAGCGCATCCGTTGGGCTCGCACAACTAACATCTTATCGCGAAATAGGGCGTAACCTGCGCTCTCCTGCGAGTCGGCCCGGAGCGAAGCGCGGTTTGCGTTAACCTTGCGCTATGACGTTCAAACCCATTCCTCTCCTGACACATCCCTAAAAGGCTCCGGCAGCGTTTACTCCGGAAGCTTTGCTCGAGGCTGTTCGCGTTGCCCGTGGCTTGCCGCGCCGAGATGCGGTACCGCCCGTTTGCGTTCTGGATTTTGACCCAACCGGTGTGGCGACACCATGGGAATCCTGGGCCTGCTTTCTACAACGATGCAAGCGCTCGAAGTGGATGGAACACCTTGTGGGGTTGTACCTCGGACCATCGGTGGGCCCTACGCGGCCTTGATTGCCGAACAATTGAAAGCATCCCGCGCGCAAGTGATACTGGGACTGACGTCGGCCGGGCGGGTCGCCGCGTCCGTCCCTGTCCCAAGTTTGGTGGTTGCGACTGCGGCCATCCGCGACGAAGGCACGTCGTACCACTATCTGCCTGCGAGCCGCCCTGCTGTTGCCCATGCTGGACTTGCTAATTCTCTTTTGCGGGGTTTGGAAGGATTCGGCGTGCCCGTACGAAGCGGATGGGTTTGGAGCACGGACGCGCCCTACCGCGAGACAAAACAACAGCTCACAGAATACGCAGAACAAGGTGTCCTCGCAGTCGAGATGCAGGCCGCATCGCTTTTCGCCTTTGCCATCGCCAGAAGCATACCCGTCGGCATTGTCGCGCACGTAACCAACGCTGTGGACCACGAACAGGCCCCCTTCGATAGAGGCTCGCAGGAGTTCAGTCAGCACCTACTCGAAGCGATGTGCCGGGCGGCTAAATCCTTCCTAAAAAGGTAGTCGGCGGCACAACCTGCTCGATTGCACCGAACTGGGTTTCCTACTCTAACGCTGTGGTGTAAACTGCCCCAGCGCTTGCACAAGAACTCGGGCACTTCACAGATGCAAAAACCAGAGACGAACGTTTTCGCCACTTCGAGGGAGCTTACCAAGCCGCTTACCACGGCGCTTTTGGTTAGCCTCGTGGCCGTCGGTTGTTATTACGGCGTCGAATTAGCATACGGACTGGGAATTCCTCCTGACCACATCGCTTCATTTTGGTCCGCTACCCCATTCTTGGTAGCGGTGTTGCTGCTGGCACCGAGAAGAATTTGGCCGCTGCTCATCACCGGAGGGCTTGTGGCGACGGCGATTTCTGACTTCAGGAGCGGTGTGACGGTTGTCTCTGAGATTTGGTACTCCCTTGGCAATCTGGTTGACGTGGTTATAGCAGCGTGGGGGATGCACCTTCTGTTTAAAGGAACACCCCGTCTGAGAAATGTGAATGCCTTGGCGAAGTATTTGGCGGTGGCTGTGATTCTCGCTCCATGCGTTTCAGCGCTTGTGGGGGCAAAGGGCCTAGCGAGTGCTAGCTACTGGCTGGAATGGAGGATTTGGTTTTTCGCTGACGCTTTGGGATTCCTGACTGTGACGCCTGCGATACTAAGCTGGGCTCAAGAAGGGCGTGTCTGGGCGCGAGACCATCGTAATTATCTCGAACTAGCCATACTACTGACTTGGTTGGTTCTTTTCGGGTCTCTCACGTTCATGGGCAGTGGGTGGAGGAATTCACCCGCGCTACTTTATTTGTTGGTGCCGGTTCTACTGTGGGCCGTCCTGCGTTTGGGACTGAAGGGCGTGTCCATTTCCATGCTTGTAATCGCCTTTCTTTCGATTTGGGGAGCGGCGCATGATCGCGGTCCCTTTACCGGGCAGGGACCTCTCAATAATACGTTGTCGCTTCAGCTGTTCCTGTTCTTCGCCGCAATCCCCTTTATGGTCTTCGCGGTGCTTGTCGAAGAAGAGAAACAGATGCGACAGGAACTGGTAGGTGAACGAGCGCAACTCACCGAGGCGCAGCGCTTGGCACAGATAGGCAGTTGGAGCTGGGAGCCTGGTACCGGCAAGGTCAGTTGGTCAGGAGAGCTTTACCGGATGTCTGGACGTGATCCTAGCTTGCCACCTATACAGAACCATGAACTCGAGCAACTCTACACCGCGGAAAGCTGGAAGCGGCTGCAAAGCGCCGAAGAAGCCCTTGCAGGGGGAACACCTTACGAGCTGGATCTGGAGATGATTCGCCCGGACGGCTCGACGAGGTGGGTTCGGGCGCGGCGCGAAGCGCAGCGTGCTTGGGATGGTCAGCTAACTCAGCTGCATGGTACCTTGCAAGACATCACGGAACAGAAGCTCGCAGAGACGGCACTCCGGGAGAGCGAAGCGAGGTTTCACGACCTTTTCCGGGATGCCGGGGTCGGCATGATTATTGTTTCCCCAAACGGCCATTTTATCGCCGCAAACGAAACATTTTGCAGCTGTCTCGGCTATACAGAGGAAGAATTGTGCCAGATGACCGTCCAGGATGTTACTCAGCCGGAGGATTGGCCCCAGTTCTCGGCGAAGCTGCGTGAAGCTCTCGAGACCAAAATGAGTTTCCGGAGGTTCGAGAAGCGCTGCCGACACAAGAGCGGGCGCACCGTCTATACCGAAAGCAGCGCCTCGTTGATTCGAACTCCCAGCGGTGAGCCTCGGTACTTTGTTGGTGAGGTGCTGGACATTACCGAGCGAAAGAGAGCCGAGGAGGCTCTTTCCACACTGAGTCAACGGCTGATAGAGGCGCAAGAGGAGGAGCGCACCCGGATCGCTCGGGAGCTTCACGACGACATCAATCAGCAAATCGCCTCGCTAGCAGTGCGCCTCGATTGCTTGAATCTTCCGGCCTCGGCGCGTGAATTCAGGCGCGAGGTCGAGACCGTGCGGAAGCTGGTCGAAAACGTTGGAAGCGATATCCAGGCCTTGTCGCACCGCCTGCACTCTTCGAAGCTGGAACATCTGGGGCTTGCGAAGGCGGCCGCTGGTTCTTGCAGAGAATTCTCCGATCTGCAAAAGGTGGAGATTGATTTTCACTCCGAAAACGTACCTAGAGACCTCTCGCCGGAGATCTCGCTGTGTCTGTTTCGTGTTTTGCAGGAAGGCCTGCAGAATGCAGTCAAGCATAGTGGCTCACGACACCTGCAGGTTTCCCTCATGGGTAGAACGGATAGGGTCGAACTGACCATCCATGATTCAGGGATTGGCTTTGAACCGGGACAGGCAATGACAGGACGCGGGCTGGGCCTAACGAGCATGAAGGAACGGCTGAAACTCGTTAACGGGCAGCTTTCCATCGACTCGAAATTGCAGCATGGAACAACGATTCAAGCATGCGTGCCTGTCAGTCCGAAAATGAAATCTGTGGGGGCGGCCGGATAGAAATCGGGGTCGGGAACAAGCTCGGTCACAGGGGATTGGGCAGATCATTCGCAGTCGTCAGACCGGTTGGTTTCTGGCAAGTGTCCGGACACCTTGCTTCTTCCAGGCAACTCATGTTTGCGACGGCAAGCGGCCAGTCGCGCAAATAATCGCGCTCTGATCACGACTACCAAAAGGTGGCAGGACTTCGCAGAAGCGGTGGGAGGTTGCCCGAGCCCTATCCGACGGCGGCTGCCGACTTCATTTTAGAAGGAATGGGCACGCGAGCTTGGATGGTTGTTCCCTGCTGCGGTTTTGAGTCAATCGAGAGTTTTCCGTCGACGAGTTTCAGCCGTTCCTTCATGCTCGTGACGCCGAGCCCGCGTCCTTTGATCGCCGCTCCCGGTTCAAAGCCAACCCCTGCATCCTGTACCGTCAGAGCGATCTCGTCCGCTCCACCCTGGAGCGACACCTGG
>CAYOXF010000106.1:0-59457 GCA_964407845.1 uncultured Acidobacteriaceae bacterium | reverse complement strand
TTGCGTTCGACATATAGGCGACGCCCACCATCGTTGAGGCTGGCTGCGCATTGATGAAATCGCGAAGATCGTTGAGGTTGTTTCCGATGGAGGTGTCGCAGGTATCGTCAATAAGCACGAACAGTTGTAGTGCGGCATTGTTGTCGCGGGCCGGGATGATGCTGGCCACTTTGAGCATATTCTTGCCTTGGTTCACCTGCACGTTTGCGGCAGTGAGAACGGGAACTTCATTGTTCTCCTTAAGACCTTCGGCTGTGATAACCAGGTGCACTTGTACCGTGCCTGTGGCGGCGGGTTTCTCTTGTGCGTGGACGACTGGCGTGCTCAAGCTCAGCAGGAAAGAAACACTCAGGGTGACTGCCGCTCGGAGAATTCTCATGGGCTCCTCTCAGACGTGCGTCAATCGCATAGCGCGGAATTTAAAATCGGAAACCTGTCAGTTTTACCAGGTCGATCTGGGGGCTGGTCTTGAGACAGTGTCGGTTAGGTCGTGTTCTCCACTAGTCCACCGGAAATGAAGATGTGTCCAGCCATGGCTTGACGAATGGCTGGTACTAGATCAGTGGCAATTCGCGACTTCACAACATATCCGAGAGCACCGGCAGAGAGACATCGACGTACAAAGTCGGCGTCCGTGTGGACCGTCAAGAAGACGACTCGACTCTTGGAGCCTGACTCCTTCAGCCGATCGGCTGCCTCAATGCCGTTCAGTACCGGCATAGAAATATCCGTGACGACAACGTCGGGCTTCAATTTCATGGCCTCGTCCAACAAGGCTTGGCCGTCAACAACCTTGCTAATGACTTCAAACTCTGGCTCCAGAAAATGCTCCGCGATTTGCGGAAAACCTGGGTGATCATCAGCCAACAGTACCCTTATCTTATTCAATTGGTCCGCCCAGTGAATGCGCGACCAGGAAGAGTTCATGCCAAGTGTGAAAGGCATCTTTTTGGGGCTGACCCGAGTCGCCCCCGCAGCCAAGCCAACCGACAGCACGAGAATATTCAAAAGGCCGGGTTCCTGCCTACTGTCAACACTGTCAGTGACCGATTGAATGCGGAACAGGCGTGGCTGCCTCAGCCTCATTGAGACCCTCCGCCGGAATGCTGTCGCCCGATATGTGCTACGAGCGGCCGCCAGAGACTCTTGGGGAGCCTGTTCGGCAATGGGGTGCAAGGGCTGCAAGTTCGAAAAGACTGCAGAAGTTTGAGGGGGGAATTGACCGTAAGTCTCGCCGACCTAAAGGGGCTCAAGGCTCCCCCTGTCTATATTCGCCCGGCTGTTTGTGTCTGTTTGAATTGCGGATTCGCAGAGCTGCTCGTTCCCGCAAGAGAGTTGCAGTCAATCAAGAGGGAAATAGCCACGCCCGAGTCCTAAATCTTTCGTTTCACCTTCGCTTGTGTTGGGACTTCACGAATGGGCCGGCAATGAGGCGGGTTGCTGCAGACGGAATTCGAGAAGCGTCTCGCTTGGAACGCTGACCTTTTCCCCCTTCTGTACAACGGCGGCTGTTGTTCCAACGACCGCGCCGATTGCTGCACCCTTGCCCGCATTTCCTGCGATGCCGCCGATCGCTGCTCCCAGACCCGCCCCGCCAAGAACGCGTTTGGCGGATCGTCCGCCACTGCTCTTGCCACTCACCTGGTAGTCGCTGCTAAAAATCGGGTACGCTGTGCCGTTTACAACGATTTCCGTCAGCTCCAACTGCAGCTCCGATTTGCCTGCCATACGGCCCGCTTGCTTGGCTTGCGCGAGCCGACCGTAGACCTTGGAGCCTGCGGGGGCCAGCACGACGCCGCCGACCTGCAGATTCGTTTCAAGACTGGCGGCGAATCGAGATCCCACTGTGTTTTTGCTCGAGTCGACCGAGTCAATCATGCGCACGAGCAACGAAGTGCCAGCCGGCACTGTAACCATCTTCTGCTGGGGCCAACTGGACGGCGCTAATGTCAGGGCGATTCCTGCCAGAAGCACCGCTGGAATCTTTCGGCCCGGGTGTCCTGAGTATTCTCGCATTTTGGTGCTCCTTTCCTTACACGGACGTTCCATAAAACGCTTTCCGCGCGGCCGCGAAGCCGGCAGAAGTCTGCTCACCAGCGGCTCTAATTCGATCGCCCCGGATTCGTGACGGGACAAAGTTGAAGGTTGCGCCGTCTGACGCCATCGAGCAATGCGACACTACGCCTGTTGTTGCAACGACTGGATCCTTGTCCCGCAAAAAGCCACCTGTGACTTCTACCAGCGGGCAATCGAGAGCACAAGGACTATCTAATCGGGTGCACTAGAGTGCCGCGGCCCTTAAGAAGGACGTGATCTTCCATACCAATATTTAGATCGGGTACCACGCTCCCTGGGGAAAAGTGCACGAACTGCTCATCGCAGCCACTCTCGCCACTCAGGAGTATTGGAGTCTCCCCAGCCGTTTGTCTTAAAATCCAATCGGAAGGATTTCTCGGTCAGCTACGAACTGAATGCGCCTACTTTGCAACCGCAGAACATGCTGAGCATTTTCTCGGAACTTCACCAGAACATACAGGATCAATTCAACGAAGCCGGAATCGAAATCCCCCCACCGCACTACACGTCGCTGCGCGACGGCAACCGTACGCGATTCCGGAGCAGTACATGTCGAAGAACTACGCCCAAGAAGTGTCTAGGAATGTGCTCGGTGCGCGCTCCTAGCGCCCGTTCGCGAGCAATGCACCCTCTGTTTCCAAATCCTCTGCCTGGACAGAACAGAGATGTCGTCACCCTGTCAAAACTAACAGTTTATGAAACGCCCTGATCTTCTTACGATTCTGGGCCAGTCGGGAGAACCATGCCACTTCCTCGAGTCATACTAGCCGATGATCACACCATCATCGTGGAGGCGTTTCGCAAGCTGTTAGAACCCCACGCCGAAGTGGTCAGCACTGTGTCCGACGGGCGCGCCCTACTGGAAACTGCACAGCAACTCAAACCCGACGTCGTTGTGGCAGACATCGGTATGCCGCTGATGAACGGTTTAGAAGCTGGCCTGCGGTTGAAGGAGCTGATGCCCGAGGTGAAGCTCATTTTCCTTACCATGAACGAAGATCCTGACCTGGCAGTAGAAGCCATGCGCGCCGGGGCATCCGCGTATCTGTTGAAGAGTTCGGCAGGTTCGGAATTGATCCGCGCGATCCAAATGGCCGTCAAGAAGAGGTTCTACATCACGCCACGAATCGCTGGACGGATGCAGAAGGTTTTCATGAGCAATCCTCGGCCCAAAGCACGTGCCAAGGCACTGACACCTCGGCAGCGCGAGGTCATACAGCTATTGGCTGAGGGGAAGTCGATGAAAGAGGCTGCCAGCGTCCTGAAGGTGGCCCCTCGGACTGTGGCATTTCACAAATACCGGATCATGGACCTGCTTGGCCTCAGAACGACCGCCGACTTGATCCAGTTCGCAATCAAATCCAGGATCTTCGTACCCTAAGGTTTTTGCGCTCAGCCTTTGACAACGCTGGGGTTAGAGCACGCATCTCACGAGCCTGTTAGTTTTGACAGTTCCCATTTCGTAGGTCGTAGAGCAACATTTTATGTGCTGGCTGACAACTCTAACCATCAATCAGGAGGAGAAAAAGGTGAATGTAAGACGTGGGGTTTTTCTAAGCCTTATTTTGCTGTTCGGAACGGCGGCGTTTGCTCAGGATACTCCAAAGATCGAAGTCCCGGTGGACTATTCCTACTTTCGCTTTAACCCAGAGAACAACAATATCGTCCCTGCATTCTCGCTAAATGGCGGAGGCACTGGTATTGCGGTTTATCTCAATCATTGGCTTGGCATCGAAGGTGACTTGCAAGGCTACGGGAGCACGACCAGAAACTTCGACTTTCCAGCAGGCAGCAAGATCTGCCCGACCGGCTGCATCATTACCGGGGTCCAGGCCAATCTCTTTACCTATAATGCCGGGGTCATTTTGAAGCATCGCGCTGAAAAGTTTGAACCCTTCTTTGAGGCGCTATTCGGGGGAATGCACTCCAACGTCTTCGGGAACGTTTTCAAGGACTGCGTTGGTTGCGTTATCTCGAAATCTCCGAGCAACAACGCCTTTGACTTCATGATCGGCGGCGGCATTGATATTCCGTTTCACCAGCACATCGCTTTCCGGCCGGTTCAGGTTGACTACGTGTTGAGCCGGTTTGGCAATGCTTTTACGGCTGGCAACCAGAACCAAAGCAATTTCCGCTATCTAGGTGGTATCGTTTTCCGCTTCTAGGGACGTTTTCTAGGGTGTGGTGGGGGGACGTGCAGTCCCCCCTTTTTCAAGCTGGTAGTTTTGACAGTTTCCCGAGCGCCGCGGCCGCCCTATCCTTCCTTAACCGAACCTCCCCACAGGGGCCCGGTGCAAGGTGCGTCTCCTCGAAATGGGCATGAAATGTCCACGCATCTTCCTTGGCCGGGCCCTTCTCTCATTCGAGAAAAACCACTCAACGTCAATGTCAGCAAATGCTATGTGATTTCGGCAGTGTTTGCGCGTCTTAGGCCTACAAACTGCTTGTCATCGTAGGCGGCTGATCATACTCTCAAACGCGAAGCCAAGCTCACGCAGCTGAAGTCAAGGATAGTCGCAGGTGTCCTGGACCATACCTAAACCCGCGCTCGCTCGTTGCCCGATGGGGGCATTGTTTCGAATCAGAAGATCGTCCGTTTTTCTCGCGTTCACGGCGCTCTTTGCGCTAGCCACGCCCCTTAGCTGGGCCGGCACGAAAATCGTTCACCGCTGGGTTCTTACCCGCGAACCGATGCCCAAGCTCGAGAAAATCCTGGTCATGGCCGTTCTCGAGAACTACCTCATACGCCAGGAATTGGAAGACGAAATGGAACTGCTTCTCGACAAATCTGGAGTCACGGGCATCAAGAGTCACATGGTTCTTCCGCCTCGTAATGAATTGGCCGAGGGCGAACTCAAGGAACACATTAAGCAGGGTGATTTTGACGCCGTCCTAGTGATCCGACCCATATCCGAGCGCATCGAAGCCGAAGAGGTGGCCGCAAGCTTTGCCGGCCCCTACTACGTACCCCCGCCGGGTTACTATAACCTCTGGCCCTATTGTCACTTGGCTTGGAGCCAGGCCACTTTGACGGGCTCCTATTTTAAGGAAAACACCGTCGTTCATGCCCAGTTCAACCTCTATAGTACGAAGGATGAAAAGCTTCTCTGGAGCGGAGAAACGGACACCGTCTATTCCAAAGACTTTAAGAAATTGGGTAGGGAGTATGCCAGAGCAATCGTCAAGCAACTGAAAAAAGACAAGGTGATCGGCAACAAATGACTAACCCAATCTGATTTCAGCACCGTCGCCAACACGCTCCGAACACATCTGCTTCGAAACTCCCTCCTTTGTCGAAATCAAGACGTGCCCGGACGCACTGATCACAAGGGCGGAGCGTGACCCGTTCAGCTGTCCTGCATCGTGGGCGGAGGCAACCCCGTTGCGAAGGTACGGGCACTGCTGCCCGAATTCCCGGGGGGAGGGAAGTTGCCTCCGTAGGAATAACAGTAAGGCTTGCGGTCTTTTGTTGGAACTGTCAAAAGAAACAGAGCCGATCCTGTGCTCTTTTTCGGAAACCAAGGAAGGTTGTGACTCCTGATCCTTGTGATTGGCTCCTCCGGAGGACTCAAGAGCATTTAAACGAGGTATTTCACAAGATGTGCACCCGTTGAGAAGAGCCAGCAAAGTAGCTGAAGTCGATTCGGTTTGTCATAATGATCGCGGCCAATCCGCGCCGAGTACTGCAAGCTTCTTAAGCGAACGGCCCGATGCTCAATACGCCCGCTTGGAATGAAACCATCCAGCTTGCGCTGCAGGCTTTGCAGGCAAACAAAGTGCGTGCCACACTGACGATGCTAGGAGTCATCATTGGAAGCGCGTCCATCGTACTTGTCGTCACGGTGTCGCTTGCCGGCAAGCGCTATATCATTTCCGCGATCGAGGCTGTCGGCTCGAACCTGGTCCAGGCCGAACTGATCAACCCGGGAACGTCGGAAAACCTAGTTTTGGCAGACCAGATTACGCCCGAGGACCTCCAGGCAATCGAGCGGGATATCCCACAGGTACAGGAAGCTGCCGGCACGAACGACTTGCGTATGAACATCGTCGTGGGGGGGCAAGTGCATCCCATCAGCCTTGTCGGTGTAACCGAACGGTTCCATGAGGTCCGGCGTCTTGTCATCGTGAAGGGCCGATATTTTGATCAGGATGAAATGATGCGGCGCAGCAAAGTGTGCCTGATTACTCCGCAACTCTCTTCTATCCTATTTCCAGACGGTGACCCCGTGGGCAAAAGTCTTACGGTTGGAGAGCTGCGCTTCACCGTTATCGGCGTATTTCGGGAGCGCGTAGCCACTTTCGGGCTAACGGAAATCACACCGGAGTCTGCCATCGTCCCGTTTCCTTTGATCCGGGACTACACAGGAGCGGACTATTTCAAGTCTCTCTACGCGCAGGCCGATAGCCCGGAACATGTACCGTTTGTTACCGAGCGCATCGCCGACGTTTTGGCCACCCGGCATCGATCCAGGGCAAAATATCGCGTCTGGAACCTCGCTAGCATTCTTGAGGCCGCCCGCAACATTTCGCGAGCCCTCACGGTTTTGCTCATTCTGATTGCGCTCATTGCACTGGTCATCAGCGGCATCGGAATCATGAACATCATGCTTGTGACGGTAACCGAGCGCACGCACGAAATCGGCATCCGCAAAGCCGTGGGCGCGCCGCGGGCGGCAATTCTTTACCAGTTTCTCGCCGAGGCCGTTCTCATCAGCGGAACGGGCGCCCTCGTAGGAATCGTCATTGGCATTCTGGTTCCCGTTGGCACAACCTTTTTGCTGCGTCTGCCCGTCGTCGCCGATCTTCTGGGAAGTGTTACCGATACATCGGAAGGAGCCGTGACCGTCCCCATATCGTGGGCCTCTGTTATCCTGGCATTCGTTGTATCCTGCTCGACCGGCCTCATCTTCGGCTACCTTCCCGCTCATCGGGCTTCTAAGCTTCAGCCGACGGAATCTCTGCGCTATGAATGATCTTCCTCAGCGAACCGAGTGGGTGTTCGCGAATTGCGAGCACAGGTTGATGCAGTCTGTGCGGCTCGCCTAAGTGCCGTGATAAACTGATCGAACAAATTGTCGGTAGTTTTTCGGGACAGCGCTGTCATTTTTCAAGAAGGAGGTGAAATGATGGCTGTCATTCATAGCCGGATATCGGCCTTGCTGTTGCTTTTGCTGCTCGGCGGCACGACCCAGGTGTGCTGGGCACACGCCATCCTAATGGACTCGACGCCGAAGCTGAATTCCACCGTCAAGAGCCCTGAGCTCAATATCAACCTGCGGTTCAATGTGCGCATCGATGGCGGGCGTTCGCGCGTGCGCCTGGTGGCGCCGGATGGGACAACCTCGACATTGACACTCGACAGCCAGGCCACACCCAATACCCTGCAAACGCACGCAGCTGGTCTGAAGCCAGGTGCATACAAGCTGCAATGGCAAGTGCTCGCATCGGATGGCCACATGAGCCACGGCGAGATTCCCTTCACAGTGAACTAGGGCGACATGCTCCTCAAGCTGGTCGATCTGTTCTCATTCTTCTCGGTGGTGCTGCGTGCCGGCACTCTGGTGTGCCAATCGATCTTGCTGGGTGGCGTCCTGTTTGGACTCTGGATAGCACGGGTTTCGCCCGAAGTGCCCGAGGAGAGTATCCGCAAAATCCAAGCGTCCACATGGCAGTTGCTACGCATCAGTGCACTGGGCCTGGCAGTGGTGCAACTACTGTACCTGTACGTTAATTCGGCAGTGCTAATGGCCACAGCCGAGATCGGGTTCACGCAGGTCATCGGCGCAAATTTTTTCATCTCGGGCTGTATTGTCCTGACAACGGCGCTCGTGACTGCGGTGGTTGCCGGTGGCAGCAAAACCGTGGCCAGGCGCGTCCTTCCGGTGTTGGCGCTGGTCATCATGGGCGCGTCGGTGATGACCAATCACGCGGCGTCGCGTCTGGAGGGACGTCCGCTGTTGATTACACTGTCGTGCATCCATGAGCTAGCCACGGGTTTCTGGATTGGCGGGCTGCCGTTTCTGGTCCTGGGACTGTACCGCGCCAAGGATTCGACGACTCAATGGTACGTGACGGAACGCTTCTCGCGCCTGGCTCTGGTCAGCGTCGCCGCCCTGGTGATGAGCGGCACGGCGATGAGCGTGCTCTATATCGGATCGTGGGCCGCCGTGCTGGGAACTGCATATGGCGTGATGGTGACGGCCAAAGCAACGATGCTGGGTGGGCTGCTATTGTTGGGCGGAGTGAACTTCCTGCTGATCCGCAACACCTCGAAGGAATATGCGCTACCGCGACTGCGCCGTCTCATCGAGGCGGAAGTGGGCATCGGCATCACCGTGATTTTGACCGCGGCCTCGCTGACGTCGCAGCCGCCCGCCGTCGATCAAGTCAGTGACACGGTAACCTGGGCCCAGATCTATCAGCGCCTTAGGCCTGCTGTGCCGCGACTAAGGTACGAATACGTGGCAGAGGCAAATACGGCAACAAGCGCCGATTCGACAAGCAAGGTGCTGGCCTACAACGTCGACGGAGTTCCGATCGCCCCACGGTTTGTGAACTACTCCATTGAGTCGGAAGCGAATCATCATTGGATGGGTGTGGTGGTGCTGGCCATGGGCTTACTCGCTCTGCTGGCACGAACGGGCAAGGCACCTTGGGCGGGATATTGGCCGCTGCTGCTCATCGGCATCGCCGCCTTCATTTTTCTGCAGGCGGACAGCGAGTGCTGGCCAGTCGGATGGAAAGGGTTCTGGGCATGTTGGGCTGATCCCGAGGCCTTCCAGCATCGAATTGCGGCGCTTTTGTGCGTGGGATTTGGCGTGTTCGAGCTCCGGGTGCGCAAGCAGACAAAAGAGAATAATCCGCTCGCGTTGGTATTTCCGCTCATGGGTGCCGTGGGTGGAGCTGTGCTGCTCACGCATTCACACGCCATTACCAACGTGAAGGAAAACCTACTCGTGGAGTTGAGTCACGTGCCAATGGGAGTCCTTGCAGTTTTTGCTGGATGGGCGCGTTGGCTGGAGTTGCGGCTTCCAAAAGAAAACCGAGCCATTCCGTCCTGGATTTGGCCTGTCTGCTTCGTGCTGATTGGGGCCGTGTTGCTCAATTATCGGGAGATGTGATGCGTTTACTTTCAATCACTTGGGGAGACTTTTTTGATCCAAGCGCCTATCGACTCGATTGACGCTTGAGCGCTTCGAGCTCTTCGAGTGTGCGCGGCCAGTCCGATCGCAATAACCGGGACAGACCGCGATCCGCAAGAAGTTTGCCGCCCGTTTGGCACCTAGCACAGTAGTTCGTCTCGTTGTCGGCATAGCGAATCCGCTGAATCGTTTCTCCGCATCGAGGGCAAGGGCTCCCATACCGTCCATGGACCGCCATATCTTTGCGAAATGCGGTCACCTTTTCGGGAAAAGTAACCTTTGCCTCCGAGCAAAGTCGATGGATCCACAAGTCGAGAACATGATGTGTCGCAGCAAATAGCCTTTCCCACTCGGGCTCGCTCAGCTTTTGGGTGAGTGCAACGGGCGATAGTTGCGCGGCGTGCAAGATCTCATCTGAATATGCGTTACCGATACCACTCACAAGGCGCGGGTCCGTAAGAGCCCTTTTGAGCGTGCGGTTTTCCATCGTCAGTGCGGCGTGAAACGAGGCGAAATCACTCTCAAGCACGTCAATTCCTCCAGGGTCGATCGAACGTAGCCCTTCCTCGCCTGCAAGGACATGCAATGATGCCCGACGCTTGGTGCCAGCTTCGGTCAGCACGAGAGAGCCGCTGGGGAAGTCAAAGGCTGCCAGATTCTGCCGGCCTGCCAACTTTGTCGGCAGGGTCCGCCAGTGCAACCGCCCGGCAATCATCAGGTGCAGCACGAGCCAAAGGTCACCTTCCACTCCTATAGCGATTCGTTTGCCAATTCTTCGCAGTTCGCGCACGACGCGGCCTTCCACCTCGGCAACGGACGGTTGTGCCGTTCGAAGCAGAAAGGGGCTTGCCAGTCGTGCTCGCTGGATGGGTTGCGTAAGGATGCGTGGTTCGAGCGCAGTGATATAGGCGGCGATATCGGGCAGTTCTGGCATGCTCATCAGATTGTGGCTGACACGCGGCCGTTGCAACCCTGTTTTTTCGATGAAAAGGAGCTTGG
This sequence comes from uncultured Acidobacteriaceae bacterium, assembly GCA_964407845.1. GTDB lineage: Bacteria > Acidobacteriota > Terriglobia > Acidiferrales > UBA7541 > Palsa-295. The sequence continues at coordinate 49,240 of CAYOXF010000106.1, read as the reverse complement.
AGACGAATTGCTGCCATTCCGTGAAGCCGGGGTTTCGGCGAGAGGGTTCGGCCCTTGACATTAGATGTAATTCCAGCCCGGTCATCTGAAGCTCTTGGTTTACATCCTTGTGACTGCTCGCGCCGAGCGAAGAGCGTTTGCACACGGTGAGAGCTGCCGTCGTGATTCGCAGCAAAACGGTGGGAATAGCAGACGGTCCCCTACGTTCGCCAGACGCGTGGATAACTGCTGATACCGAAACCTAGCTTCGTTTCCTGCGCGAAGAGGCCAACCTGATCTGGGCCCTGCTTCGGCGCAAGATTTGAATCCAGGGACCGCCTCGACTACCGATGGCTTTTAATAGCGCTTCCCGTCATAGGCGAGCGGTGTTCAGGTCCCTAACACGAAGCAGTCGTCTACCGGCCAAACATGGACAAGCTAACGTAATGATGCTTTTTAGGCTCGCCGCTATTCTCTTGGTCCGTGCCAACCGACTCGGACACGCTCGACTCAATGGCGATCGGTTCAGGGGCGCTCGGCGCTTTCTCTAACGGTGCTGCTTTCTGTTCGACAGGGGACGGCAAAGCTCGCCAGTGAGCCGCGATTGCTTCCAGAGCATCAGCGATCCGTGACAGCTGATTGGTTAGCTCGTCTCTGCCACTACCCTTATCCAACTCTCGCCGCCCAACCCGCTTGCCTTTCAAGAACGAGCCGAGCAAGACGAGCAGGATCACCGCCACGGCTGCGCCAAGGTAATATTCAGGCGGCATGATGTCACCTCGAGCTCAAGAACAACCAAGATGATGATATGCGATCGGGTTCATCATAGGCAACTTCAGTGGCTGTGCTGACCGGATCACCGCATAGCCACAGGTAATTTCGTTCGTGCCGCTGTCGCGACTTAGAACAAGGACCTCACCATGAAGGCAGCGCGTTTTCTCACCTCGGCTTATAGAGGCCGGCAGGCTTTCGCAATAACTGGTCGTTGTGCTAACAACAAATTTGCAATTGACACGGAGGCGCCCGATCGCTAGGCTCCGGTCGAAGGGTTGGGCGGAGTTGCTGCCTCCCCCAGGCGTTTCGTGAGCGAAAAGCCCCTGCTCGATACTCTCTTCGAACACAGTTCGGGAATTGCAGACCCTGGGTTTGTGGCAAGAGGCTTGAGCGCGATGAACATCCACGGGGACCCACCCATGACGCGCCAAATTCGGGGATTACTCCCGTCAACTCACTTCAGGTTCCCGTCCGCAGATTGGAATTTGTATTAGGAGGCTCATCCCATGAAGTCACGTTTCGCCACCTTGTTGATCGCATTGTTCTGCCTGAGTTTTTGGCCCTGCAATCAAGTACTGGCCAAGGAGAAAAAGAAATCAGATCCTGCGGTCACCGTTGAACCAAAACTTACCGTGCTCAGTCCGCTGGGCATTCCGCCAGCAATCAAGTTGCTGGCCATGGCGCCGAGGCCGAATACTCTCGACGGCAAGACCATCTACATCGTGGATGACGGTTTCGTCGGGGGAGACGTACTTCTCAAGGAAATGGCCGCTTGGTTCACGCGGAGCATGCCCAACGTAAATGTCGTTTATAGACGCAAAGCGGGCGGTTTCCCCGACGAAGATCCGGCTCTGTGGGCAGAGATTAAAGCCAAAGGGGATGCGGTGATTATGGGAGTTGGGCATTGAAGCTATTGCTCGCCAGCGGTCGTTGGCCATTGCGTTGATCTGGAATCCAACCTGGGCAAACCCACAGTTTCGATCATCACCGAATATTTCAAAGATCTGGTGGAACAAAATGCCGCTAAGAAGGGAATGCCCAACCTCCGATTTACATTTGTCAAGTCGCCCGTCTGGGGCAAGACAGCAGAACAATTGCGGAAAGATGTGGTCGAAGGAACAGATCCCATAACTGGCAAACCCGTCATGCAGGAGATCATTGCTGAACTGACAACACCACTGAAGGACGAAGACAAGAACTCCCGGACAATCCAGCAGTCTGCCGGCCCGGACCATTTCGGCCCCGATACCGCGGAGAATCTGCAGAAACTCTTCCAAGAAAAGGGCATGACGGATTACCTCCCGATTGTGCTTCCGACCGAAGAAAAAGTGGACCTCATGCTCAAGGCGACGAGTCACAAGCCTGACGAAATCGTGGGCAAGATCTCGCCTACACCAGGTGTCTACGAGTATTGGTCCTACACGGTGAAGCAGGTTGCAGTAAATGCGGTGATGGCCGGCGCCGATCCCCAATACTTTCCCGTAATTCTCGCGATCGCAGCTGCTGGCAAGGAGTCGCTGTCGAGCTCGGACAACTCCTTTGCCGAAGCGGTGGTGATCAATGGGCCGATCCGCGATGAGATCGGTTTGAATTACGGGATCGGCGCCCTGGGCCCGTTCAGTCATGCCAACGCCACAATCGGCCGCGCCTACACTCTGCTTTCCATCAACGCCGGGAACTGCGGCAAGGTTGGCGAGACCTACATGGGCGTCATCGGAAATCCCGCGAACTACACCAACATCGTGATTGCCGAGAACGAAAAGGACTCTCCCTGGAAATCCTTCAGTGTCCGAAAGGGGTTTAAACCGGAAGATAGTGTCGTGAGTATATTCGAGGGATGGGGAGTCATCTCCGCGAAAAACTCCGTCTATGCGGTTTGGCAGAAAGATATGAATTTTGCTCAGGAGCTCAAAAACATTTTCAATGGCCAGGACCAACTTTTCGGAGGTATCGCCGTCCTCAGTCCGGCCGTGGCCAACTACGTCAAGGAAGAGGGCTACGACACGGTCGAGAAACTGACCGACTGGCTCTACAAAGGCCCCGACGATACCAAGTCCCATTTCAGGAGTCCTGCGCAAATCAACATCCTCGTCACGGGGTCCTCCAACAATCTCTACTGGGACTACGGCGGGATGAGATACGTCAAAAGTGTCTCGATTGATAAATGGCGCTGAAGGCCCGCCCCGGTGGCATGGCCCATGGGGTCCGTGTAGGATGTTGTCTTGACAACTACAGCCCAGTTTGATGTACTGGTTGCGGTTTGGCACAAGGTGCGGGTGTGGTGCTCCCGGCGATTTTTTAAGAGAGCGCTTTCGATCCGAGGAGTCGTTTCGTGGCCACGCTATTACGTTCGGCAGTATTGAATCCAGAAGCCTGCCGAACCGTCAGAGCTGCCGGTGAGGATCGAACCGCCAAACCCCGATCATTTTCTTCCCTGGCACCCCGATTGAACAGCCTCAATGGCAAGACTATCTACCTGGTCGACACAGGATTTGGCGGAAGCGGCAAATTTCTGGATCAAGTGCAGGGTTGGTTTGCCGAACACATGCCTTCGGTCACGACGGTGCGGCGCCGCAAGACCGGCAGCAGCATCTTCCGCGACGACACGAAGGACCTCTGGGCAGAAATCAAGGAAAACGGACACGCTGCAATCTTAGGTGTCGCCGGTTGACCGGGTTGCGCAGTGGCGGTCGCCACTTGCTCTCGCACACTCGAGCAGGAATACGGGATTCCGACGGCGCCCGTCTCGACTTTCGAATTCGTCGGTTTTCTGGCGAATGATCTGCGTTTCCACGGGGTTCCCCTGCGGTTTATCTATACGCCGCATCCGGTCGTAGGTATGCCACCTTCCGTTCTTCGCGCTTACATCGAAGGGAAAGATCCCGCAACGCAGCGAATCGTAGTGGAAGAAATCATCGAGGCACTCACGAAGCCTGTCGGGGAAGATGATTTCACCGATGACTTCGCTCCGGTGTCACGCACGGGCGTTAGGCAACCGTTGCTTGCCTCCGATACCGAAGATAACTTGCAGCGCCTCTTTTACCAGCGCGGATGGACGGACGGGCTGCCCATCATCCTCCCCACGGAAGAACGCGTTGCCGAAATGCTGACGGGCACAAACCGCGCTCCGGATGAAGTGGTTGCCGAAATCTTCCTCCATGACACGCAGGAATACCTGAAATTTACGGTTGAGATGGTGGCCATCGTCGCGGTCATGGCGGGCGCGAGGCCCGAGCACCTGCCCGTGATCCTCGCCGTCGCTTCGACGGGGCATCCCTCGATTGTTGGCTCGACGACGCCATTTGCCTGCATGCTCCTGGTGAACGGGCCCATCCGCAACGAGATCGAAATGAATTCTGGGATCGGGGCTTTCAGCCCTCGCAATCTTGCGAATTCGGTGATCGGGCGCGCCTGGACGCTGCTGACGATCCAGTGGGGTTATTTCCGGGTGAAGAAGCAGTTCTGGAGTTCGCAAGGCAATCCGATCGGCCACAACAATATGTGTGTCGCCGAGAACGAGGAGAGGAGCGTTTGGGAGCCGTTCCACGTACAGAAAAGCTTCCGCGCGGACGAGAGCGTGGTCAGCCTATTCCGTGGGTGGAGCTTCGTGAACAACGTGGTTGGATCATCCACAAGATCGGTGGGCGAAGACACGTGCGTACTGCTAGGGGCGCTGCCGGGGCTATTTTCCTCGGCAACGTTGATTCTGGATCCGCTGGTGGCCCGGCACCTCAAAGAAAACGACGGCTTCCAAACGAAGCTCGATTTCGGCCGCTGGATTTCACAAAACTACAAAGTGCCGGCGGGGCAGTTTTGGGGCACGGACCTGATCCATATGCTGATGGCTCCGGTCGCCGAACAGGACGTTGAGCCGTATGCATCTTGGAAGAAGCTTCCGCCGGAAACGCTCATCGCGCCGTACGACAAGCCTGAGAACATCAACATCGTCGTCGTGGGCGGCGAAACGAGCCCCATGTGGAAGGTTGCGGATTTCTCTTACGTCGCGAGCGCCTCGGTGGACAAGTGGCGCGCAAGGCCTGCGGTGGATGGCTGTACCGACGGCAGTTGCGGGCTCCCGGATCCGGAGTAGCTGAGCGATTGGAGGAGGTAGTGGCCATGGATCGACGAAAGATGTTGGCGTTGCTGGGCGCCAGTCCCGCGCTCGTTGCGGTCGCGCCGTCGTCTGCGCGGACCGCTCGTGCGGACTCGGCGAAAGCCGCACCCGTCGTGACGGGCAAGATGATCAGCGCCCTGAATCCCGGGGTCACGCCTCAATTGGCGAAGCGAATACCTTTGGCACCTCGCCTTGACACGTTGGAAGGCAAGACCATCTATCTGGTGGACACGGACTGGGGAGGAATGGGGCAGAACGACGGCATCCTTCAGGAAATGCAGGCATGGTTTGCCGAGCACATGCCCAATGTCAAGACGATCATCAAGATCAAAAAAGGAAATTTTGTCACCGACGATCCGGCGCTGTGGAAAGAAATCGCCGATAACAAAGGAGACGGCGTCGTCCTAGGGGTCGCTGGTTGACACGGCTGTGTCGGGGCCGTGAGCCTCGAAGCCGGAGAGATCGAGCAAAAGTACCATATACCCACGGTCGCTGCTGCCGGTTCGAACGTCGTGTCATTCGGGATCGGCCCCAACTTCACCTACAACACGGGCATGCCCATCCGTTACGTCGGAGTACCGTTTCCTTTTTCCGGTCAGCCGCGATCGGTGCTCAAGGGCTACATCGAGGGCAAAGACACGGTGAGCAGCAAGCCGATGATGCAGGCAATTATTGACGGCCTCACGAAACCTCTCACGGATGAGGAAAAACTGTCCGGAATTCCTCCTGAATCGGCGCCGGAACCGAGACTGCTCCCGGCGGATTCGGAAGACAATCTGCAGCTCCTGTTCAAGGAAAAGTGCTGGACCGACTACAATCCGGTCATCATTCCGACGGAGGAAAGAGTGGCTGCCATGCTAAAAGGCACCAGCCACAAGCCCGACGAAATCGTGAAATCCGCTGCGGGAACCTTCGGGACGCGTCGCCCGTTTACAGTCGAGAAAGTGGCGATTCTCGCAGTCATGGCGGGTGCGAAACCTGAATATTTCCCGGTCATCCTCGCACTGGCCAGCATGGTGCCATATCAGGACTCTACGACTTCGATCGCGCAGATGATCGTGGTGAACGGGCCGATACGCAACCAGATCGGCATGAATTCAGGCCTGGGCGCATTGGGACCGAACAATGACGCTAACTCCGTCATCGGGCGATCCGTGACGCTGATTCACAAAATCATCCAAGGTTACGACGAAGGCGTGACCGGTTTTGCCTCGCTCAGCAACCCTCTGCGCTACGACAATCTGTGCATCGCCGAGAATGAAGAAGCCCTACCCGATGGATGGCAGCCCCTTCACGTCCAAATGGGACACAAGCCGACCGACAGCATCGTCACCATGTTCACCGGCTGGAACTTCATAAACAGCACCGGCTGGGTGGAGCAGCACTACCCACCGCAAATGCTCATGCGGGACTACATGTCCTCTCTCTCCGGGATGAGTGCCACGCTCCTCATGGATCCCTCGGTGGCGGAGCTGCTCCACAACGTGCAGGGCTTCACGACGAAAGCGATGCTGGCCGACTGGCTCTCTCAGAACGTTGAGAAGACCGCCGGGTCGTATTGGGGAAACTCGATCGTATCGAGCATGCTCGGCCCTCTGGGCGCACAGGGGCTTGAGCCCTACGCCAGTTGGAAAAAGCTCCCCGGCGATGCGCGGATTAAGCCGTTCACGAACGCGAAAAGCATTCGTGCGGTCGTTGTCGGAGGGAAGACCGCAAGTGTTTGGTTCGCAACGGATTTTATGCCGGAAAAAAGTGTCTCGATCGACACTTGGAGGTAGAAGTCTTCTGTTTTTTGTCCCCGGGCACAGGCGACTGTTCTTTGCAAGGAGTCTGAGAAGAGCAGATACTTCGGCAATCCCACGCTCGCAATCGTAATTAGAAAACGTTCCAGTGCGCGTTAGTCTCCGGCCGTGACCGGTTCAGCGCTCGGCGTGGCCTCCGGGATGCCGCATGCGCCATCTTTGCAAGCTAAGGGCACTGGCATACGAAGCGGACGCGCGTCGCGATGAAGCCCGCCTTTCGGCCTCCATTTATCGATCGCAACGCTTTGCGTGTAGGTGAAGTCCGTGGTGATCCACATCGGATTTGTCTCGCCGCCGACGACTAGAATATTGATATCGTCCGGTGAGTGCCGCGGAGTGATCAGCGCGTCCTTTGGCAGCTTGGCCCACGAGGCAAACGGTTCAACGCCTTGCTTCGCCAATCCTGCCGCAAAGCCCGATTGCATCTGTCCTTGCCAATAATGCCCGGCAGGGACATGCGAATTTTCGACGATCCATTTGCAGGCGTCGCGTTTGGTCCGGAACCCTTCGGCGCGCAGGTTTTTGGCCACGAGCGGATCGACGATGAACGTGATGCTCGTCCCCATCGACCCGAACGTGGAGATTAGGTGCGCCATCTCCTTTGCCGGGCCAATCCCGAAGTTGAGCACGTTCCATCCCCGGAATAAGCTCACCACGCTTTCATCTGTGCGGAAACCCTTCTGCATGTGAAACGGCTCGAAGACGCTTAGCTCCTCGTTTTCGCCGCAGCACATATTGTTGTAATTCAGATTGTGGCCGAACGATGCCATAAAGTTCTCGCCCGCACGCGCGTCGCCGAAGTTGATGCTCATCAGCGTCCACGCCCTGCCGATTACCGAATTCGCCAGATTGAACGGGCTGAGCGCAGCTGTGCCACAGTTCATTCCGACCTCGTTGCGGATCGGCCCGTTCACGATGGCCATGCGGCCCCACGAGGTGGTCGAACTCGGCATCGACGGTTCTTGCGAAGCGGCAAGTGCGAGGATTACCGGGAAATGCTCGGGCCGCGCCCCCGCCATCACGGCGATGGCGGCCACTTTTTCGACGGTGTACTCCATCTTCTCCTGATGCGTCGTGACCAGCATCCGGCCAACGAGTTCCTGGGGGCCGTGGTCGGTGCCGGCCAGCATCTCGGCGACGCGCTCTTCGGTCGGCAGGACGATCGGCAAGCCGTCCGTCCATCCGTTTTCGACGAACTGCCGATAGAGATTCTCCGCTGTGTCGGAGGCCAGCAAGCGCGGACGTCGCGGCTTCGGTGTGATCGTGGGATGCTTTTCTTTGTCCGTGAGCGGCGACGTAAGAACCTCGATCACCTCTCGCATGAAGGGTTTCGAAGTGATGGGATCGTTGCCTTCAATGTATTGGCGCAGCACAGCTCGCGACATGCCCACCACTGGATAGGGAGGGAAACCGAAGCGTAGAGGCGTTCCGCGCGCCCGCGCGTCGCGTTCCACGAAGTCCGCAAATCGTGCGGTCACCAGGGGTACTGTGGGAACGCCATATTCGTCTTCCAGAGTTCTCGAGTAATCGGCGACACTCGCCGAACAGGCCTCTCAACCTCCCACACCCAGGATCGCGGCGTCGCCGTCGTTCGATTTGATTTCGTTCCAGAGTTCAGGATCGTCGGTGAACATCGTGCCGCGCTTGTGCCGGATGACGGTTTTCACGCCGGGCATGTTTCGGGAAAACCAGTCCTGCAGCTCTTGCATGAACTCAAAGCTGCCCGCAAATCCTGTCTCCACCAGATAGACAGTCTTGCCATCGAGCGCAGCCAGGCGCGGCGCCATGGATATCGGCTTGAGGTTGCTGCTGGGTTGCGCGATCGGATCCAAAATGTCGCGGGGATTCGATTGCGCGTCGAGGCGGCGGCCGAAGATTCCGGAAGGCTGCCCGTGTGGGTCCAAGACCGTCAATTTGCTGTTTTGTTCCATGCGAACTCTCCTCGCACCCTCTGCGGGAGCCAGCGGATCGACCAGACAATCGTGATTTTAGTATTCGGCCCTGTCGTTGTCAAAACAACTTTCAGCGTCGGGCTGCGGCCGAAGAGCTTTTCTGGGATTCGATCGAATGCATGCTTGCTGGGTTCGGCTACTCTTCAACGCCGACAACTCTGAAGGAACTCGACAGGTAAGCCGCTTTCGATCACTTACGGTCTAACATAGCAGACGGGCAGCGTTGGCCCAGGCCCGGTTGCGTTGGTTCCGTGTCACCCCAAAACGTCTAACGGCGACGGGCGCTGCGGTTCCTCTGTTGCACAGCGACCTGAAACATTTCTTCTGCTCGAGCAGCGAGCAAATCGAGTACTCGTTCTACGTCGCGAACTCGCTGTCCCTGCAGCAGCTGGCGTTGATAGTCGTCCGCGACCGGCGCGATCTCGCGCAAGAGCGCCTCGCCCTTATTAGTTAGCGAAAGTAGCGAAGCGCGACTATCGGCTGGATGGGGCGTCCTGATAATCAGTTTTCGGCGAAGAAGGGGTGTTAGGGAGCGGCTAATCCACGCTTTGTCGATGTGCGTTCTTCGGCTTACCTCGTTCACCGAAATCGGCTGGTAGGCACCCAGCATGATCAGGATTCGCAAATCCGTCGGTTTCACTCCGAAGCGTTCCTTGAATGCGAGCGTGCCTATGCGAAGAATCAAATCGGCGATCCGCACGATGCGGACCGAAACCAGCCGGTTGAGCGTGTCGATATGGGGAGCGTGTCCGCCGCGGTGCCTCGCGCCCGCCAGTTGTGTGCGCTCCCGTCGGCCAGCTTCTAGGATCTTCGCGCGCGGTATGGATTGCGGCTCACCAACACTCATCGATGTGCGTCCCCCGAACTGCTTCGCAGCGAGTATAGAGGAGTCTGTTCGCTGGCCCAAGCGCCGAAGTGAAGCAGCCACCATAAAATTCCTGCAAAGCGACCCCGATGAGACACCTGCAGTGCGTGTTTTCTTCGTCAGACGATGTCTTGACAACAATCACACCCCATGAGTATATAGCAGATTGGTTTGAGAAATGCTCGAAGTGCAGCGAAGGTACGATGAAGAAAGGGTCGGGCGATGGCGAAATTTCCCAAGCTTCCGATGTTTGAAGGCATCAACGCACCAAGCCGGATCGAAGTCGATATTCACGATCTGGAAGTGGAGGGTGACATCCCGACCGATCTCGACGGAGCCTTTTACCGTGTCGCTCCTGATTTCCAGTATCCGCCTCGATTTGAGAATGATGTTCCGTTCAATGCCGATGGTACCGTTTCGATGTTCCGCTTTCAGAATGGGCGCGTTGACCTGAAGCACCGCTACGTGCGCACCGATCGCTTCAAGCTTGAGCGAGAGGCGGGTCGCGCTCTTTTTGGGCGGTATCGCAATCCCTTTACAGATGAGACGTGCGTCCAAGGCAAGAATCGTGGACTTGCGAATACCAACGTGCTGGTTCATGACGGCGTGCTGTTTGCAATGAAGGAGGATAGTCCACCGGTTGCGATGGATCCGCTGAGTTTGGAGACCAAGGGCAACTGGAATTTCGATGGCGGTTTGACCAGTCAGACCTTCACGGCCCATCCGAAGATCGATCCGCAGACGGGACAGTTGCTTGCCTTCGCCTTTGGAGCCAAAGGACTGATGTCGCGAGATGCGGTCTATTATGAGATCAGCCGAACCGGAAAAATCACTCGCGCAGTCTGGTTTGAGATGCCTTACTATTGCATGCTCCACGACTTTGGCGTGACGCGAGACTACGTGGTGTTTCCAATCATTCCCGTCGTTGGCACGATCGAGAGGCTTCAATTCGGCCTGCCGCACTACGGTTGGGACTCAGCCAAGGACATCTATCTCGGCGTGCTCCCTCGCGATGGCGAATCGAAGGACCTGCGCTGGTTCCACGCTCCAAACCAGTTTGCCTCGCATGTCATGAATGCCTTCAACGACGGCACGGGGGTCCACATCGATATGCCCGTGGCCGAGAGCACAATGTTTCCGTTCTTTCCGGACATTGCCGGAACGCCCTGGCATCCCTCCAAAGCTGCCTCGCGAGTCACGCGGTGGACCGTTGATATGAGTTCGAAGGGTGACACCTTCCAGTCCGCGGAGCAGCTGACCGACTTCGTTGGCGAATTTCCGCGAATGGATGACCGCTACATCGCCGCCCCCTATCGCCACGGCTGGCTCTTGGGATTCTGGGGTGTTCGTTCGACGCTCGGTCATGTAGACCACGCGACCGGAAAAACGTCGAGCTGGGAGGCGGGCGAAAAGACGAGCCTCCAGGAGCCGTGCTTCATTCCTAAGCCGAAATCCGTCGACGAAGGAGACGGCTACATCATTCAAGTTGCCACCCATCACGACGAGATGCGGACCGACGTATACCTCTACGAGGCACTGAGGATTGAGGACGGGCCCTTCGCAACGATCAAGCTTCCGCTGAGGCTCCGCCCCGGCTATCACGGAAGCTGGGCCACTGGCAAACAGATCACGCAGCCGAAGTCGGTGGCACCGCCGGGAGCATAGATGAACTATCAAAATTACGTGGACCTTTTTAACTCGGGGAATGACGACGCGTTGGTAAAGACGTATTTCACCGAGGATACAATTTTCTCGGGCGGCTCTCGAGCGTTCCACGGGGCGGACGAGCTGCTGAAGTTTTTGAAATGGGCGCACGACGGCATTCGCGAAATTCTCCGACCGCAGGTGGTCGCGCAGAATGACAACCACGTTCTGGCGGAGATCGATATCGACTTTCATGCACTGGTGGACAAGCCCGACTTTCAGTTCAAGCCCCTGAAGAAGGGCGAGACGACCACCGTTAAATTTTTCGTCGTCTACTATCTCCGAGACGGCAAGGTCTGCCACCTGAAAGCCTCTACTTGGCCGGTCGAAGCGGGTATCTCGAAGCCGACGCCGAAACTCGGTGGAACTCTCGAGCAGCGCCAGGCCTTCACGGAATACACGAAGGCCTTCAGCAATGCCGACTTCGATCGCTTCACCCAGTATTACAACGATGATGCCATTTGCGAACTCGGAAGCATGACTCTCAAAGGCAAAGAAGGAATTGCCAACTTCTACCGCGAGATGTTCAAAAGGGTTCGTGAAAATCTCACGATCCATCAATTCGTGGCCGATGAGAATGGCATTGCGGCGGACATGACGACGCAGTTCACAGCGATCGAAGACGCGCCCAATTTCGTGGTAGGCCCGCTCAAAAAGGGCGAATCGCTTCGCGGACGCGTCTTTGTTCATTACGCTTTGCGTGACGGCAAGATCTCACGGATTTCGGTTGCGCGCGCTGGAGAAATGTCTCGCTTCCAAGTTGCCTGATGACACTTTGTTTGAAATGAAGGACGGAAATGGCAGACCAGCAAAATCCGAGTAACGAACAGCTGCTTTCGCTGTTTGAGGGGATGACTCTGATTCGGCTCATGGAAGAGCGGCTGAGAGCTGACGCCGCAGCAGGCAAGTTGCCGGGAGCCGTACATCTCTACATTGGTCAGGAAGCAGTGGCCGTCGGAGTCTGCGCCAATTTGCGCGACACGGATTGGATCACCAGTACGCACCGCGGGCACGGACACTTTCTTGCCAAGGGCGGTGACCCAAAGGCGATGATGGCTGAAATATGGGGAAAACGGACGGGCATCTGCAAGGGCATGGGGGGATCGATGCACGTCGCCGATCTCTCCAAGGGAATCCTCGGGGCGAATGGAATCGTCGGTGGCGGTTTTGCAATCGCGACGGGTGCCGCACTCACCGCAAAGCTCAGCGGCAATGGACGTGTCGCTGTGGCCTTCTTCGGCGATGGCGCCGCCAACCAGGGCGTATTCATGGAATGCCTCAACGTCAGCACTCTGTGGCAGCTCCCGCTTGTGTTTGTTTGTGAGTACAACCACTTCTGCGAATTTACGCCGACCGCGACGGTAACCTCTGGCGAAATCGCCGACCGCGCCAAGGCTTTCAAGATTCCCTGCGAAATTGTAGACGGCAACGATGTGGTAGCGGTCTGGCGGTCGGCCGCGAAGGCCGTCGAATGGGCCCGCGGTGGAAAGGGTCCCTTTTTCATTGAGGCGCGGACGTATCGAATTCAGGGGCATTTGGAATCGGAAGACCTCTTTCTCGCTGGCGGGAGGTATCGCGAGACGCAGGAAGTCGAGGAGTGGCGTGGACGCGACCCAATTGCCCGTTTACGAGACCTCCTACTTTCGAAGGGGGTTTCTACAGCCGATCAATTGGATGGCATTTCCGCAAAGATTGCAGGGCAGGTCGACGACGCTGTCAGGTTTGCAGAAGCCAGCGACCCAGCGAATCCAGAATTGACTTTTGATGTCATGTTTTCAGGGCAGAAGCCGTGAGGATCGGTTATGGCGCGTAAACGCTACATCCAGGCGATCAACGAAGCCCTGCTTGAGGAAATGGAGCGCGACCCGAAGGTTATCGTGTTTGGAGAGGACGTCGAACTCGCCATTTTCGGCGATACCAGAGGATTGTTGGAGCGCTTTGGAAGAGACCGCATTCGCAACACCCCCATCTGCGAAGCGACCCTAGCGGGAATGGCAGTCGGAGCCGCCGCTACGGGCTATCGCGTTGTGTTGCACATGATGTTCTCGAACTTCATCTATACCGGCTTTGATGCGATCGCGAATCAGATGGCGAAGCTTCGCCTCATGACGGGCGGGCAGATCGAATTGCCCATCACCGTCATTGCAGGCTATGGCGGTGGGCGTTCGACGGCCGCACAGCATTCCGACACACCCCACCCCCTTCTCATGAATCTCGGCGGCATCAACGTGCTCGTTCCGGCTACACCGGCTGATGCAAAGGGTCTGCTGAAGCAAGCGATTCGCGGTCACAATCCAAGCTTCTTTTTGGAAGCGAGCGGTCGCGGCGGGGATAGTGGCGAGATACCGGACGGCGACTTCATCGTGCCATTCGGTAAGGCCGCGATTGCGCGAAGGGGTGCGGACATAACCATTGTCGCCATAGGCTCGATGTTGAAGCCGGTCCTAGCCGCTTCGGAGAAACTACAATCGGCTGGGATCGACGCGGAGGTGATTGACCCACGTACTTTAGTGCCGCTTGACGATGAATCAATCATTCGGTCCGTCAGAAAGACGGGCCGTGCCATTATCGTTGACGAAGCCCGCGACCGTTGCAGCGCCGCCAGCCATCTCGCCGCCATCATTGCCGACAAGGCCTTTTCAGGCCTCAAGGCTCCGGTTAAGCGCATCACCGTGCCTGACGTTTCGATGCCATACGCGCCGAATGCGGAAAGCCGCGTGCTGCCCAACGAGGATCAGATCGTACAGATCGCGACGGCTCTGGTGCGCACCAAGCAGTTGGTATGAGGACGACGCTCAAGCTCTCCCGAGTGGGCATGAATATGGAGGAGGCCACCATCGTCAAGTGGCACAAGCAGCCGGGAGATTTATTTAAGGCCGGGGAACCGCTGTATGAGATCGAGACCGAGAAAGTAAATCAGGAGATCGCTGCGACTTCAGATGGAACGATGATTGAGGTATGCGCCCGTGAGGGCGAAATCGTGAAGGTAGGCGGTCCAATCTGCGTCGTGGATTGGTAGTTAGACCGAAGAACGTGACGATGGTGGCTGGGAGGTCCGAGGCGACTGCGATCAAGTCCCGACTTGGATGGCAGAGTGACAGCTAGAGGATTCAACTATCTATTCCGTGCGCCTTATGGGCGTTTGCGGAACGCGGCGCTCCTCCGCCCCTTTACAGCCGAATCGACAGTTCTGCCTGTTGCGCAATGAAACGGGAGGGGAAAGAACCATGGAAAGACGAAAAATGTTGGCGATGTTGGGACTCAGTCCGGCGCTGGTCACAGGCTCGCCCTCTTACACTCGGCCATTCTCAGAAGCTGCCTTGGCAGAGTCATCCGCAGCCGGCGACCGCGTCATGACCGTCATGAACCCGGGGATACCGAACAAGTTGACGACACGGTATCGGCTGGCGCCGCCTCTCGATAACCTCAACAACAAGACGATCTACATGATCAACCTTTCCTGGGAGGGCCCGGATGCAGGCAACTACTTTTACGGGGCGATGCAGGAGTGGCTTGCCCAGCGCTATCCGGGCATTAAGACCGTCGTGAAGGTGACGGCTGACGGCATGTTTGGTCTCGATCCCGCGATCCTGAAGCAAATGACTGCCAATAAAGCCGATGGGGCGATCGTTGGTGTCGCGGGTTGAAACGCCTGCGCCGCGGCCGTGAGCCGCTGGGCGAAGCAGATTCAGACGCAGCTCAAGATTCCCGCCGTAGGAATCGCTTCGACGAATGTCGTGCATTACGCCACGGACTACGACTTCAAGTACAGCAACGGCATGCCTGTCAGATACGTCGCTGTGCCATTTCCGTTCACAGGACAGCCGCGCGCGGTCGACACTGGTTACGTAACCGGTCAGGACATGCTGACCGGCCAGCCTTTGATGACTGCCGTAATCAAAGCGCTGACGGATCCTCTGACTGCCGAGGAGAAAATATCCGGCGCGCCGCCGGACGATGCCAGGGAATCGAGGCTTCTCTCTCCCGACACAGAAGAGAATCTGCGGCGCCTGTTCGAAGCCAAGGGCTGGACCGACTACAACTGGATCAAGCTTCCGACCGAGAAGCTTGTCACGGAGATGCTCACAGGTACCAGCCACAAGCCCAGCGAGGTGATCAAAACGATTGACATCACCGGCGGTCAGCGGCAACTCACTGTGGAGAAGGCGGCCGTTGCCGCGGTAATGGCGGGAGCCTCCCCCGAGCACTTTTCCCTGATTCTGGCGTTGGCGACGCAAGCACCCTTTGGCAACTCGACCAGCTCGATGGCGAACATGATCGTAGTCAATGGTCCGATTGCGAAACGGCTCAATTTCAATTCTGGGACCAATGCCCTGGGCCCCTACAATCGGTCCAATGCCGTCGTTGGCCGCGCCTTCACGATCGTTTCGAAAATCGTGGGCGACCTCCGCAATAACGTGAATGCTTGGGAGAGCCTCGGCAGCAATTTCCAGTACAACAATCTCTGTTTTGCCGAGAACGAAGAGAATTTGCCGGAAGGTTGGGACCCTCTGCACGTTCAAATGGGCTTCAAACTCAACGACGACGTCGTCTCCGTTGGCATCGGGTGGACCGCCATCTCGAGCGTGGGGGGCAGCCAAAGCCTCTATCCAACCCACTTCCTGATGCGAGACTACATGCGTTCGCTCTCTGCATCTGGATCGTCTGCCACGATTCTGATGGATCCCACTGTTGCGGCGCTGTTGAAGGACACGCACGGTTTTAAAACCAAGGCGGAGCTCAGCCAATGGTTCTCGCAGAACGTCGAGAAGACAGCCGGTTCGTACTGGGGGAACGGTGTCGTTCAAAGCACGGCAGTTCCGTTCGCTCTGCAAGGGCTGGAGCCCTATGCAAGCTGGAAAAAACTGCCGGAGGACACTCTCATCAAACCTTTCACGAACCCGGGGGCAATCCGTGTTGTCGTAACTGGCGGGAAGATACAGACCACCTGGTTTGTCACGGATTTCGGCTTGCGCCGCGGCGTAAAGGTGGACGACTGGGCATGAGCGAGAGAGGCCACGAAGGGGTGGCGGAAATCGGAGGCACAATTTTTGAAATGGAGATCTTCCGAATGGAACAAGTTGCCATGGGTAAGCTCAAAGGAAAAAGGTTAGCCGCTCGTACCCCCGTGTTCATTCTAGTTCTGGCCGCCGGAGTCACTCTCGCGGCGCAATTTGCCCTCGGACAGTGGTCGACAGTCGGCGGCGATTCAGGAAACACACGTTATTCGTCGCTCGCGCAGATCAATGCGCAGAACGTTTCGAAGCTGGGCGCCGCGTGGGTTTCAGAGAAGGTTGGGCCGGCGCCTACAACTCGTGCCATGCCTGTCATTGACGGCGGTTTGATGTTCCTGACCGCGCCGCCTTACGTTTGCGCGGTGAACCTCAGTTCGGGAAAGATCGCGTGGCGTTACAGCGCGATGCCCGGGATGCCGGCGAGAGAAGGCGTGGCAGTGGGCGAGGGATTGGTATTCGTGGGGCTGTCCAATGCCAACTTGGTTGCACTTCGCGAAGAGACGGGAGAATTGGTCTGGAAAACCTATCTCGGCGACCCGGTGCACGAACCGGCTGCAGGTGCTTCGGGTGCGCCGCTCTATGCCGACGGATTGGTGTCGATCGGCTTGAATGCGGATTACGGGTATCGAGGCCGGATTGTAGCCGTCGACGCGAAGACCGGGCGAGAAGTGTGGCGCTTTTCTGTCGTGCCCGCGCCGGGCGAGCCGGGGTTCGAGACATGGCCGAAGAACAACAACGCGTGGCAGCACGGCGGGGGAGCGGTCTGGTTGGTGGGAGCGAACGACCCGGATCTCGGGCTGGTGTTCTATGCGACCGGAAATGCTGTCCCGCAGTATGCCGGTGAAAACCGTCCGGGAGACAATCTGTACACGTGCTCGCTCGTCGCGCTCGACAGCAAGACCGGAAAGCTTCGCTGGTATTATCAGGTGCTTCGGCACGACATCTGGGAAGCCGACATCGCCGAAGCTCCGTTGTTATTTGACACACAAGTGAACGGACAAACTCGCAAGGCGATTGCAGCCATGCGCACCGATGGGTATCTGTTCATGCTGGATCGCGTCACTGGAAAGCCTCTGGGCCGCATTGAGGAGCGCCGGGTGCCGCAGGACGCGTTTCAGAAAACCGCGGCGACGCAGCCCTATCCCGTGGGCGCTGATCATGTGCTACCGGACTGCGACTACTGGAAGACACAACCGATTCCGCATGGTTTTGAACTGGGTTGTTTCTTCACGCCCGCATCGACTGAGAAGCCAAACCTTCTGGCACCGGTCTACGGCATGCGCGCCACGCCGATGGCGTTTGACCCGCAGACACAGTTTTTCTATGTGACCGGTATTGCCGGCTTGCAATGGCTACGACGCGGCGAGAATCCAGGGTTCTTCAGCCTCACGATTAGCGGGCGCGCTCCCGGAGTGAACAAGCTGAGCTTTGGCGTTCTAGCTGCGCTCGATAGCCGCACGAACAAGATTGTGTGGAAGAAGGAATTTCGCGGGCAACGACCGAGCGGTGCTCTTGCCACCGTTGGTGGCTTGGTGTTTCAAATGCCCGGTGATGGCAAGCTCCAAGCATACGATGCCGCGAACGGATCGCTGCTGTGGCAGTTTCAGACGGGCGATCTCGGTGGGAGCCCGCCGATCACGTTTGAAAGCGGAGGCGAGCAGTACGTCGCGACGATCGTCGGCGGTGCCGTGTGGGCCTTCAAACTGGGAGGAACACTCCCGCAGCGTTCCGCTCCGCCCGCTCCTCCTCAGGAGGATTTCACGGGACCGATTGAAAACACCGCGAACATCGAGACCACCACGCTTGCGCGCGACATGGGTCTTACCGGCACGCACTATATCATCGACGAGTATGAGTTCAATCCGTACCGCGTGCGAGTCAAGGCCGGCACGCGAGTCAGCTGGAGAAATAATGGCCAGATGATTCACACTGTCGTGGCACAAGACGGATCGTGGACGACGGGTCCGCTGAACCCTCTCGACATCGGCGCGGTGACCTTCGACAAGCCGGGGACGTACGTCTACATCTGCAAAGAGCATCCATGGGTCTACGGTCAAATCATTGTCGAACCCGCTACCCAGAACGACGGACACTCTTCCGAGCTTTCGCCCGAAAAACTGGAACAAAACCAATGATCCGCAAAACAGCGCCGGCCCGCGCCGAACTGGGCGTGCATGCAGACGTCCCAACGGTCGTTGCTGTGGCAGGACCGCCAGCGCTTCTCCTCAGCAGTTTCGATCTCACACCTCTGGGCTATACGACTCACGAATTCTTCCTTTCGGGCAGGGCCTCGTTCTACAGGCTTTCCGATGCGCCAACCCCGGACGGGTTCTGGAACGCCGTGCCTGCAGAGACAGCACCCTACGCTACCCGCATCGTTGTCGTGCGGCCGACTGATCCCCAAAAATTCAACGGTACGGTTGTTGTCGAATGGCTGAACGTCAGCGCCGGCGCGGACGGCGCGCCCGATTGGAATGCGGCCCACCGCGAAATAATCCGCAACGGCTATGCCTATGTGGGCGTTTCGGCTCAGAAGGTCGGGGTGGAAGGTGGCCACAGCTTGGTCGCGATAGGTACCCCTTTGAAGAAGGCCGACCCGGTTCGATATGGTTCCCTCAGTCATCCGGGCGATTCCTTCTCGTATGACATTTTCTCCCAGGTAGGTGGCCTCCTCCGAGTACCCCACGCCAGCAAGGTCCTGGGCCCACTCATGCCCGAGCGCGTCATCGCGGTGGGAGAGTCCCAATCTGCATCCTTCCTAACTACCTACGTGAATGTTGTTGATCCACTTGCCAAACTTTACGATGGATTTCTGATCCACTCGCGCTTCGGTAGCGCCGCGTCACTCGAAAACGCTTCCATGGTTCCCTCGACAGGGCAGCCGAGTGTTGTCAAGCTTCGCGCCGATCTGCGCGCGCCGGTCATTATCGTGATCACGGAGACGGACTTACTCGACGGACGCATTCCCGGCTTTCACGGCGCTCGCCAACCCGACAACGAGCGGCTCCGCGTCTGGGAAATCGCCGGAACGTCGCACGCCGATACCTATACCTTCACTGTCGGCTTTATAGACTCGGGTTTAGCGCCGCTGGAGAAACTGGCGGCTGGCTATGAGCCCACGGCTAACATACTGGGGAGCGATTTAGCCAAGTTCGCCAATAACGCTCCTCAGCACCACTACGTAGTGGAAGCAGCGCTGTGGAACCTCGACTGCTGGATCAGAACCGGCCAGGCCCCGCCCGAAGCCGCTCCGATTAAACTGAGCAAGGGTGACGCGTCCAGTTTTGTGCTCGACGCGAATGGTTTGGCTGAGGGGGGTGTCCGCACGCCCTGGGTCGACGTTCCAACCGCCCGACTGTCGGGTGTGGGAAATTCCGGCGGCCCGCTGGGCTTTATGGTCGGCGTCTGCGAGCCGTTCGATGCGGCCACGCTTGATCGCCTCTATCCCGGCGGTAAGAGCGTGTACATGAAAAAGTTTGAGGTTTCGCTGGCTTCGGCGATCGAGGCCGGATTCATTTTACCCGCGGACAAACAAGAGATCTTGGACCTGGCGGCCATCGTCTATCGCGGCTCGCAGTAGAAAATTCAAAGTTATATGGCGGCTGCTCTCTGAGTGACCCGCCCCAAGCGGAACAGACTGCGAGTGTGAGGCCAATGGTCAGTGTGAAAATTCCTTCAGTCTGGTACCTAGGTTTCCAATCCACCAGACGGTTTGGCTAATCGCGAGGTGGCCGTCACCCGGGAAGCCTACGACCTGAACTGTGCCAGTCCACCCGCTGATTGAGAGTCAGCGCTCTCCATGAATTTGGGGATGAACCTCCGACGTGAGGGTCTTCTCAGTGAAACCGATCCGTCCTTCGCGAATGAGTCTGGAAAAGTCGGGGCTGTCGTCGGCAGATCTGGCCGCCGTGTTGATGTGTGCCTGCTCCTTCAGTTCGGGCTCCGATAATCCACCGGCGACCAATTCGCCAAGTTCGTACATCATTTGGTCCATCTTGCCGTTGAGCAAGATGCGCCAGTCACGACGCACGCGCATGTCACGGGCGTCGGCGGCAGAAACCGCGATGTTGGTCGTGCAATTGTTGGTCAGCGCGTTGTACCACTCGGCACGCGCGTGCAAGCTATTGGCGCGTTCCAGATACTCCAAAAAGATCGCGCGCGCCAGCGGCGGTTTCGCCGTCGAACGAAACAAGTACACCTCTTCGTTTTTGCGGTAGTTGGTACGCAATCGAATGACATCGCGCTCGTCGCTAGCAACATAGGTGAGCGTGTACTGGCGGAAGAAACCGCGGATCGCGGAATAGCCCTGGCCAACCACGTTCCGGGTTTCGATAGACATGGCGACATGGCTTTCATTGCCGAAATCGAAGCTGACAATGGGATGCGCGATCCAGGGCGACCCCCACCAGGTGATAAAGATGTCGAGCCCGCGCAGGGCCGCCAGATTATAGGAACGAGTTTCCCAATCACAAGTGTAGTCATTCTCGGTGCGGTAGTTGCAGTTGCGAAGATCGTGGATTGTAACCTGCTCTCCATTGACCTCGGCATACGAGGTTTTAGCGTTGTCGGCCCGCCAGGGTCGGTTATTTGACGGCTTGAGCGAAAACCACCATAGGGCTACTCCCGCGAATCCGAAGAAGGCGACTACCGGCCCCAAGTAACTGTGCCGAAGGAACCACAGAGCGGCTAGGGTCAAGATGAAGTACAACACCGTTGCTGGCGCCCGTAATCGTGGGACCGGCAAGTCGAAGTGTAATGCTGCGGCTGCCCACACAGTGAGTAGGAGAGCAACTATGGTTGCAAGCACAAACGCGATTTTGCGCACCCATACCAGCGGTGACTCCTTCCCGGCCCCGACCAACCGGCGATCGTAAACTATCTGGATCGGCAGTTGCGAGATAAACCGAATGAGTGATTTTGCCCGCAGCTCAATGTGATAAAGCGTCTGTGCAAGGCTCGGAAGCGCGGCTTCTAAGGCAATGATAGAATGGTACTAAGCGACGCGCCCGTAGCTCAGTTGGATAGAGCGTCTGCCTTCTAAGCAGAGGGTCGGGGGTTCGAATCCCTCCGGGCGCGCACTTCAAATGCTTGCCCTTCATCGGATTAGCGAACTGCCTTCCACAATTAGCTCCTCCAACTTGGGTCCATTTGGGTCCAGATCTCGCTTTGCGGGCAAGCGAGCGGGCGAAAGTTCGAGGCCCGCCACGGCTGCCAACCGGTTTTGTCTCAGCTAAATAGCGTTCGGGGCTTGTCCTGCTGACCCTCTGCTGCAAGAGCAGAGGGTCAGGGGATCAAGGTCGCGGTTGATGGTCAGCGTCAAGCGTGGCCCAATTGCGCCTTTGAAGATTGACTCGACTGAATCAGCGGAGAAGCGTCCGTAACGACGCTCATGTCTACTGAGAAGTCGCATCGTTGGCGGGAACACTACAGTCGGCCTCGCCAGTATCCGGGGCGGCGATGAGTGTGTGCGACGGCAAGAATCAAAACAAGGGAAGCGGAACTCTGCTGGTAGACAATCTCAAACGGAAATTGGTGAAGCAAGAAACGCCTCGAGTCTTCTTCGAAATAACGAGGCCATCGTTGGGGTGCCTGCTCGATCCTTTCAACAGACCTAGAAAATTCCGCCTCGAACCTAACGGCTAACCGCCGTTTAATTGCTGTCGGCAACAATCCAGGCACTGTCCGTAGATTGAGCGGTATACCTCTACTATGACTCGAGAAGCCGCCGAATTACTGAAAAGAGCTCTCGCTCTGCCCGCGGAGGAACGCGCCAATCTAGCGAGCGTTGATTGATAGCCTGGATGCTATGGTTGATGAGGACGTAGAGGTCGTTTGGCAGGAGGAAATACGGCGCCGCATCGACGACCTACGCTCGGGACGCGTAAGTACAATTCCATGGGAAGAAGTTTGAGGGAAGGCTCGTACCCTCCTCGATGACCAAAGTCATCGTTAGGTTTCATCCCGACGCCGAGGCTGAATACTTGAAAGCTAAAAGCGATACCTGCACCGAGGGCGGCAAGAAACGCCCCGGGTTCAAATCGACTCCGTCAACACCACGGAGCACGGAATCAACAACGCGACAATTCTGCCAGCTTTGCAAGCCGCGGCCCGCCACCAACCGATTGCGCTTCAGCAAAAGCGTCGGGGTTTGTTCCTAGCTGACCCCCTGTTGCGAGAGTAGGGCGTTCGGAAGACCAGGAGGTCGGTAGTTCAAATCCATCTCTCCCGTGTGATCAGATTGCGGAAGAGCTACGTGGAGTGTCTTGCTCACAACTAGCCCGAATTTGACATGCTTATATTCGCATATTAGACTAGCGAGTTATGCCACAAATCGCCGAGTTCAAAGCAGAGTTCTTCAAGGCCCTCGCACACCCCATCCGAATTCGAATTCTCGACTGCCTTCGCGACGGCGAAAAAGGCGTGAACCAACTGAGCGAAGTTCTGGAGATTGAACAGGCAAATGTCTCCCAGCAGCTTGCAATCCTGCGAGTTCGCAACATCATCATCGGCCGGAAGTCTGGAAGCAACGTGTATTACTCGGTTTCGGACCGTACCATTTTCAAGCTTCTCGATGTAGCGAAGGCGATTTTCAACAATCACTTGGTTGGCGTGCAGGACATGCTGCAGCAAATCAGGGCGGCATCGTAGCGAGGAAATTTTTTTGGCAGGCATATGCAAATATTCGCATATCCGAAGGCTGGGCACGAAGGCCGTGGCTGACTACTACACACCCGCGCAGTTGGCCGTAAAACTTGGCATCAGCGAGGCACGAATCGCTGAACTAGAGTCGAAGGGTGTCCTTGACGCGAAGCTCAAGAATGGGAAGCTCTTTTTTTCCTCCCGCCAGGCTCACGACTTGCACGTAGCCCTACGACTCGCCAGGAAACAGAGAGTCAGTTTGGAGCGGGCACTCGAGCGTGTGGAGGAAATGCACCTTTGTCAGGCGATAGGTTGCTGAGTCTCGCCCTAAGGTCGTGGAGTCGTGCAGCGCCGTTGGCCGGGGCCTCGCGGGATCGGGCCGAGAGATTGTTGTTGGCGCGGATCGGCCGATTTCGGGCGCGTAGAAACTCGCGCAAGTGAACTGGAAGTGGGGCCGTCTCGGTTCCTTCCTAGGCTAATGAGCGGTGCACTTTTCGAATCTGCCAGGTTGCACCTAGGAACGCGGAGATAGAAAGTGAGTGCACGGTCTGAACTGCTCTTTTCGACGAGGCGTATCGTTTCAAATCCTTTCCTTTTGTGCACCCTCGTTTCCCAACGCGCACGACAGTTGATGACAAGCGGAAGCTGCAGTACGGCAGAAATAGTGAACTGTGCTCTGAATGAGTTGCTAGACGGGCTTCTTGAATTCGAGATGGATCGCGAGAAAGCAGCGAAAAGCGAAGCGTTTCTGTCACATGGTCACAAGAATGCTGCGTCCAGACCAGTGGTTGAAGTGGAGTCAACATGACAGGGATTAAAGTTGCAGATCCCTTACATAGAGAAGGTCTGTCGGGAGAGGTCGTCAAACTCTTTCCTTCGTGCCATACCGGAATTGTTCACGGAGATGATGGATACGACGTCACGTTCAGCGACGATTCGCTCGCGCTGGCGTTCAATTATGCGCAGATGTCTTTGGGACTGCGCGTGTCCTATGGCGTCCTCTTCGCGGCAAGCGCGAAGATCCCGACGGCGGTTAATCTGAAGCCGGGTCGTGAAAATCAGGTTTACAGGCCGACTGACTCCTGCACAAAGCGCACGTGCAACACGTTGCCTCGTGAGAGCGCCGGAAACTGCGCCACTTCATCCGGGCGCTACGGTATCCATCGGAGTTCAGGGCGCCACCGAGGATTTGCCAAGTAAGTAAGGAGGCAAGTGACCATGGAAGGAACGATTTTGCATGTCTATCCGAACCAGGAAAAAGGCATGATCCGTGGCGATGACGGCTATCGACTGCCTTTCCGAAAGGCCAACTTGCGTGGAATGACGTTCCGTGCCCTTTTCTCCGGGTTGCGTGTCAGCTATCAAATCCAGGACGGCTGGCTTGGCAAAGAAGCGGTGGCTGTGCGGCCATTGCCGGGGCTTGGGCGCGAGGAGGGGTAAAGAGAAATGCGCCCTATTCAGCTCTGGGTAAAACTTTACGCGGGTTCAAAGTGCGTAGCTGTGCCTGGCGGGCACGTTCTCGTTGGCGCGACCGGGTTCTTTGTCCGCGAGATTCAGTTACCTGTTGGTGCGCCCGTGTTGGTGGAGTTCTGCATGGGACAAGACGAGGTTGCTGTAGACGGAAGAGTTTCCAGCAGTTATGAGGGGTTGGGCCTATCGGTGGAATTCAGTGAGCGATCGCGGTTGGCTGTACGGAGGCTCAGCGCCCTATTGGTTGCATAGCGGAGCCCGTAACCAATACGAGGGCGGAGGTTTTCATGCCGGGAAAGTCAGGACCTGCATGTTGTATAAAACACCGATGTGATCCTGTCATTCGGCGGTTTCTTTGCGTCCGCTCCAAGGGTGTTGAACGGGAAGACCGGGAACTTGCATGGTGGGACTTTGTCCTGGCGGTCGAGGCAGCCTGCCGACAATCGAGCGTTGCCCTGGGTTTTGAGGATTGCCCCGAAAAGAAAGGAGAGCAGGAAGGAAATGGCAAGTTACTGTTTCGAATGCGGGATAGAAGTTCCTGAGTCTCGAAGGGTGTACAGAAACGAACGGGTCTTCTGTTCGCAGTTCCACGCGGCGAGCAAGAGGCAAACACCTGCGCCGCCACGAATCAAGTCAGCAAGTCAACCGAAGCCACCCCAGGAGCCCTCAACGGCAGACATGCACGCCGCGACGGGCGCAAAAGTGCCTCCGACGGCTCCAGGGAAGCTACCGGGGGCGGCTTAGAGTCGGCGGACCATACGGGGCGGGGGATTCCCGAAGCGAACGGTTTCTTCAAGACTACCGTCCGCGCAAGTTCCCAAGGACTTGAATTCTTGTCCTCGGCTTTTGCGATTCCTCAGGGTCTGAAACTTACACCTCCTTGGTGCTCCACAATCCGAGAGCAGCAATGAAGGTTAGAGCGCTACGGGCCCAGAGTGTGGGACGGACATGGCTCAGTGCCAACAGCCATCGGAGCGGCGAATTTTCTATATAGAAATCTTGCCGGTTGCTGGCGAAGTCAGAGAGTTTGGAGAACGAGCATGTGGGTATCTGGCTCGCCTCAAAAGAGATTTGTGACGAAAAGAGTGAGATGCAACTGCTCTCGATAAAGACGGGTTTTGTTTTTCTTCTAGCTTCCCTCGGGCTTGTTGCCCCAATCGCCTTGTTGGTAAGCCATGCAAAGACAGTGCGGGTTGTCGCTAGCTGTCTGGTGATTGCTTCTAACGTCGTGGGTTGCTTTGTGGCTGTGCTGTGTTTCTGGCAGCAGTCGACTGCCATTGTCGACTTTTCTCGCTTTAGCCCCTTTCCTTTGACGCTGGGGATCGATAGGCTCAGTGCCCTCTTTCTGCTGCTGATCTGTTCGGTCGCCGCGCCTGTCTCGATTTTTGCCGTCTCGTATTTCGATGAGCATTATGGTGAGCAGCGACGCCGCTCGATGTGGGCTTTCTTTTCACTCTTCTTGTCATCAATGGTCGTTGTTGTGACAGCGACTACTGGTTTCGCATTTCTCATCGGTTGGGAGTTAATGACGCTTCTCTCTGCCGGGTTAATTCTTATCGAGGGCGACTCCGCGGAGAGACGCCATAATGTTTTTATCTACTTGCTTATGATGCATGCAGGCGCCGCCGCTGTAGTGGCGAGTTTCTTCCTTTTCCTACCTCATTCGCACAGTCTGGATTTCGTGGCAATTCGCACAGCAAGCACTGGTGTGCCGGCGGGCGTCAAGACTGTGATTCTCCTGTTGGCCTTCGTCGGATTTGGAACCAAAGCGGGCATTATTCCACTCCACCTCTGGCTTCCTCGCGCTCACCCCATCGCGCCCAGCCCTGTTTCGGCGCTGATGTCCGGCGTCATGTTGAAGACGGCAGTCTACGGATTTGTGCGCTTCTCCTTTGATTTTCTTGGTGGCGGACCGTCTTGGTTTGCGTACCTGGTTCTGTTGGCAGGCGCCGTGTCAGGACTGCTAGGGGTGCTCTATGCAATTGCTGAACACGACCTCAAGCGGCTCTTGGCCTATCACAGCGTGGAAAACATCGGGATCATCTTTTTGGGGCTCGGAACTTCATTGCTTTTTCTGGCGCATCGCGCGCCCCTTTGGGCAGCCTTGGCGCTCATTGCGGCACTCTTGCACACCTTGAACCACGCCCTGTTTAAGAGCCTTCTCTTTCTCGGCGCGGGTGCCATTTCGAGGGCAACGAACACCGTGGACTTGGAGGAACTCGGTGGCTTGCAGAACCGAATGCCCATCACCGGGACGGCCTTTCTCATCGGTTGTTGCTCGATCGTTGGTCTGCCACTCTTCAATGGCTTCATCAGCGAGTGGCTCACGTTTCGAAGCTTTCTGGCGGGATCGGTGCTCACAGGCACGAGGGCACAGATTCTATTACCGCTGATGGTGGGTGTCCTTGCCTTGATCGGTGGGTTGGCCGCTGCGTGTTTTGTGAAGGTCTTTGGTGTGGCCTTTCTAGGGCGATCGCGAAGTGCAGAGGCGGAACATGCAGTTGAGGTGCCACCTTCCATGCAGGTTGCGATGATATTTCTGGCGACAATCTGTCTGTTTATCGGAATTCTGCCCGGGTTTCTGTTGCGACCTTTGGTCTCGCTCGTCCAACTACTAATTCCGAGTGCGGGCGTTCCGGAAGAAACGCTGAGCATTGGCCAGGTCATTCCATGGACGGCGGCGACCGTTGTGGGTATTAGCGCTGTCGTCGCTCTGTTCAAGCGCCGAGAACGGCTCACTCGCACATGGGCGTGCGGCCTTCCGGGGCTTTCGAGCCGTATGCAGTACACCTCCACCGGTTTCTCAAAACCGATCCGTTATGTTTTTGCCCGAGTGTATCGCCCCGACCGGAAAGTCGAGCAACGGCCGGGGGACCAACCTTATTTCCCAGTTTCCATCTCGTATCGATCGGTGCGGACAACTTCCTACGAAAAGGCCCTTTACCGCCCATTTGTCGAACTCATTGTCTCGCTCGCGCATCGCGTGCGCCGCCTGCAGACCGGCAACATCCAGATCTATCTCCTCTATATCTTTCTGGCCTTAGTATTGCTCCTTGCGTTTCTGAGGTTTCGCCCATGAGGATTGTGGTGGACCTCCTCCAGGCGCTGCTGCTGATTCTGGTTGCACCTCTAGTGCGCGGTGTCGTCGCACGCCTCAAGGCGCGCCTGCAGAATCGGCGAGGGGCGAGCGTCTGGCGCCCGTATTCCGATCTGCTGAAGCTCTTCCGCAAGGAAGAGCTGGTCCCGCCCACTTCGTCGGCGGTGTTTCGGATCGCTCCAGTCGTTTTGTTCGCGGCGGTGGTATGCGTGACGGCGTTCGTGCCCGTCGTGCGCTCCTCGGCGCTGATCGACTGGCAGGGTGATTTCTTCGTTCTCGTCTACGTGTTAGCGCTCGGGCGTTTCTTCCTCTCCCTCGGTGCGCTCGATGGCGGCAGCGCTTTCGGCGGGATGGGAGCGAGCCGCGAAGCCCTGGTTTCGAGCCTGGCTGAAGCTCCCTTCCTGCTCAGGTTGACGGCCATCGCCATTCTGGCCTCTCGGGCGGACATCGTAGGAATCGTGGCCTGGACGCTCAAGCAAGATTTCTTCAACATCTCCACGGTTCACCTTCTCGCGTTTGGGGCTCTTGCGATGGTAGCCCTCGCGGAGACGGGACGCATGCCGGTGGACAATCCCACCACCCATCTTGAACTCACCATGATTCACGAGGGGATGGTGCTCGAGTATTCGGGGCCGAGTCTGGCGCTCATCGAATGGGCCAGTGCGATCAAGCTGCACCTTGTGATCGCTCTTCTGATCGCTTTCTTTGTCCCGTGGGGAATGTCTGCGGGAGACTCCTGGACCTCACTTGCGCTCGCCGTACTCTTCTACGCCCTCAAACTGGCTGTCTGCGCGGTCCTGCTGAGCATCATTGAAAGCGCCGTCGCCAAGCTGCGCATGTACCTCGTTCCCGATTTTCTCGGGGTCGCGGCGGCGCTAAGCGCCCTTGCCGTAATTTTCACGATTTGGGTGAAGAGGTAGCTGAATGGGATTGATCGGAATCGCCACCGCAAAGATCCTAAGTTCTTTCTCGGTCTTCTTGTTTCTCACGATTATTTTGCTCGCCGTCGCGCGCCGCATCTCCACCAGTGTGCTCCTCTTCGGCCTTCAGTCTGCGGTCATAACAGCGGACGTGATCGCGACGGCCTTTCAGGAAAAACTCCCGGAGGTGTACGTTGTCGGCGTTCTGGTTTTTGCCATCAAGGTGATGGTGATCCCGCGCGCCCTTTTCGTCCTTACCAAAAGGCTGAAGACAGTCCGCGACGTGCAAGCCTCCACTACGCCCACGCAATCTGTCTTCATCGTCGCGGCTATCATTTATCTTTCATATGCCGCCGTCCACTCCTACGCCGGAGCGATTCACGTTTCAGACGATGCCCTCGCCGCCGCCGTCTCCGTGATCCTGACGGGATCGTTCCTAATGGTCAGCCGCAAGAAGGCATTGATGCAGATGCTGGGACTCCTGGTGTTGGAAAACGGAATTTTCCTTGCGGCTCTAATCACCACATTCGGCATGCCTCTGGTAATCGAGATAGGGATTTTCTTCGACATCCTCATGGGCCTGCTTTTGATGGGCATCTTCACCTTCCGGATCAGTGACACGTTCGAACACCTCGACGTTTCCAAACTGCGGCGGCTGCGGGGCTGATTGATGCTTCTCCTTCTCCCACTCGCGATCCCCGTTCTTGGAGCGGGTCTCATCCTATGCTTCCACAATCCACGTGCGGCGACACGCGCGGCGCTCGGACTAGGTGCCGTGGAAATCGCCCTGCTGGGCGTGCTGGTCTGGCAAGTTCATGAACGCGGTGCATTGCACGAAGGGCGGTATCTGCGCGCCGACGGCCTTAGCTCGCTATTCCTGCTGGTTATAGCCGTCGTTTCCGCACTCGTCTTGGTGTACGCCTCGGGCTACCTCCGGCACATGGGAGAGGGCCGTTTTTCTTCGCCTCGCTGGTTCTACGCGCTGGTGTTCCTGTTTCTCTTTACCATGATCAGCGTGTGCGTTTCGGCCAATCTCGGGCTGCTCTGGATCATGATGGAGGGAACGACGCTGGCCTCGGCCTTGCTCGTCGGCTTCTACAACACGGAAGGCGCCGTCGAGGCTGGATGGAAGTATTTGATTGTCTGCACGGTAGGGATTGCTTTCGCGCTTTTTGGGACCATCGTTTTGTACATTGCCGCGGTCCGGGCGGGCATGAGTCCGGCCTCCGCCCTCGATTGGGTTTCGTTGATGGACGCCGCCCCGCGTGCAGGGTTCGACCCGCATCTCATGAGACTCGCGTTCGTTTTCGTGATCGTCGGATATGGAACGAAGATCGGCTTCGTCCCCATGCACAGCTGGCTGCCGGATGCGCACGCTGAAGCCCCCACTCCGATCAGCGCACTTCTTTCTGCCGTTCTCCTCACGTGCGCGATGTACGCGGTGATGCGTTACGATGCAATAGTCTCCCGCGCCGCAGGCCCTCTTTTCTCGCACTCTCTGCTGCTCTCCTTCGGCCTCGCCTCCATGATCATCGCTGGACTCCTCATTCTGGTCCAGCGCAACCTGAAGCGCTTGCTGGCCTACAGCAGCATCGAACACATGGGAATCATCGCGATCGGACTAGGGCTGGGTGGTCCCTTGGGTCTTTTCGGCGCGCTTTTGCACACGTTCAACCACGCTGTCGCGAAGTCCCTTCTATTCTTCGGCGCAGGTAACGTCCGCCACAATTTGAATACGCTGCACGTGGACTCCATTCGCGGCCTCTCGCGCTCCATGCCACAACTGTCCGCGGCTCTCGTTATCGGCGCGCTGGCGATTGTAGGACTGCCGCCGTTCAGCCTGTTCGTCAGCGAGTTCGGGATTCTGTCCGAAGCATTCGCGCAAGCGCACTACGTGGTCGCGATCCTTTTTCTGATTATGCTCTCGATCGTTTTCGGCGGTTTCGCCTTTCATTTTCTCGGAATGCTTTCCGGAGAACCGAATCGCTCCCCGGAAAATGCCCGGCTCGTTCCTTCCGAATATACGACGATGGCTTGCGCCGCCCTTTGCCTGCTCGTTTTCGGTGCCCGCATTCCGCACGGGTTTGCCGTGCTCCTGCAGGAAGCGATGGCGGTGCTGAAATGAGCGCGCTCATGTCGCTCATTCCGAATCGCAGCGAGGCGGGAGCTGCGTTCCTGATTCCTCAGACGAAAGAAGGCGTGCCGGCGCGCCTCGTTATGATCTTCGGCAGCCTGGGTGCCGGCGGAGAGCGGCGCGTCCATTACGTTTTCGATACAGGCGAATCGCGCTATTCGGAAATCGTTCTCCCGGCGGAGGCGCCCGTGCACTCCATTTCTCCCCAGGTGCCCGCGGCGGCATGGTACGAACGGGAAATTTGCGACCAGTACGGCATCCTAATCGCGAACCACCCGGATTTGCGCCCGCTGCTATTGCACGATAATTGGCCCAGCGCCGTGCATCCCATGGTCGATCCGGTCGCTGCGGTGCCCTGGTCGAAGCGCGAGTATCGCTTTCTCGAAGTCCGAGGCGAAGGCATCGCGGAAGTCGCAGTCGGTCCCGTCCACGCGGGCATCATCGAGCCGGGACATTTTCGCTTCAGCGTCGTGGGCGATACGATTCTCCATCTCGAATTGCGCCATTTCTATACCCACAAAGGCACGGAAAAGCTCTTCGAGGGAAAGCCCGCCGCCGATGGCGCCATGCTTGCGGAATCCGTTTCCGGCGACAATAGCTTTGCCCACGCCGTCTGCTACTCCCAGGCTGTCGAAAGCGCCCTTGACATAGAAGCCCCTCCACGCGCCGCCGCGCTTCGTCTCATTGGGCTCGAACTCGAGCGCCTCGCCTGCCACATCTCAGACGTCGGCGGACTTTGTACCGATGTCGGCTTTAGCGTGCCGGCGGCGTATGCGACTGGCCTGAAGGAAACGTTGTTGCAGGCATCCGCTCGCTGTTGTGGCACACGCTACTGGCGTGGCATCGCCGTTCCGGGCGGGCTTCGCTTCGATCTGGACTCCGGCCGGGTAGCGGCCCTCGCAGAGGCGACCGCCCAGATTCACCGCGAATTTTCAGAGATAGCGCAGTTAGTCGTCGAGACGCCCTCCATCCAGAACCGCTTTGAAACGGCTGGTGTCCTCCGTCGTGAAGTCGCGCAGGATCTGGCTGTGGTTGGCCCCGTCGCACGCGCCAGCGGGGTCAATATCGACGTGCGCCGAGATCATCCCTACGGCGGTTATCCTAGTTATTCGATCGATATTCCTGTGACTCATTACGGCGATGTGATGGCTCGCGCGCGCATTCGCATCGCTGAAGCGGCGGTTTCAGCAGGCTTAATTCAGGAGGCGGCCAACTCTCTTCCTGGGGGAAGCATTCTTGCTCCGATCGCCTTGGAAGCCGAAGGCTTGGGCTTTTCCGCCGTGGAATCTCCTCGAGGGGAGCTTTGCTACTGGCTGGAACTCCGCCCGGGTCGCCTCACTCGTTGCCACGTTAAATCGCCCTCTTTTCAGAATTGGCCCGCCATGCCCTTCGCGGTGGCCGGCAATATCATCGCGGATTTTCCATTGGTCAATAAAAGCTTCAACCTCTCCTATTCTGGATGTGACCGATGATTGGGGACGTGATTGTTCGTAGCCTTCGGCAGGCAGACAGGGTCATCCCCATTGAAGAGCTGCTCGGAAATTGCGACGGCAGTCGGATGCCAGACATCGTTGCCGACCGCCTCACCCCCGCCATCGCCGAAAAAATAGCCGGCGTCTGTCCCACGGCGGCGCTTGCCTCCGACGAGTTTGCTGGCCGGCTCTGCCTGCGCCTCTCCTATGGGCGCTGCGTTGGCTGCGGTCGGTGCATCGACGTTGGCGAAAGCGCTGTGGTGCCAGCGAAGAGATTCGCATGGTCCGGGGTGGCGAAGGATCAAACCGTGCGCTGTTGGGACGCCAGCGGGCGCGGCGAACTCACTCCTCCCGCTCCAGCCCCCGAAGAGGCACGTGCGGAGATTCATTCCATGTTGCAAAGGGCTCTTAATGTCCGCGAACTAGACGCCGGCTCCTGCAACGGATGCGAAACCGAAATCACGGCCCTCACAAATCCGTATTACGACCTCGAGCGGTTTGGCATCCATTTCGTCGCCTCGCCCAAGCACGCGGACATGCTCCTCGTTACAGGGCCGGTAACGCGAAACATGGCGGACGCCGTCAAAGCCACCTACGAAGCCGTCCCCGCGCCAAAGCTGGTCGTCGCCGTGGGCGCCTGCGGATGCAGCGCGGGCATCTTTCGAGGAAGCCACGCCATCATCGGTGCCGTCGACGATGTCATCCCCGTTGACGGCTACATCCCAGGCTGTCCTCCCACTCCTGCTATGTTAGTGACCGGTATGCTCGAAGTGCTGCGAAGACGTGTGGCTAGATAGTGTGGTCAGGACGGCGATGGCGGACAAATTCAAGGCCAAGCAAATTGGGCCAGAAAAGCGGCATGTCCTGCATATTGCTAATAGAGGAGGCGCAGACATGGCGATAGGTGAAGCAAAGTCTTCGTATGATTGGAACTATCATTCGATTGTGAATAATGCTCCCCCTAATTCAGGCGTTTACGCGATCTTCAATACTGCTGTCTGTATATATGTGGGTGAGAGCGAGGATATTCAGGCGCGGTTAGCACAGCACCTCAAGGGAGACACTCGCATCACCAGGAATGCCCCGACCGGATTCCAGTTTGAGCTCGTTCCGGCAGCCCAACGCGTGACACGCCAGAATCAGTTAATTGCCGCTTTGAATCCTGTCTGCAATCGAAAGACGGGTTAAGGCCAAGCGCCAATCTTACCCATAAGAATTAAGAATATGGAAGAATGCTCGGAGGCTTGTCGAGGCGGGCGATCGCCGACTCTCCCTCACCATACCCAACCTCACTCGATGGGGACCTACGGGTGTACTGCGCACCGCACTTGCAGGTCAGCCTTACCCGACTAGCTCGACAGGCACAATCGCATTGGTTCTTAGCAACGGCTGTGCGAAAAGCTGCATGTGTGTCCCCCAATTTGTCTCATTCGAGGGGTTCACCCCACCCCATGAGGTCCAACTTGGGTCCAATAAGCGCCGAATATGGTACAAAACCGTGTTGTGCGAACCCTGCAGAGCCAAGGCGAATCAACGAGATAGCAATCTAGAATTAGACTTCTAAGCAGAGGGTCGGGGGTTCGATTCCCTCCGGGCGCGCCATTTCCCACAGGGTCCGGCCCGGGCACATAGGTGACACAACGTACCTAAGACATGGGTAACACTTTGGGACCGAACGGATTTTCGAGTGGTTCGAGCACTCCCCCTCGTGAACTTCTTCGAAGATCTTGTAGCCCGTTTTGCGAGAGATTCCGAACTTCCCTGCACCGATCCGCCATTGGCTCGCCGGCTAGGCGAGCAACGAACTGTAGCCTCTGATCCATTTGCTTGCGCTTCGTCCTCAGATTCTACTTCACAACAGTTTCGAACCTGCCATTGATGATCGGGTCGCGTTCGTTTTCTTCGCAATCGGTTTCCTCGATCATGCGGTCGAAATCGTTGACGCGCACATGAACAATCGTCGCACGAATTGGTTTCGTCAGCGCGACCGGATCTTCGACCGTATACTCGATCTGCATCTGCTCGTGATTGACCATGCGAATGCGCTCCGTGAAATGGAGTTGATCACTCATCGGCACGAGGAAGCCAGAAAGCTCGCTCATATAGAGCTGCCTTTTTGTTGCGATCGTGTCTACGACGAGCGTGTCGCCTTCCCAATGCCCGATGGAATCCCCCATCAGGGTGGGCCAAAGCTCGTCTTTCGGAGGGTGCGACCGGCCGTCGGTGTAGATGTGACGCACCGCGCCAACGGTGCTGATGAAAGTGGTTTCCTCAGGCGTCACGCGCCATTCAAACATACCCGGCGTCATGATCGCGGGGAAAGGGGGCGGGTCACACAGCGGCTGATGCGTAACGGGCGGATGGGCCGGGTCGGCAGCAATGGCGGCCTCAACCTTTTTTCGGATCTCATCATACTTTGCCTGATATTCGGGTGTGAACGGAGGCCGCAGAGCAGCCGCGTAGTACTTCAATCTGCGTTGGCCTTCTGCGCTAAATTGCTGACCATCGGCCTGTCCCACGAAAGCGTCGAGCTCCCAAATGCCCGACCAATCGGGCAGTCTAGCAAACGCTTCGACGCGGTCCTTCGAAGAAGTTTGCGCGCGCGTCAGGAAGAGACAACCCACAGTCAACGCCATCGCGATAGCCGGTAGCACACGGCGCAGCGCGATTTGACCGATGAGGTTCGCGATCATTTTGTAGTGGCAGCGGGCCTGCCAATGATGGTTCCGTCTGGGCCAGTCACGGAGAGCACTAACCCACCATGCTGACCATCCCGCAGTGGATTGACAACGATCGTGACCTTGTCGCCGGGATTTAGACTTCCGGGCTTCCATCCCTTGCGCATCAGCTCGACGGGGGCGCCCATCTCAACGCCCCATTCGACGGGTGCCGCGCTAGGATCGGCTGGGTTCGGTACGAGCACTTGAATCCAGCAGTGCGGATTCGTCCACTGGAAATCCTTCACCGTTCCAACGAGCTCGATCTGCTTCGTCTGATCGAACATCGCACGCGAGTGGTGTGCGAGTGCAGAGGTTCCCATGAACCCCAGAACAGCAACGACCGATATTCGTAAAGCAAATCTCATATGTCCTGGTTCGTCGGTTTTGAAAGCTGCCCGATTATAGACCAACCGGCCGCAGTACAACGACTTCCGTGCTCAACACAGGGCATGCAAGCCTTGGCAAGGCCGCCAAGAAGTTGCCGAGAAAAGTTCTAAAATCTTCCTTTTGGCCGCGCCGAAATTCCTCTTTCTTGTAGAAGGGACGATTCAGAGCGATAGTAAGACCATTCGGCGAGGCAGCGTAGCCAAATCCGATCGAGGAGGGTCGCCATGAAGTTACATCTTTTGATTGCGCCGAGTTTGATTGCAGCGGCATGCGTCGCAGTGATTCCGGTTCTTGCGCAGGAAGTCACCAAGGAAACTGTTGAAGGAATCACCAATTTCAGCCACATCCAGACTACCGTCGCCTGCGCAGGTGCGATCAAAGCCGACGCAATTCCCAAAATCAAGGAGATGGGTTTTGCCTCCATCATCAATCTGAGGCTGGCCGCCGAGCCCGGGGCGGATGTCGCAGCGGAGGAGGCTGCAGCGAAAAGCGCCGGCCTTCGCTACTATCACATTCCCTTCGATGGCCACGCACCCGATCCTGCAGCGGTCGACGCATTTCTCGACGCAATTACGGCGAAGGGCACAGAACCGGCGTTCATTCACTGTGCCGGCGGCAGCCGGGCGGCCACGATGTGGTTTATTAAGCGCCTCGTCGTCGATCACTGGGACGTCGACCGCGCCGCGAAGGAAGCATCCGCACTGGGCATGACGAACCCGGCGCTTAAGCAGTTTGCCATTGACTACTCGCAGACGCACAAGCGATAGCGCTACAACACATAAAGTTCCTCGAAGGCTCCAAGCCATGCGCTCGGGAGGGATAGCACCTGTGCATGCTTGACGCTTCACGGCACGGTTCTTTCTTGACGCGCTTTTCCCGCTCGTCAGATACTTGCGCGCGTCGATTTACACTGGAGTCATCCGCAGTTGAGTCGTCGTACAGGAGGGGTACGTGAGCCTTCGAATCACGCTGTACGTCTGCGCCGCGTTGCTCATTGTGGCACTTCTTCCCGTCACGACGCCCGCCCAGGTATCTTGCGAAGCTCTCGCGAATCTCACACTGACGAACGCGACGATCACGTCGGCGACACCGGTAGCTGTGGGCAGTTTCAAACCGCCCGCAGTGCCGGGCCAGCCGGCACCGAATAAAGATTTGCCTGCATTCTGCCGTGTGCACGGCATCGCAAGGCCCACAAGCGATTCAGAAATTCACTTCGAGGTTTGGCTGCCTATGTCAGGTTGGAACGGCAAATATGAGCAGGTCGGAAACGGCGGATTCGCGGGGCTGATTCCGCTCAGCGCGATGGCTGAACCTCTGTTGCACGGCTACGCGACGGCAGCAACAGACGATGGGCATGTCAGCGGGCCCGGCGCGACTTGGGCAGTCGGGCATCCGGAAAGAGTGAAGGACTTCGGTTACCGTGCCGTCCACGAAACGTCTGTGCAGGCCAAGGTGATTATCCATGCATTCTACGGCAAGCAAGCGGCTCGGTCCTACTTCGTCGGCTGTTCGGAGGGCGGCCGAGAAGGCCTAACCGAAGCGCAGCGCTATCCCGATGATTTCCAGGGCATTGTCGCGGGAGCTCCCGCGATCAATTGGAACCACCTACAAACGCGCGGTCTTTGGGATGCGCTCGCACTTCTTGAAACTCCGGAAAGCTACATCCCGCCCGCAAAACTGCCGGTACTACAAAATGGAGCGATCGCCGCTTGCGATGTGATCGATGGCGTGAAGGATGGCTTCCTGGAAAACCCTTCCCGTTGCCATTTTGACCCGGCCACCGTCCAGTGCAAGGGCAGCGAGGCCTCCGACTGCCTCACGGCGGAACAAGTCGCGGCTGCGAGAAAAATCTACGATCCGCTCAAGAATCCACGTACGGGTACGCTGATCGCACCTGGCTTCTCGCCGGGCAACGAGGCTGTGCCAGCAAATTGGCCGGTGTGGATTACTGGCTCGAGCGCGCCGCAGCTGGGCATTCAGAAACTATTTGCAAACCAGTTCTTCGCCGACATGGTTTTCGAAAATCCGAAATGGAACCCGAAGAGTTTTAACTTCGACACGGACGTGCAAGTCACGGATGACAAATTTGGCGCGATCCTGAACTCTGTAGACCCAAACCTACGCGCCTTCAAAGCGCATGGTGGAAAACTTATCCAATACCATGGCTGGAGCGACGCGGCGATTCCGCCATTGGGCAGCGTTGAGTATTTCCAGGCAGTGCAGAAAGCGATGGGCGACACGAAAAGCTTCTACCGCCTGTTCATGGTTCCGACGATGTCGCACTGCGCCGGGGGACCCGGCGCAACGATCTTTGGGAATGCTGGCGGAATCGAACCGCCCGAGGATGATGCTGACCACGATGTCGTGCTGGCACTTGATCGCTGGGTGGAGAAAGGCGCGGCGCCGAATCACATCATCGCCACTGGGTTTGTCGACAACACCCCTTCGAAGGGTGTCGCAATGGCACATCCATTGTGCCCGTATCCCGAAGAGGCGCACTACAAGGGAACCGGCGATCCCAAGGATGCTGCGAACTTTGCGTGCGAAACATCACCTGTCAAACCGAAGAAATAGTTACTAGCGAGCGCGCGCTACGGGATTCGCAGAGAGCTCTGGGCCTGATCAACGAAAGAAGAACAAATCTAAAAGGGGACACTTTTGTCGAGGTAAGGAAGTAACGAGCTTTACAACCCAGCCGTGATCTTGCGTTTAGACGTGGCCTGGGTGTAGGTTAACCGATCGATTGGAGGGAAACTTTATGGCTGTCGCTCGCGTCACCAAAATCACCGCCGCATCTTCCAAGGGCTTCAAAGAGGCAGTTGACGAAGGCATGAATCGCGCCGCAAAGACCTTGCGAGGCATCACCGGTTTCGAGGTGCTTTCTCTGAAAGGAAAGGTTGAGAAGGGCAAGATTGTCGAGTACCGCGTAACCATGGAGGTCACCTTCGTTCTCGACTAGTCGCCCTCCACGGTGGGGCTCAGCTAGCGCGCGTGGCTAGAGTCGAGGTGTCGCGCCACGCAAAGTTTCAGACCGGGAATCGCCGTTGCAGACAAGAGAGGCTCAAGTGTCGCGAGTAGTTAAGAGTACCGCACGCGGAATAGTCCTGTTGATTGTTATCCCGATTGCTTCTGCACAAACGCCGTGGGCGACGCTGGACGCGCCCCCATCGGGAATCGCGCCGCCGGGAGATGTTCTTCGCCCCGGCCACCTCGGCCGCGAGATCGCAGAGGTCGAACTGATCGTGCATTTCTATCACGATCTCATCGGACTCGAACTTCGCGGGACCCGCGACCAACCTCGTCCATTTGGCAGAAATCGCGGGCTACAGGAAGTTGCTGAGCTCGCCGAGGGCGTGCCCAACCCCTACGATCAGGTTAGCCGCGTGGCACTTCTGCCGATTCCTGGGACCTCCGCAGCGCCGGGAGGCCCTGAAATGACCATTGAGGCCATCGAAATAAAGGGAATCCAGTCTCAACAGTTCAGTCCACCTTTGACCGATCCCGGCGCGTCCTACCTGAAGCTCATCGTCACCGATCTTGATAAAACTCTCGCCCTTCTGAAGGATGAGCGCTTTTCCGTCATCACTGTTGGGGAAAATCCCGTCGAACTATCCGGCTGGCCTGGCATGGCCGGCAGGATCCGAGCGGTGTTCGTGCGGGATCCCGATGGATATCCGGTCGAATTGATGGAGCTGACGCCGGCGCCGGCGACAACTGCCGCCCCCGGTAGCAAAGTCCTCGGCGCGCGCGTCTCTATAGTCGTCGATGATCTCGAAAAAACCTGTCGTTTGTACCAAAGCCTGGTCGGGCCTGACTTTAACTTTTGGCTGAATCCGTCGTTAATGGGGGACACGGCTTACGAAAATCTGACCAACACGCACGGCCAGTTCCGATTGGCTGAGGCGATGGTTCCTGGTTCTCCGGTAATCCTGGAGCTCATCGAATACAAGAATCACAACGAGCATTTTCACGGCGGACACTTTCAAGATCCCGGTGCCGCGCATTTCCTGTTTATGACCAAAGACGACGGTGTGATGATCGACCGGCTCAAGGCGGCTCATTTGCACACGACCAGCCCATCAAACGCGCCGGTTTTCATCGCTCCGACGACGCGCATGTTTTTCGTATCGGATCCGCAGGGATTCTGGCTGGAATTCATGGATCACGACGTAAAGACAGACGCGACAGTCAAATAGAGGTATCCGCTTTCGCGCCTCTGAGCAGAGCTACGTTCTCGTCTGGGCGCGCCCGAGTTTAGCTCATCAATCTATCGCTGTCGGTATTGCGGCCGAAAATTCTAACTAGATAACCAATAATATACCTCTGTACATTTGATGTATATGGACACACAAATTCGCGCAAGATATGTGTGGAGGTGCTCCTTGCGCATGGGTGTTGTTCATAAGGCGGAAGACGTCGGCTGCATCGTTTTGTCGCCCTGAAATTCCTTCCTGGCAATGTAGGGAATGATCCGCAAGCTCTGACCCGCTTTACATCGCTCGTAGCAGCGGGGCAGTTAGCTGGCGGGTGGAGAACCGCTCACAACGAGCAGCAAGCCCGCGCCGGCGCGAACGTTCACGTGGCCCTGTGAGGAGTCGAGGATGATCTCTCCCCAAGAGTCTGCAGGTCCAGTACGACGAATCTGCAGATCTGGGAGGTCGTAGGTGCCACAGGCGTCAGAAGAAAACAGCCAGAGCGCTTGCCGAGTTTCGCTGGCATCGAATGCGCCGCTGCATCCGCGCTCCGGATTCGATCGTAAGCGGCCGAGCACGCCGCCGCCCACAGGTTCCCCTACTCTTTCCCGTCCCGCTTCGACATAGCCGCCGCCTCGGTAGACGACGTCGCCACCGATCTGAACGGTTGTCCAGGCATTCGGTGAGACTCCCCGGTCCGCGCCCGGGAGTGGAAGCCCGGCGCGCTGCACAGCCAAAAACGAAGCGATCGCTCGGAGACTTGTGGTGATCGAAAGCTTTGTATTGCCGGTTTCGAGCGTGTCGAAGCGAAAGGACAGGCTCGCGGGGGATCCATTTGACGCAGCCGTCACGCTCACGATGTGACCAAGGACTTTCGCACCACCGCGGATCATCCCGCCGTTTGGCAGCAGGACATCTTGCATCACGCGAGCAGTGATGACTTGGCCGGGCTTGCACTTGGCGGATGAGAGCGCCGAATTCAAACGAACCGGGAGGATGGTCCCAGCCGGAATGGCAAGTGCAACAATTAGAAAAACTACGAGTGCTGCATTTCTCAGAGCGGCATCCATACGATGCACGTCCGTTCTCCTAATGCTCCCGTAATTCCCTGGCGCCGTCTGGGCGGCAAAACCTGTTCGACGAGCAGAGTCCCCTGCAGTCGGGTCTCGGTTGATCGAGAGGCCGAAGGGTTAGAAGAGACCGAACCGTCCGTAACTGCCAAAACTGGCACAGGATGAATTGGCCCGTCTGGCACGGATTTCGGAGAACAGCCGTGTTGCAGGGAAGTAGCCGCCGGCTGCGAACTCAACGCCACTTGTCAACCGAAGCGCTGGCGCTGTAGCTGAAATCTCCGCCGAACCAATAGGTGTTTGTTTCTCCGCCGAGCACAATGATCTCGACGGGGGAACCGGGTCTTGCATCGGACGGACCACTCGGCCGGGCCCGCCGCACAAAACGCGATACGGGAATTTCACCGTCGCCGAGTTTCAAATATGAGGCATAGGGTTCAACTCCAGCCTGAGCCTGCTTCAGTTCATTCTGGCGCGTCTGCCAATAAAGCCAGCCCGGCGTTTTGGTGTTTTTGATGAGCCAGTCGCTGAAATCTTCTTTGGAGTGAAACCCGTGAGCCTGAATATCGTGCGCCACGGTGGGATCGAGCAATAGCATGGCCGCACTCACACTGGTGGAGAAGAAGTGCGTAAGCCAGCCTTGGATCACTTCGTGAATGGCAAGCGGACTGAACCAACAGACATCGTTCATGCTCCAGCCGGTGAAAATACTGATGACGCTCTCATCTGGCTTAAATCCCTTCTCCACGTGGAGCGGCTTCCAGCCGTCGGGCAGCTTGTCCTCGGTCTCCGCAAAACAAAGGTTGTTGTAGTTGAAACCGCTTCCCTGAGAGCCCATATAGGTTTGTCCCGGCATGCCCGAGCCGCCGAGGTTCTTCGACAATAGCGTCCAAGCGCGACCGATCGTTGCGTTGGCGTCGTTGAAAGGACCCATCGCTCCGATGCCGCCATTCATTTTGATTTGGTCACGGATGGGACCATTCACTACGACCATTCGCGAAAAAGATGAAGTGGAGCTAAACAGAGAGGTGACTCCGGTGGACGCGATAGCAAGAATCACGGGAAGATACTCGGGCTGAGCGCCGGCCATGACGGCGTTGATTGCCACGTGCTTGACCGTGAAAGACCACGCCGGAAAAGCGCCCGGCGCTGCGCTCAATTTGCCCACGATTTCATCGGAAGGATGACTCGTGCCCTTCAGCATTGCATTGACCTTTTCCTCGGTGGGCAGAATGATCGGCATGTAGTCCGTTAGGTTATTGTCCGCATAAAATCTCTGCAGATTTTCTGCCGTGTCGGCGTAGGTGGGTGGACCGACATCCGGGCTGATCACTCCTGTCTTCCTTTCGTCGTCACTAAGTGGCCTGGTGAGCGCATCGATTACTTCCGGCATCAGTGGCTTCCCGCTAACCGGGTCGTTACCTTCGAGAACGGCATACATTTCGGCGTCCGATTTGTTCGTGAGAGGGTGCGGGGTGAAGCAGATGCGCTCGAGAGGCATGCCACGGCTGGCGA
Source organism: uncultured Acidobacteriaceae bacterium (assembly GCA_964407845.1). Classification (GTDB taxonomy): domain Bacteria; phylum Acidobacteriota; class Terriglobia; order Acidiferrales; family UBA7541; genus Palsa-295. Next base: position 7,418 of record CAYOXF010000106.1, on the reverse strand, counting down.
CATTCGACTTGGCAAGATCCTTAAAAGCGATTGTGACCAGGGGCGCGGTCGGAATCCCCATTTTCTCAACGGTTGCGCAGTGACCGACGGTCGCTGGGGTGCAGGTGCTTCAATGCCCGATCGCCATGATCATGGCGTTGCCTTTGGCTTTGATTTCTGCCCAGAGCGCGGGGTCGTCACCGGCCAGCCCCCCCGCTTTGAGGCGATAAACCGTCTTCACGTTCGGCATGTTCCGAGAGAACCAAAGAGCGATCTGATTGAGGAAGCGATCAGCGCCCGCGAAACCATCCGACACCAAATAGACCGTTTTGCCGTCCAGCGTGTCCAAACGCGGCGCCATGGGGATCAGTTGAATCGACGGAGGCATGCCTTTGGGGTTGAGCGTCTCGACCTTTGCTTCCATCGGCTTTACGGGGGACTTTTTCTTTTTGTTCTGATCGGCGAGAGCGGGAGAGCCGGCCAGAACTGCAGGAGAAACGCCCAGAAGTGACAAGAGTTTCCGCCGATCGATTTTCATGTTTCTGTCGCTCCTCGTCAGATCCGAAAAATTTACTATCGAGTTCGGAACCGATGTCTATCGATTGTCGAGTAAGAATCCTACGTAGCCGCTCCAATTACGGAAGAGCGAAAGCGTAGATGGCATTGTGCCCCGTTGGGGTGTGCATGTCGGGGACCTCTGCGCTCAGCTCCGGCACCTTCAAATTGTCCCCCGTCATTACGCAGATGTATTGCTTTCCATGGACTGCATACGTGATCGTACTTACCGAAATATTGCCCCCGAGGATGGCTTCCCAAAGCTTCTCGCCGGTATCGACATCAAAGGCGCGAAACCTTCGGCTCATATCACCGTGGAAGACCAAACCGCCCGCGGTCGTGAGCATGGCGCCGTTGCCCGGAGCGCGGCCGATGTCAAATCGCATCTGCTCACCGGTCGAAAGATTAATCTTGGCAAGGCCCGTGAGCGCGTTTGGATCCGAGCCGGGGCGAGGAATCACTTTCCAGCCTCCCTTTACACCGGCCCCGCCACCGTCAGGTCGCGGCAGTTGTCCGTATACGACACGAATAGTGAGTTGTTGGCTTCATGGTACGCGGTCGGCCAGTAGCTCCTCGTGTTCCAGTAGCAAGTGATGTGGTGGTCGCCGGGCTGCTTGAAGACGATATTCCAGTTGAGGGTCGTCTGCCCCGTTTTCACATCGATGTCTGACATTACGAAGTTCGGATCGTCGTAGGGAAACGGTGTGGCCCAAAGAAACTGCCCTTTGTCGCGATCGAGGACGAAGATGGCGCCTCCCTCAGAAACCATCGCGGCGATATCGTGCATCGAGCCACGGGGAATGTCCGGATTGATCCATTTCACGAACTTTGGGTTCGGATTGAAGGCCACGCGGGCCAGTGTACGCTCGTGCGTGTGATCCGTATCCCAGTCATCGCCCGGAAGGTGCTGGTAGTACCAGATGAGTTTGCCGGTGGCCGGATCGAGTGCAAGCGTGCAGTTGCTGTAAAGGTCGGCCGGCGTCGTGCGCGAAGTGCCGTCCGGATTGCCACCGTGGCGAGCCATGCGCTGGTCAGGCATGGGATTGGCCACACCCCAATAGAGCACATTTCGCACCGGATCAAACGTTCCCGGCATGCCCCACGTGGAAGCCATCGATTGCGAGTTATCCGCGCTGTTCCACGAGGCGTAGCCGGGATCGTCGGGATGGGCGACCGTGAAGAATCTCCAGATTTTCTGACCCGTTTCGGCGTCGTCTGCCTCAATGAAGCAGCTGTCGCTTCCTTTGCCGCAGGTGCCGCCCGAAATCACCTTGCCATCTACCACGAGCGCGCCAGAGGTATTTTGCGTCTCGGTCTTGTAGGTTTCCCAACGGACCTTGCCGGTGCGGGCGTCCAGCGCGACGACGTATCCATCGACGGCCGTGAAGTAGACCAAATCATTGTAGATAGCCAGAGCCTTCGTGCGCTCGACGGCGCCGAGCTGGGGATTCTTAAAGGTGCGCTTGTATTCCCAGATCAGATCACCGTTGGTGGCGTCCAGGGCATCAACGATCCCGCCGGGCGCGATCACATACATTACGCCCTCATGGACGATGGGGATCGTTTCGGTAACCCCCTCTCCTAAACCTCGCACCCACGCCATGCGCAGCTCGCCGACATTTTTCTTGTTGATTTGGTTGAGCGGACTGTCGCGCCACGCGTCATAGGTTCGGCTGTACATCAGCCAGTCGTCTGGGCTTGGATTCAGGAGCATTTGCCCGGTGACAGGTTTGTAGTCTTTGACCTGCGCGCGTGTCCAGGTTGCCCCGGTGAGAGCCAGGCACAAACCCAGCGCCAAAATCCAGGTCATCCTCGCGTTGTTTGTTTTAATTTCCAAAGTATCTCCATCCTCCGATAGCCAGCCGGTATCCTACCTTATCTTCTGGGGAACGAGAGTCCGATCCGTAGTAACACATAATTAACATGCGAGTCACAGGCCATTCATTATGAATGCCTTAACGTCCCCCGTGTCCGTTCGGTCCTGCTAAATAAAGCGGCATCGGAAAAACTTCCTAAAGGGTGGGTCTCCTGAGGCGGCGAAACCAGCGAGGCGCCGTCAGCAGGAGCGGGGCGTAGTTTCTGCGACCTCACCCAGTGCCCCTTTGTGAATGCGGGCAGTTGCCGGTGTTTCACAGCTCAATTTAAGGAGGAAGGAATGCGAGCACTTGCTACAAGTATTGTTGCTCTTTGCTTGGCTGCTTCGCCGATCCTGGCGAGAGCAGCTCGACCGGGCGAAAACGACAGTCGGGCAGCCGGGGAGGCGACAAGCGCTTCCAGTGCGGCGACCCAGCCAAGCAATTCGACGGCCGAATCAAAGGCTGGTCCGGCTCCGAAGGCGGAGACGTCCAGCGCGGAGTTGGAGAGTGAGCTGCAGGAAGTCCGCGAGCTTTTGGAGTCCCAAACGAAGCAGCTTCAGGAGCAGCAACAGAAGATGGAGATGCTCGAACAGGAGCTCCGCGCTGCGAAGGGCGCTGGAGAAACCGTCGCAGCCGAGCCGGCAGACCCGGCGGCCAGTCCCTCACCTGCCATTGGGCCGGTTACAGGTGCTGTGACAGGAGCGCCCGCGCAAGAGAAGAACCCAGAGGAGCCCCTCTCCATTCGCTTCAAAGGCGTTTCGCTCACGCCGGGCGGCTTCTTCGCGGCAGAAACGGTCTGGCGGAACAAAGCAATCGGCGCGGACGTCAACACGCCCTTTAACTCCGTCCCGCTGCCGGGAGCTTCGCAATCGAAAATGACTGAATTCTATGGCAGCGGCCGGCAGTCCCGCATCAGCATGCTGGCCGAAGGCAAGCTCAGTGACGTGAAAATCGGTGGTTATTACGAAATGGATTTCCTCTCGGCAGGCACGACTTCCAATAACAATCAGAGCAACAGCTACACGATGCGCCAACGGCAGTTCTGGGCCCAGGCCGCTTGGGACAACGGCTGGACGGTTACGGGCGGTCAGATGTGGAGCCTGGTCACCGAAACGTTGCACGGCATGGACAATCGCACCGAGGCGTTACCGCTAACCATCGATGCGCAGTACGAAGCTGGCTTTAGCTGGGCGCGGCAATACGCTTTTCGTGTGACGAAGAACTTTAACAACAAGATTTGGTTGGGCTTCGCCATAGAAGATCCGCAAGCCACGCTGACCGTTCACGGCAACCCAACTGCTACCTGCGCTCCAGCCAATCCGAACGTGGCTGGTAGCGTGGCGACATGCTCGGCAGCAGCCTTGAATGGAACGCTCGTGACGGTGCCAGCCGCCGGCGGAACCACGAGCACTGCAGTGGTTGGCGCGACGACCTTTAACAACTTCCTCCTTGGCGCGTTTGGAACCAGCGGCGGCCTTTACAACCCACTGGGCAACTACCAGTTCAACCCCTCTCCCGACATCATTGTAAAGGGCGTTTGGGAACCTGGGTTCGGACACTACGAGGTGTTGGGGGTATTCGGCCAGTTCCGCGATCGTGTCTTTCCGTGCGTGACACAAGCAAAGACCATCGCCGGATGCGGAGGCCTAGCGACATCGACGTTTAGCGCCTTCAACGACTCAGACCATGCCACTGGCTTGGGTGCAAACGCCCGATGGGCGCTTTTCTCCAAAAAGGTCGATCTGGGCATTCACGCGCTCGGCGGCAACGGCATGGGTCGCTACGGCTCGGTGGGATTGTCGGATGTAACTACACGGTACTCAGTTACCAATCCCTTTCTTGATGGCACCTTGGCCATGATTCTCAGCTATCAGGCGCTTGGCACGCTGCAATTCCATCCCACGCCGAAGCTCGATATCTACCTCTACGCTGGCGGGGAATATGCCACTCGAACTCAGTACGCAAAGACGGCGGGGGCCACAGTCGGTACCGAAGGGTACGGAGCCACAGGCTTTGCCAACTATGGCTGCCTAACAGAGGTTTTGCCGTTTGCGGCGCAGTCCACATCCACAAGCACAGGCGTACCTACAGGGGTCGCTGGTTCCAATGGCTTTATTCCCGGAGCGCTACAGAACTGCACGGGCGACACCCGGAACCTCATCGAGGGCACCGCTGGTTTCTGGTATCGCTTCTACCAGGGTTCGAAGGGAAGGGTCCAGTTTGGCGGGCAGTATTCCTACTATGTGCGCAACACTTGGCGTGGTGTAGGAACCGGTACCGTGAGTGGCATCACCTACACCACTAACGGCCAGCCGCACGCGGACGAAAGCATGTTCTTTACGTCGCTCCGCTACTACCTACCTTAGATTGCTCGATGCGCGCAGAGGGAGCTGGACATCCAGCTTCCTCTGTGCGTAGCAGTCCCAAAGTCGCCGCTTTGAGACCTCGGCCGCCCTTTGTCCCTCTTTCCCTGGCAATTCCGTCGGCCCATACTGTCAGTGTCATATGCGAGAACGCCTCCACCTCCCATCCGAGCCGAATTCTTCAATATCCTGAATCGCGCGAACTTCAACAGTCCGAACCTGATTGTCGCAACCGTTACAGGGAACACTCCCGTGCCCAAGCCTGCGGCGGGCAGCATCACCAGCACATCGACCTCTGCCCGGCAGATGCAGTTTGGTTTGAAACTGCTTTGGTAGTGCCGAGCCGCAGCTATTTCTCCGGTTTCGAAGACCGAAGTCTGATGGTAGGCTTCGGCGGGTGACCACCCCATATGACCGAATTGCTGGACAGAGCATCGAACGCCTGGCGGCGCTAAGCGACGGCATTTTTGCCGTTGCAATGACGCTCCTGGTGCTGGACCTGCGAGTTCCCGCCCTCGAAGCCGTACACGCCGAGCGCGATCTGTGGCGGGCGCTCGTGGCACTCGCGCCTCGGCTGGTCATGTACGCGATGAGCTTCATGACCCTCGGCATTTTCTGGGTCGGGCAACAGACGCAGCTCAACCATCTCGTTCGTGGGCATCGGAGTCTTGCGTGGATTCACATGATCTTTCTGTTCTCCGTCTCGATCATGCCTTTTTCGACCATGCTTCTTGCACAATTCATGGCGTACCGAATCGCGCTCCTTACCTATTGGCTCAACATTGTTCTTGCGGGTGGGTCGCTGTACTTCAGTTGGAACTGTGCGAAGGAACTGGGCCTTATGAAGAGCGACATAGCCCTCGACGTTTTCTCCGCCATCCAGCGCCGCATCCTCATCGCCCAAGCACTTTACGCCTTGGGTGTCCTACTCTGCGTTTTCAGCACCTATTGGAGCATCGCCTTCATCGTCGTCGTGCAACTCAACTATGCGATCGCACCGAAGCTCTGGCGGCGGCCAGCGATCCCTTAGGCAAAAGCCAGCGGCGCGACATCAGCTTCCCGCCGATCGTTTTGCGCTCCAGTCCCGACTATTACCCATCACTGTAAACGTGCCCTTCATTGCGTCTCCGTTGACCGTGCCCGTGTAGTCGATCTTGATGTCGCCATTCGGTGTGCTGCGGGTTACAGAAAAGCTGATGTTATTCCCGCTGATGGTGCCGGTTACAGGTGCTTCTCCCCGTTGGCCCTTCAGCGTGCCCGTGAGCTTGGTGCCATCCTGCTGTAGGGTCAGCGTTTGAGTCATGACATTGCCCTCACGGCCCGGAGAGCTGAGATCCCACGAACCAGCGACCTTGGCATCCTGCGCCGAAGCAGCCGAAGCCAGTGAGAGAAGTACCAAGCACAGCCACACGATCCCAACAAAGTTTTTCCTCATTTTATCTCCTTCGACTGAAAAGACCATCCTTGCTGACGACTACTGAAAGATCCGAGCATTCCGCCAAGGTCAGGCTGGAAGTCTGACCTCGTTGAACAGACGCGTCGTGCCCGCTCAGCGTTACACGAACAATCTAGGCGAGCCGAACTACACCTATCCCCGGCCGGTCCCAACCTGCGCCAGATTCGCTGCTTCAAGGTCTGTTTGGCACAGGAGCTCCAGATCGCTCGAATGCGCCGCTCCGCAGCTCTCACCTTCCAGAGTCTCGGCGACACTCTTTGCGTAGCGAATGAAATGGTGGCCTGAAAGCGCCAACTCGAAGCCAAGGCGCCTTTTCTGCGGATGGAGGCCCCAGCGCCGAAGGAGCCGCACCAGAAAGCGCCAATAAGCCTGGCGGTACCCGGACAGCAACCCTTGGCGCCAAATAGATTTGAAAAGCACCCTTAACTGATACAGGAAAGAAAGCACCGGTGCTCTCTGTTCGGCGCGAACCTGCCAGCGTTCGAGCGATGCGAGGGCACGTTCGTAGAATTGGGGCGGGTCGTAAAGTCTCAGCAGCATGCGTCGAACACCTTTGAGCAGTTCGGGCAGAGGCAAGACGGTTCGGAAGTTCGGTGGAGTGAAATTGGTGAATACCGCGCGGTCTTGAATTAGGCGACCCTCTCTTGTCATCCTTTCATACAACGGCGTGGTGGGTATGGCCTGTAGGACCCCTGCCATCGCCCAAGGAATGGCCGCCCGTTCGATGAACTCGATCTGTCGGTCAAAGATGTCCGCTTGGTCACTGTCAAAACCGACGATGAAGCCTCCCATTACCCAAAGCCCCTTGTCTTGAATCGAGCGGATGCACTCCAAGGCATCTCGACGGAGGTTCTGAAATTTTTTCGATTCCTTTAGCGACTCCGCCGAGGGCGTTTCGATCCCGATAAAGACACGGGTAAAGTTTGCTTTGACCATGTCATCCAAAAGCTCTGGCCGTGAAGCAAGGTCCATGGAGGCTTCGGTAAAAAAACCGAATGGATACTTCTTTTGGCGCTGCCACCGCTCCAGCTCCCGAGCGAGCTCCCCAGCGGCTTTGTGGTTTCCGATGAAATTGTCGTCGACAATGAAGATCTCTTTGCGCCAGCCGAGTTGAAAAAGGGCGTCGAGCTCTCCGATCAATTGTGCTGGCGACTTCGTTCTCGGGCGGCGTCCGTAGAGAGTGATGATGTCGCAGAACTCGCAGGTGAA
>CAYOXF010000105.1:0-16308 GCA_964407845.1 uncultured Acidobacteriaceae bacterium | reverse complement strand
CGGTAAGATTTGGCTGGCCTGTCGTGGGAAAGCGTGCTATCGTTAAGTTGCGTTTGTTGCTCTTGTAACACCTTTAGATTCGTTTGAAGGGGCTGCGAGTACAAACTCGTGGCCCCTTTTGCTTTACGGCTGGAGGCGGTCGAGAAGCACAAATAGCTCAAACACAAAGTGAGTACATCAGTGAGAGAACAAGGAACTGTGAAGTGGTTCAATGCCAGCAAGGGCTATGGGTTCATCCAGCGCCAGTCCGGCGAGGACGTTTTCGTCCACTTCTCTGCCATTCAGGCCGAGGGGTATAAGTCGCTGAACGAAGGCCAAGCGGTTGAATTCGAAGTCACCCGCGGCCCGAAAGGCCTGCAGGCTGCGAACGTCACCAGCCTCTAGTCACAGGAAGGCGGACCAGCAATCGCTGATCCGCCTTTTTCTTGTCTACGGCAATACACCCCGCACGAGAACCTTAAACATCACTCAGAAAGTGCCTCCGCTTCGGCGTCCTGTATTGACTGATTGAGCCGCTCAGCATCGACTTTGCCAAACACCGACGTTGCTTCAAGGTAGAATCGTCATAGCTTGCGGCCATCTCGAGGCCGCCCGCACCTGGTCAGCGTCGCTCACGTTTCCCAAGCATCAGTTGAGGAGATGTCCATGGCGGATATGAGGGCCCCGGCGCCCAACGAAGCCGGATCGGAACGCCGGCGTTCACACCGGGTCAACATTGCCATGCCCATCCTCGTTCGAGGCAAGACCAGCCAGCCATTTCAGGAACAAACGCACACGATTTCGGTGAATGCACATGGTTGCGTCTTTCGGCTAGCCGCGCAGGTTAAGCGCCTGCAAGAGATCGCCATCGTCAACTCGAAGACCGCGGAAGAGCTCCCCTGTAAGGTGACCTTCCTGGGTCAAAAAGAAAGCGGAAAAACGGAAGTAGGCGTTGAGTTTAGCGAACCCTCCCCGCTGTTCTGGCGGATTGCTTTTCCTCCAGAAGACTGGGATCCTTCCGAGCGAAAGCGCCCCGGCGGATCTAGTCCGTCCCCGAATCCCAACGGGCGGTAATGCCCATTTAAGCCGTCAAGATGGATGACACTCGTTGCGAGCAACCGCAGGCGTCCTTGTGGCTCGCCCTGAGGCGAGTCGTGCACGACGACTGGCCCCGCATCCTAGCCATCTCCGCCCTCATTCTGACGCCTTGCTTCTGGCACCACGAAATCATCTCGGACGACCTCGGCAGCCATCTCTACAATGCCTGGCTGGTGCAGTTGATTCGCCACGGGGAAGCTCCCGGCCTGTGGATTGCGCCGCTCGACACCAATGTGCTGTTTGACCTGCTCCTGAGCGGATGGGGAGCTTTTCTCGGATTGCACACCGCCGAGAAGATCGTCGTCTCGATGGCCGTTTGGATCTTCTTCTGGGGGGTATTTGCGCTCGTTTGTGCGGCCGCGCGACGACCACCCTGGTTTTTGACGCCGGTCATCGCTTTAGTGACATACGGATGGACCTTTCACCTCGGCTTTTTCAATTATTACCTCTCGCTGGGCCTGTCTTTCTTCAGCCTAGCGATCTTGTGGCGCGCGACGGGCTGGGAGCGGTGGGCCGGCGTGGCGATCGCGCCGTTGGTTTTCCTGGCTCATCCGCTGGGTCTGCTTTGGCTGCTCGGTGCAGGCGTTTACGTCTCGATCCACGAAAATGTCCGAAGACGAGGTCACCTCATCCTGTTTGTAATGGCGGTTGCCGCGATCGGGCTGCTCGATTTTTTTCTCGTTCGGCAGTATCACGTCACCGCCGCGGCGAGACCATTTTACTCGTTCAACGGCGCCGACCAACTTGTGCTTTTCGGAGAGCGTTATCGTTTCGTCGCGCGTGCTCTACTGATTTTCGCTCTCCTTGCCCTCGCAGTGGACGTCGTCCGTCGCCGCCACGAGCATAGAGCGTGGAGGAATTACGCCCTTCCGCTCGAGCTCTACCTGCTAACCCAAGTCGCCGTTGTCTTGTTGCCGGAAGCCGTGGCTTTCCCGCCGCCGATCGCCGCGGCTGCGCTTCTAACCGAACGACTGACCTCCGTCTCCGCGGCTGTGGGCTGCTGCCTGCTCGGTGTGATGCGACCGAGCAAATGGCATCTCGCGGCGTCTGTCGCCATCGCGGCCGTTTTTTTCTCATTCTTGTATCAGGACACTTCGGTCGTGAACAAAATGGAGTCGCAGATCGTCGAACTCGTGAGCGCGCTGCCTCCAAATCAGCGCGTGATGGGAACGATTCTCCCACCGCGTGGCTCGCGGGTGTTGGTTCAACACATCATCGACCGCGCTTGCGTCGGCCGGTGCTTCAGCTACGGAAACTATGAGCCAGGTTCGGCGCTCTTCCGGGTTCGTGCCTTGCCGGGGAATCCTTACGTGCTAAGCGACTACGATCAGGCGGTTGATGTGGAACAGGGAGGATATATCGTCCAGCCGCGAGACCTTCCCGCTTACCAGATCTATCAGTGCAGCGCGAGCGGGACGGATCTGTGCATTCGCTCGCTCGAGGCCGGCGAGGAAAACGACCGCCTCGGCGAGCACCCCGACCAGGAGTGAATCATTAGCCCGGAGTGCTGCTACCCGGATGGGGTGGCTTGGGGAGTCTTTCCCAGCGATGATGGGGCGTTGTTAAAGGTCTTCTGATGAGTCGTGCTCCCTGATTCGTTAGCCCAAACACCACCACCGTGCCGGGGGTGTTGCTGTTGGGTGAGCCTGTTCCGATGTAGACTTTTCCGTTTGCAATCAACGGCGTCACAAACTTGGTGCTCGAATTTCCAGAAAAGGCGCCATTGAACAGTTCCGTGTTGAGGTTCGCCGCATCGTAGGCATGAAGGGCGTTTGCGCCTCCCCCGTTTTCGATGGCCCACACAATGCCGTCCGCCGTCCCGTTTGCCGAAATACTTGGCGTCGTGCCGGGATAACCAAACGTATCGGGACTCTGGGAAGACGCCGTTGCCGCCACTTTGGCTTGTGTGATGGCAAACGCTTTGACACTGTCATTGACCGCGCCGTAGTAGAGCGTGTTATTGAAGTAGGCAGGGGCGGACCACACCCCATTGCCTGCCAGCAATGCGCCGCTGAGCTCCTGATAGATTCCGCTGTCGCTGCTGGAGCTAAACTTGCCCATATTGTCGCGATCTACCACGAACAGCATCACCGGATTCCCGCTCCGAGTGAGGTCCGCTTTCCCCGCGCCAACCGCCAAATGGCGCGTCTGGCCATTTGCGTCGGTCATGTCCGGAAGCAGGAGTACCCCTCCGGAGCCAAGATCCTGATCGCTGTTCGATTGACTGACCGTGTCAAACTCCTCAAAATAATCCGCCACCGAGAGCGTATTGGTCGCCGTAGAAAGTTTGAGGAAGCCGTTACCGTAGTCGCCGTTGGTCGGGAATCCGTTGCTGAGATTCGTATCGAACGTGCCATTTCCGTCAAGCAGATAGATGTTGCCGGAGGAGTCGGCCGCCAGGCCGTCACCGGCCATCCAGATCCCTCCTCCTCCACCGTTGGGAGTGAGATTGAGGGCGCTCACCTGCTGAAGCGAGGACTCGCTGTATCCCATGACCCAGGCGTTATAGGAACCGCCGTCGCAATGGGAGGTCCAAGCCAGATAGATAACGCCGTTTAACAACAGCAATCCGGATCGCTCCTCATACTGACCCGGCACAAATCCGGTGGCCTCGATGTCGGTGGCGGCCATCCGATCAAGACCGGTCGTGAGGTCAAGGGCGTGCAATCGTTGATGGTAGTTGCCACCTGTATCCTTCGACATCGCCACAACAAAAATTGTGCCGTTCGGCCCTGCGCTGAGATCGATGACGGGCGTTGCGGTGATGCCAATGGTGGGCTCCACTTGACTGCATCCGTGGTCATCGCTGGGCGATTCGCCGGTGTTGTTCAGCACGGCGTTATGCCAGAGCTGGGTGAGCGTGTCGGCATCGAATGCATAGACCGAATCGCTTTCTGTGACAACGAACAAGACGTTGTGAGTCGCACCGTTAATCGTCATGCCGCCCACGTAGAGCGGCTCGGCATCCACCGGACCATCCACCGAGATCGTTCCCAGGAGTCCAAATTGATTGGAGTTGACGTTCGACGTCGTCAGGATGGTCTCATTCGGATTCAGCCCCGTTCGGCCGACGTCGTTGTGATAGGTGAGAACTGTAATGTTCGAGGGGCTCGCAGCGGGATTGACGGTAAGCGTAACGGTGTTGCTGGTGGCAGGCGGGTTCACGCCGTTACTGACCACGACACGAAATTGCATGCCACTTTGCGCTGTCGTTGTGTTGGCGATCGAATAGGTAGAAGAGGTGGCCCCGGAAATGTTCCCGTTCGTCGCGGCGTTCTGCCATTGATAGCTCGGCGGCGCCGTCCCAGCTGCCACGACGGAAAATGTAGCGGTCTGGCCCGCCGTCACGGTCTCGCTGGTCGGCTGGGTCGTAATCAACGGGGCCCCCGACGCGGCATTCACTGTCAACGTGACAATATTGCTCGTCGCAGGCGGGTTCACGCCGTTACTGACCACGACACGAAATTGCATGCCACTTTGCGCTGTCGTTGTGTTGGCGATCGAATAGGTAGAAGAGGTGGCCCCGGAAATGTTCGAGTTCGTCGCGGCGTTCTGCCATTGATAGCTCAGCGGCGCGGTCCCAGCTGCCACGACGGAAAACGTAACGGTCTGGCCCGCCGTCACACTCTGATTCGTTGGTTGGGTCGTAATCGTGGGAGCAACGCTTTTCCCTCCAACAACAAACCCCGAGCAGGCGCTCAGCGCCACCAGCAGGATTCCACACGTCGAACCGGTCACCCAACGTTTCAAGATGCGCTCCTAGGAATGAATACACACAATCGTACCTAGCCATTGCTGTCGTGGCTTCGTTTGGAAGGTCAAATAAAGGACAGGGTACTGCTCGACAGCTCCCCCTGTCCGAGAGGTACCGTACAACCATGGGAAGCTAGGAGTTGGTCACGTCGAGTTGCCACAGAAGGTAGCCGAGGATGTCTGTCTCCTCATCGATCGTCTTGTTGAGCGGGCGCCCGCCAGAATGGCCAGACTTCGTATCATAAAGAAGCAAAATCGGCCGGTCCGAGCCAGTCGCAGCCTGCAGAAGGGCTGTCATCTTCCTGGCGTGCAACGGCGCAACGCGCGTGTCTCCGTCTCCAGTGACAAACAGCACGCTGGGGTACTTTGTTCCCTGTTTCACGTTCTGGTAGGGCGAATACTTGTATAGGTATCCGAACTGCTCCGGGTTGTCCGACGTTCCGTACTCGGAGATCCAATACGGACCGTGTAGGAATTTCTGATAGCGAAGCATATCGAGCAAGGGGTATTCGCAAACAACGGCCTGGAACAAATCGGGCCGCTCGGTCAGCGCCGCACCTACCAGCAGCCCTCCGTTGCTGCCACCTCGAATCGCAAGCTTGCGGGAGTTTGTGTACCGATTGGCAATCAGGTATTCCGCCGCGGCAATGAAATCATCGAAGACATTCTGTTTCTTTTCGAACATTCCTGCGCGATGCCACTGTTCGCCATATTCCCCGCCGCCGCGAATGTTCGCCATGGCGTAGATGCCGCCCCGCTCGGCCCACGCAATGACCGCGGGCTGGTAGGCGAGCGGGTAGACAACGTCAAAACCTCCGTATCCAAACAGCAAAATCGGATTCTCTCCGTTGCGTGGGAGGCCTTTTTTGTGAAACAGAAACATCGACACGCGGGTCCCGTCCTTCGAGTTGTACCAGACCTGCTCTGTCTCAAACGCACTGGGATCGATCGGCACATCGATTTTGGACCACACCGACGAACGATCCGTGGAAATGTCGTACACGAAATTTGTGGTCGGGTAGTTGAAGCTCGTGAATGCGTAAAAAATCTCGGGCGACTCCCATCGGCCTGAAATCTCTGTGGACCCGAGTGCCGGGAGTGCGATCGGCTTCGGGTTCTTGCCATCTCGATCAGAGATCACAATTTCGGACGTGGCATTGTGGAGGTATTCGGCGACTAGCTTCCCGCCAATCGGACCAAAATCGCTGAGGGTGTCGTGCGTTTCAGCCACCACCTCATGCCAGTATTCCCGCGACGGAGAAGCCGGATCGGTTGCATACACGTGCCAATCGGGTGCTTTCCAGTTCGTGCGAATGTAGAGCGTGGTCCCACCAAAGGAAGCGTCGAACTGCGAGGCGATGTCGTTCACAACGGTAACAATGGGCCCATGGTCCTGGACGTTCTGAATGTACAGCTCCGTTTGTTCCGAACCCGAACCATGGAAAACGGTATAGACCAGATACCGGCCATCATCGGATAGAAGTGCAGAAAGGATTCGATCTGTCCCGAGACCCGCTCCGTAAATCATCTTGTCCTGGGCCGCGTCGGTTCCTATCGCGTGGTAGTACGCTCGTGGCCCATCGGCAGTGGTTTTTGTGTAATAAACGCCTCGGTCGTCGGGCGTAGGTGCCACCGAGAAATACACAGCAGAAGGCAGAACGTCCGGCAAGTCGTGGCGGGAATCCACATTCAGCACGTGCACGGTCACTTCGTCCTGACCACCTTCGCGTCGGTCGTAGAACAGGAACTTGCCGTCGCGGCTCACCTCCTCAATCGCCGCGCTTGCTGAATGATCCTTGCTCCAGCCGAGGGGATCAATCAGTACTTCCTCCGCACCCGTCCGGCCACGGCGCATATAGATCAGCGACAAATCCTGTTCGGCTGTCCTCTTCGTGAAGAAGTACCGCCCGGCGCGCTCCATGGGTGCTGAGTACACGTCGGTGCGATACAGACTTGCAATACGAGCATGAAGCGCTTGGCGGCCTGGAATGTTTTTGAGCGCCGCGTCGGTGCAGTGATCTTCAGCGTCAATCCACGCTCTTGTTTCGGGACTGTTTTGATCTTCCAGCCAGCGATAGGGATCTGTGACGCTTACGCTTCCATAGGCATCTGTGACGTTGTCAACGTGCGTCTTGGGTGGACAGGGGGGCGAAGGCGAGGTCTGACCCCGGGCCATGGCAGCAGACAGAAGCAACCACAGCGCCAGGGCGCAGCCGCACAGGAGGCGGAAGCGGATGGGGTCGATTCCTGAAAAGGCGAACCTCCGCGATGTTTTGGGCAAACGCGCCTCCCGATATATGTGATACCAGCCAGTACCCTACCGTTAGACGGCGGGAGTTGCCAGAGATCTCTAGGCGGATTCAGCGGTTGTCGGCTCGGGACGCCCCGCTCTGCCGGAGGCGACCTGTTTGTGCCGTCCGATCACCGAGCCCCCTAACCTCCACAGGAGCAGCAGTCCGACGAGGAATCCGTATTCGATCGGCTTGCGAACGTCCGATTTAACCAGCCAGTAGTAGTGAATGACGCCGGCGACGGCTGTCACGTAGATGGCGCGATGCAGCATCTGCCACCGCTTGCCACCGAGGCGGCGAATCCAACCTGCGGTCGAGGTGATGGCAAGGGGAATCATCAGCATAAAGCCAAGAAAGCCAATGGTGATGAATGGGCGCTTGTGCACATCTGCCCACATGTCTCGCCAATCGAAGAACTTGTCAAGCACCATCCAGGTCAAGAAATGCAGGCAGCCGTAGAAGAAGGCGAACAGACCCAGCATGCGCCGGAAGCGGATCAGCTGCGGCAGTTTAAAAAGCTTGCGCGCCGGCGTGATGGTAAGGGTAATAACAATGAACCTGAGCAACCAGTCGCCGGTTCTGTGGGTGATAAATTCAATCGGATTGGCGGTTAAGTAGGTCTCCAGCGGGAGTCCCTGCCACAGCGCATCGACCACGCGCCAAACCAGACGTCCGAACGGGACGAGGCACAGCAGGAAGACGACGACTTTCGTCCATTTGCTGGTCAGGATCTTGTTCACGACATAGCTTAGAAGTACTTGCGCAAGTCCATGCCTGCATAGAGGCTGGCCACTTGATCGCCGTAGCCGTTAAACATCAGCGTGGGCCGCTTAAAGAACTCGCCCAAGCGGCGCTCCTTGGCCTGGCTCCAGCGCGGATGATCTACGTTGGGGTTCACGTTTGCGTAAAAGCCGTATTCCGGCAGCCCGTTAAGGCCCGTATACATGTTCCAAGTCGTGGGTGGTTGATCCTTGACGAAGCGAATTCTTACAAGCGATTTCGCGCTCTTAAACCCGTATTTCCAGGGAATGACCATGCGCACGGGAGCGCCGTCTTGATTCGGCAGCGTCTCACCGTACATGCCCACGCAAAGCAGCGTGAGGGGATTCATGGCTTCATCCAGCCGCAGCCCCTCAAGGTAAGGCAGTTGGATTCCCGCTTGCGTTCCGAGCGGCATCTGCTTCGGCTGATAATAGCTCTCGAAGGCTACGTACTTTGCTTTGGGCGTTGGCTCGACGACGTTGACGAGATTGCTGAAGGAATAACCGATCCATGGCACGACGATGGACCACGTCTCAACGCACCGGTGTCGATAGATCCTTTCCTCAAGAGGTGCCAGCTTCAGAATTTCGTCCATCGTGAATTTTCGGGGCTTGGCAACTTCGCCTTCGACCGAAACGGTCCACGGCGAAGTTATAAAATTTTTCGCATTTCGCGAGGGGTCGTCCTTCGCCGTGCCGAACTCATAGAAATTGTTGTATGTGGTCACATCGCTTTCCGGCGTCACCTTTTCAGTGGTGCTGAAAGGACTCTTAGCCACGCCGCTCAGAGGCACGGGAACGGAGCCCGTAGCTGGTCCCGCCAGCCAACTCGGCAGCCTTTTCCATGTCGCCACAGCACCGTAGGTTCCGAGTAAGCCTAGCAGAAAATTGCGTCGGCCCATGTACAGGCCTCGTGGCGTAACGTCCGCGTAGGTCAAATCCCCCTGGCGTTTGACGACCATGCGTATCCTCCCGCCCCATCCACAATCATACTACGCGTGGGGGAAGCGACCGGCTTTCAGAATACCCAGGCGTCCTCGCTACTTGTTCGCGAGTTCGGTCAACAGTTCGTGTCGAAGGCGTTCCTGATGCCCGGGAGCCAGCTTCGCTCCCTGGGAAGTGAGGTAAAACGCGTCGATGGCTGTCTGGCTTTCGGTCTCGATGATGGCAATTTCGATGTTGCAGTTCTCGCGCGCAAATAAGGAGCTGATCCGGTAGAGCAAGCCGGGTTGGTCCTGCGTGATCACTTCAATCAAAGTACTTTGCTCCGAACACTCATCGTCGATCTCGATGCGCGTATCGACCTTCATTTTGGGCGGGGTTTTCTTTTCCGACTTCAGCCGGTCACGAAGCATGCGATCGAGATCGGCCTTTCCCATCAAGACATCGTGGACGCTTGTTTTGAAGCGCTCCCACTCCGGGAGATTCAGTTCGAGTGTCCGAAATCGGTCTGTGAAGTAGAGCGTGTCCACAACCACCCCGGCACCGTTTGAAAATGCGGTTGCCTTCACGATGTTCATTCCCCACGCAGCCAGCGTGCCCACCAGCTTGGCAAACAGGAACGGACGGTCGCGCGTGACCAGCGTCAACTCGTACCAATGACGCCCTCGCGTTAACTCGACCTGCACCGGGTCCTGCTCGAGTCGGTTCGCCATTTCCATGTGACGGATGACGTCGCTGGCTGCCTGGGTGCGGAGGTAGCGACGCGGCAAGCCGTCGAGGAAGGCATCGAGCCGGGCCCCAGCGGCGGGCATGAGGGTCCGCAGATGAGCCATCACTTCCTCTTCGACGTCCCCATGAAAACGCCGATCGGCGCTCCGCATCAGTGCGTTTGCCGCACCGATGTAGAGCTGCCACATGTTTTCGGCTTTCCACGGCGTCAGTGCTTCCGGATTAACCGCCTTCACATCCGCATAGGTGAACAGGCAAAGCATCTTCAGCCGCTCGGATGTGCCCATCGTTTCCGCGATTTGAGCGATTGTTTCCGGAGCGAAGATGTCCCTCCGCAGCGCGGAACCCATGTCCAGGTGGTGTTTGATCAGGAAAAGGACCGTTTCCCGATCCGAGGGCTCCAGATCGAGGCGCACGAGGCAGCGCTCCGCGATTTCGAGGCTTCCCGCGATATGGTCGGTTGGTTTTGTAGCTTTGCCAGTATCGTGCAGCAGCAGAGCCAGATAGAGCAGTTCTGGCTGCTCCAACTCATCGAGGAGCTCTGCATAGCCCTGATCCCACTTCGATTGCGATTTCCGCAAGGCATGGAGGTTCTCAATGGCCACGAAGGAGTGCTCATCGACCGTGAACCGGTGCGAGAAATCCCTTATCACCAGCGAATCGATCACCTGGAATTCCGGTAGGAGCAGGGTGAGCAATCGAAGAGAATGCATCGTCCGGAGTGCATCTGCGGCGTGCGGCGCAAGCAGGATTTCCTGCAGGTAATGCCACAGCTCCCCGCCCTTGGGAGGCGCGGCGGTCAGCGCCGGCAGGTTCTGCTCCATCTGGTGTTCCGTGGCGGAGCTGAGACTCAGGCCGTGCCGCGCCATGAATCGAAACATACGCAAAGGTAGCTCAGGGTCGCCGAGCGCCTCTTGCCGCTGCAAGAAAATCCTGCCATCCACCACGGCAAACTCAGCGTTCGACAGCCGCGACCTGAGAGTTTGAAACTGGCGATAGAGCGACGGGCGCGCCGCCGGAAACTCGTCGAGCAGCTGTTCTGCTACACGATGAATCAGCCGCGCACGACTGAAGTAATTCCGCATCCACTCCGAAGCCGTCAGCGGCGCGTCATCTGGCACGCCGACTCTCGCGGCTGCCGCTTCGTCCTGCATGGCCCACACCAGCGTATTGTCGTCGCGGCCGTGACGAAAATGCAAAAAGCAGCGAACCGACATCAGAAAATCGAGAGCGTCATCAAACCTCTGCCGGAGCCACGGCGGAAGAAGCGTTTTTTCCTCAGGCCAAACGTTCTGCTCTTCCATCGCGGCAATCAATGCAAGCCAGAGCGCGAGATTGTAGTCGCGCAGCCCGCCCGGGCCGTCCTTGACGTTCGGTTCCAGGTGAAAAACGGTGTTACCAAACTTGTTGTAGCGCGCGCGGGTGAGGTCTGTCAGCTTTTGAACGATCGCTCGTGACTCGCGCGCCACAACTTTCGGGATGATGTGGTCGTGCAGTCGTGCGAACAGATTTTGATCGCCTGCCAGACAGCGGCAATCCAGCAAGGAGATCGCAAATTCGACATTGCCGGGATCAAACTTTTCGCATTCGCTGAGCGTGCGGCTCGCAGGACTTAGCTTGAGCCGCAGATCCCACATCTCCTGGGAGAAAACCCGTACGCGATTCCTTAGCTCGGAGTCTGACTCTCCCCCGTCATGAAGAAAAAGAATGTCGATGTCTGAAAACGGAAACAGCCACCGCCGCCCATATCCTCCCAAGGCGAGCAGAGCAAAGCCGCGTGGGCTCTCCAGATCAGGGGAGACCAATTCTTTCCAGAGGCGGTGCGCGACCGAATCTACGAGCGCAGTGCGGCCATGGACGGCGGCCCGGCCATCGCGGCGAGCGGAAAATTCCTCGCGCACGCGTGTCGATTCCGCTGTGTAGAAATCGCGCAAATCCTTGCCCAGTAGTGGGTTTGCGACCATTCTCGTCTGGGTATCCGTTCCTCTGGCGTCCCGGCTCGCTGAAAGCTCCGCGGGGCTTCGGCCGTCACCGAATCACCTTGCTGGGGCAACCTAGAGCGCACTGTCACCGCGCTCGTCGTTGCGAATCCGAATGGCGTCGTCGATCTTGGAGAGAAATATCTTGCCATCCCCGATTTTGCCAGTGCGCGCCGCCGACGCGATCGTCTGCACGACTTGCTCCACCCTCTCATCGGCGACGACGAGCTCAATCTTGATTTTCGGGATTAGATCGACCGTATACTCCCGGCCGCGGTAGAACTCCGTATGACCCTTCTGCCGACCATGTCCGCGGGCCTCGAGCACCGTCATGCCTTCCACTCCGATTTCGTGGAGCGCGTCTTTCACCGGATCGATCTTCGATGTCTGAATAATTGCTTCGATCTTCATCATGTTCATCCGCCTCAGCCGCCAAAGTCTGCCGCTAGTGCCCGGAAGAGGGTACGCCCAAATCCCTCTGACCGCTATGTGGACGTGCCCCAGTGGTAGCCCTCTTCGCCGTGCTGAGTTAGGTCCAGTCCTTCGCTTTCGTGCTCGGCTGAAATGCGCAAACCGATCGCCAGGTCGACAATCTTGAGAATGATCAGCGTGCCGACGATCGCGAGCACCCAGGCGATCGCAATACCAACGAGTTGATTCAAGATCTGATGAAAGTTGCCCTGGATCGCGCCGGAAGGCAGAACCTTTCCCCCTGCATCCTTGAAGATCGGATTGATGACGCTCGATGCAAACACACCCGTCAGCAAGGCTCCGACCGTTCCTCCCGCTCCATGGACGCCAAACGCGTCGAGTGAATCATCATAGCCGAAACGCGATTTAATATATGTCGTCATCCCAAAGCATACGATTCCGGCGATACCCCCGATCACCAGAGCCGACATCGGACTTACGAATCCGGACGCAGGCGTGATGGCCACCAGGCCTGCGACCGATCCCGAGATGGCGCCTAGCGCACTCGGCTTCCCTCTCGCAAGCCACTCCGCTCCGCTCCAACCGATTACCGCCGCCGCTGCGCCGAAGTGCGTCGCTACGAATGCGCTCGTTGCAAGTCCGCCAGCCGACAAAGCGCTACCGGCGTTAAATCCGAACCAACCGACCCACAGCAGACACGCTCCGATGAAGCTGATGACCATGCTGTGCGGTGGCATGGGCTGGTTCGGATAACCCAAACGTTTGCCCAGATAGAGCGCACAGACGAGCGCAGAAACGCCGGAGGTGATATGGACAACGGTGCCACCGGCAAAGTCCAGAGTGGGAAACCGCCCAGTCGACGACGCGTTCAGCAATCCACCCTTGCCCCACACCATGTGCGCCATCGGATCATAGACGAGCAGGGACCATAGAAAGAGAAACGCCAGCATGGCGCTGAATTTCATTCGCTCCGCGAACGCTCCGGTAATGAGTGCCGGCGTGATGATCGCAAACATCAGTTGAAAAATCATATAAGTCTCGACCGGAATCGTGGGCGAGTAAGCTGGATCGGGCTGTGCCCCCACTCCCCGCAGGAACATGTGGTCGAATCCTCCCACGAAGCCGTTCCCCGATCCAAAGGCGAGGCTGTAACCGACAACCGCCCAGATCACTGTGATCACCGCCATCATCGCGAAGCTCTGCATCATCGTGCCGAGCACGTTTTTCCGGCGCACCAAGCCAGCGTAGAACAGAGCCAACCCCGGCCCCGTCATCAGAAGCACCAGGGCGGAGCTGGCCAGCATCCAGGAGTTGTCCGCCGAGCCCTTGGCGTCGGCAGTGGCCTGTTCGAGCGCTGCGATCCGATCCACTTGGATTTCCGGAGCCACCAGGGTGGCCGTAGCCACTGGCATGATCCCGATCTGGACGGACGCTGAACTCCTGCTCGCCATCAAGCAAGACAGGAACAGAAGGACGGAAAGTGACTGAACAAACAGTCGTCTCATGGATTTCTATCTTCCCGGGCACACCCAGCCGCTACCCCCACACTATGAGCGTCCGCGGTGCCTCGTTGGCAATGTAAATTTTGATCCGCCGCATCGGCAAACGCGATGCGGTTCCAAACCCGAGAGATTATACACACTTTGCCCTGCGTCCCTAGTGATAGGCGCAGACCTTCCCGAAGCAAGCCAACCGATTCCCTGGCGAGGGGGCTTAACCCAAAGGCAACACCTGTACGGATGGCCAAGATGCAGTTTCTCTCCTGTCTCTTTAGACTCGATCACAAGTCGTGAAGAACCACAGCCTCGGAAGGGGCTTCCCAATCAACTGAGTGCCAAAGGGATAGCGATCCGATGCTCCAGCGTGAAACTTTGGTTGCGATCATGGGTTCAATTGAGTACGGCTTCTTTCAACAGTGGCGGAGCCGGCACTTATAAGAACCCTACCGACAGAGAGGGGAATGATCATGAAGACAAAGGCACTTATTTTCAGCGGCGCGGCCCTGCTTGCTTTGGCCGTTTCACCTCTATTTGCACAACAGTCGAACACCGATCCTTCGATTGCACAGCGCAAGGACAATCAGCAGGAGCGCATTGCGAACGGGGTTCAGAGTGGACAGTTGACCGCCGGCGAAACCAAACGGCTGGAGACGAGCGAAGCCTCACTCAATAAAGAAGAGAGCAACATGCGCTCGACCGACGACGGCCACCTCACGGCGGCTGACCGCGCCAAGCTCAACAACCAGCAGAACCATTTGTCCAATCGAATCTATGACGACAAGCACAACGCGAACACGGCCCACTACGGCAACAACGAGGTTGGCCAGCGTCGCGAGAATCAACAGGACCGCATCGCGCAAGGCATTAAGAGCGGGCAGCTCACTGCTGGAGAAACAGCGAAGCTCGAGCGGCAACAGCAAAGCATCAACCACGAGGATGCTTCGATGCGCGCGGCAAACGGCGGAAAGCTGACCGGGGCGGATAAGGCTGCGCTCAATCAGCGCCAGAACAACGCCTCCAAGAATATCTACGCCAAAAAGCACAACGGTCAGACGCGGTAGACCCAACCGAGCCCTTCTGACAGGGGGGAGGTATCCTCTCTCCCCTGCTTCTCGGTCTTCGCTACTCATCCTTTGGCATAGCCGTTCGGATGTCTCTGCTGCCACTCCCACTGCGAGCGAAGGATCGTCGCCAGGTCCGATTTCCTCGGCTTCCAGCCAAGCACCTTCGCGGCCCGCGAGGCGTCCGCGACCAACCTTGCCGGATCGCCTGGCCTGGGCGGCTCGATGCGCATCGGAATGTGACGACCCGTCACGCCTTGCCCGCTTTCGATCACCTCCATCACGGAATAGCCATGCCCGGTTCCCAGATTGATGAAATCTGAGGCGCCACCTCTTCGAAGATGATCCAAAGCGAGAACATGCGCGTCGGCGAGATCAGACACATGAACGAAATCGCGGATGGCGGTGCCGTCCGGCGTCGGATAATTCTTGCCGAATACCGACAGTACCGGAATTTGCCCCGAGGCTGCCTTCAGAACGTTGGGAACCAGATGCGATTCCGGCTCGTGGTGTTCGCCGCAGCGTTCCGTAGCCCCCGCCGCATTAAAGTAGCGCAGCGCGACAAACTTCACTCCGTGGGCTTGGTCGAATGATTCCAGCATCCTTTCCAAGGCGAGTTTTGTCCATCCATACGGATTCGTCGGCCATTGCGGGGCGTCTTCGGAAATCGGAATCTTCTCCGGCTCGCCGTAGGTTGCGCAGGTGGACGAAAACACGATCGAGCGAACCCCGGCATCGAGCAGCGTCGTGATCAGCGCGACGCCTTGCTCCACATTATTCTCGAAGTACTTGGCTGGCTGCTGAACCGACTCGCCAACGTAGGCCAGCGCCGCAAAATGGACGCACGCCTCGACCTTATGCTCGCTCAGGATTTTCTTAAGGATACCGCGATCGCCGGCACGGCCTTGATAGAAGGGAACGTCAGAAGCGATGGCCGAGCGATGCCCTCGGAAAAGATCGTCCAGCACGACCACCGACTCACCCTTCAAGCCCAACTGCTCCACCGTGACGCTTCCGATGTACCCGGTGCCACCTGTGACAAGGACTGCCATCTCTCTCCCTTTGACCGACATTGGCAGCCGGCCCATGCCAATCGGTCGCTCGCTCACCACAAAGCACATGATTATAGCCGAGGCGGAGCCGGATTCGGCGGGCGCCAGAAACAGCGAACCACCTCAACGCGTAGTAACATGGAAAGTGGATCGTGACGAATAACAAGGCCATGGCGATTCAAAGCGACCGGGTCGCTCGGCACTATCAGATGGGCGAGACGCTGGTTCGCGCCGTCGATGACGTCAGCGTAGAAATCCGCGCGGGCGAATTCGTGGCCCTGCTCGGCAGTTCCGGCTCGGGCAAGTCAACTTTACTCAATCTGATGGCGGGCCTCGATCGCCCCACATCCGGGGCCATCTTCGCCGAGGGCCGGAATTTGGCGGAGATGCGATCGGAGGAACTCGCAAAACACCGCAGCCACACGATCGGCATCGTTTTTCAAGCCTTTAACCTGCTGCCTCGGATGACCCTCGAAGAAAATGTCGAGCTCCCACTCCGCCTTGCCGAGGTCGACCACGAAGAACGCAAGGCGCGCGTTCGTGAGGCCATCGAACGAGTGCACCTCACGGCCCGACTCACCCACCGTCCCAGCGAGCTTTCCGGCGGCGAACAGCAACGCACGGCGCTTGCGCGCGCCCTGGTGAATCGACCTTCCATCCTGCTCGCCGACGAGCCCACCGGCAATCTCGACAGCGCCACCGGCGAACAGATCCTGCATCTTCTGCGCGAAA
>CAYOXF010000104.1:0-64501 GCA_964407845.1 uncultured Acidobacteriaceae bacterium | reverse complement strand
ATCTCTGGTGTGTCGCTAGGGCCGCGGCCTAACAAGAGATCTCCTTGGCGGACCTCACGAGCGCCCTCGTGCCGGAGCTCGCCCCGGTTGGTCCGGTGTCGTCAGAAACGGTACCGTCCATCGCTGCTTTTCTTTTCTGCTCGTCCTCTTCAATTTTTTCGTTCCACTGCTCCGCTTTCACCGTTGAAAGCGCTGTGCTAGACTCGCGAAGCGGTCGCGGCAAAGGAAGATTTGCTGCTGCGTGCCGCCATCGGCGGAACTTCGGGCTCTGTGCAACGATTCTCCGCAAACCCCGCCAGGCCCGGAAGGGAGCAACGGTAGCGGATCAGCTTCGTGTGCCGCGGAGTACCCGAAGTTCCTATCCAAGGCCGTAGCTCTGCGGTATCGGGCGAGACAGAGCGGTTTCGAATGAGTTACAAAGTCATCGCGCGCAAATACCGACCCCAAACATTCGCCGAGATTGTCGGCCAGCAACACGTTACGCGGACGCTCGCCAACGCGATCGAATCAAATCGCGTCGCTCATGCCTACGTTTTCTCGGGGGTGCGCGGAGTCGGAAAGACAACGGCCGCGCGCATTCTCGCAAAAGGCCTCAACTGCGCGAAGGGACCGACGCCGCAGCCCGACAACACCTGCGATTCCTGCCGCGAGATCTCTGCAGGGACCTCGCTCGATGTTCTCGAAATCGATGCGGCATCGAACCGCGGCATCGAACAGATCCGCGAGTTGCGGGAAATGGTCCGCTACGCGCCGGCAGCTGCGCGCTACAAAGTCATCATCCTCGACGAAGCTCATCAGCTGACTGACGAAGCCTCGAATGCGCTGCTCAAAACCCTTGAGGAACCTCCCGAGCGCGTGGTGTTCATCCTTGCCACCACTCGCGCCGAAGATCTCGTCGAGACCATTAAGTCCCGCGCCCAGCTTTTTCAGTTTCGCTTGCTGACGTTCCGTGAGATATCTGCGCAGATCGAGAGAATCGCAAAGGCAGAAAATCTCCAGATCGATTCCGGTGCCGTCGCTGTGCTTGCGCGTGCAGCGGAAGGCAGTCTCCGCGACGGACTCTCCCTGCTCGAACAGGCGATCGCGTACGCCGGCGAAACGATCAGCGACGGGCAGGTGCGGGAACTGCTTGGGATTGTCGCCGAGAGCTGTCTCGACGAACTCGTGAACGCGATCGCAGCTCAATCCTCGGAACGCGCCTTCTCGCTGGTTCATCGCCTCATCACCGAGGGCCAGAACCTGCAGCACTTCTGTCGCGAAGCGATTCGCCACGTGCGCAATTTGCTGGTCGCGCGCGTGTCGAGTGCCAGCTCCGAGTTAATTGCCGCGCCGGAGGACGAACGTCCGCGCCTTGCCGAGCAGGCCGCGTGGTTTAGCGAAGAGGACCTCACTCGTTTTTTTAACATTCTTCTTGCTACTGACGACGACCTACGACGCAAGCCCAATCAACGCCTGCACCTTGAGCTCGGCTTGTTGAAAATGATCAACGCCCAGAGGCTTGTGCCTCTAGAAGAGGCCATCCGCGAGCTCCGCGGCGAGCATCGCTCGGCAAAGTCTGCGCACTCTGCCTCTGCCACTCCCGCGTCCGGCACGCGCTCAACACCGTCGGCCGCGTCCTCTTCTGCGGGCGCTGCCGTTCGCATGGCGCCGACGTCGGACCCGAACTCGGCTCCGGTCACACGCGCCGCAGCGGCGGTCCCGGTTCCCGCCTCGCCTCCTCGCATTGTCGCCCGCGCTGCGGAGGATCCCGCAAGCGGTTTGGCTCGAGCGCAATTCGATGCCGTCAAAAGCGCTTTGCAGAATTCGCGACTGCTGTCGTCGTTTCTCGAACAGGCCACGCGTTGCGAGGCGGAAGCCGGAGAGTTTCGCATTTTTTTCGCGACCGAGAATCGCACGCTTACGGAAATGCTTCCGCGCGAGGCAATGGAGCGTTTGCGCACAGTCGTCAATCAAGTCTTCGGTCAGCCTTTGCGCGTCTGTGTTAAACTGGAGCCACGAGGAGCTCGCAGCGGTGAGTTGCGGGCCCGTTTTGAAGAGGATCCGATCGTTCGGGCAATGCTCGAGAAATTCGGCGGTCAGATTTCCAGGGTCAAACGCCCCGGCGAGGAATAGCGCATGGAAGTAAAAGCCCTGCAGCAAATGCTCGCGCAGTTCCGGCAAGTGCAGGAGACTCTTGAAAAGCGCATCGGCGAAATCAGTGTCGAGGCGTCGGCCGGCGGCGGGATGATCACAGTGAAGATGAACGGACAGAAGCAGCTGACCGAGTTGCGCATCGAACCGGAAATCTTCAAGAGCAAAGATCAAGAGATGCTGCAGGAGTTGATGCTCGCGGCCGTGAACGAGGCCAACCGTCGCGTGGATGAAGAGCTGTCGCGACAGATGAAGGACCTCACCGGCGGCATGTCCGGCATCATGGGTATGAAAATCCCCGGTCTATTCTAGAAACAGCTTTAAATGCACCCGCCGATTTCCCCAACCCCTTATAACTGAGGCGTTCCGTTGAGTTCCGATTCCCAGAAAGAAAAGGCGGAGCCACAGCTCCGCCTTTTCCTGAAAACAGGGGCCTTAGTGTTGTGGCGGCGGTCCCATGCTGGTGCGGTGAAACAGTCCGATCAACACCGTGCCCGTCAGCACATGGCCGTCCATAGCCTTCTGCACGTCATCGCGGCTTGCGCCCTTCGGTAGATCCAGCTTCGTGTCCAGCGCGAAGAGCTCGAATGTGTAATGGTGCGAAGGGCCCGGGGGTGCGCAGGGACCGAAGAACATGGGCTGGCCCGTGATGTTGGCCGCTTGCACGCCCACGGTCGAGTCCGCCTTGACACCTTCGGGCAGCGACGTAGCGTCTCCGGGAATATTGAAGATCATCCAGTGGGTGATGTCGTTAAAGGCTTTTCTTGCGTGCGCATCAGGATCATGCAAGAGCAGAACGAAACTCTGCGTACCCGCCGGCGCGTTGACCCACGCCAGAGGTGGCGAAGTCATGTTCGCTGGTTGGGTCATGGCTCCGCCTGGCGCGCAGGTGTATTTGTCGGGAATCATCGTCCCATCGCCGAATGCTGAGCTAGACAGCTGCAGGGGCGGTCCCATCATTGGCCCACCTCCTCCCGGGCGTCCCCCTCCCGGCGGGGGGCCTTGCTGCGCGAAAGCAGGACTCATAACTGCGGCTAGCAGAATCGATAACACTGAGAGTGGTCGCACCCTTCTCATTTGCATTCCGTCTTTCCTCCCTTTCCGCTGTGGAAGAGCTCCAGAGTCGGTTCCCTTGTTGATCCCACGAAGCGCCGATTGTAACGCTCGCGCACCGGGCAGGCAATCGAAGTCTCCCACTCTAGACGGCGCTAAGAGGAGTTGCGTTTCATCGGTGGCCAAAACGGACAGGACTCTGCAATAATCTCCTCTGAGAAATTCATGCCTGATTTTTCACCCTCGGTCACACGATTGATCGACGAATTGAAGCACCTGCCCGGTATCGGACAGAAAACGGCCCAGCGCCTTGCGTTCTACTTGCTGCGAGTGGACCGCGCGCAAGCGCTGGCGCTGTCCGACGCGATCCGCGAGGCCAAGGATCGGGTTCGGGAATGCTCCATCTGCAACAACATCACCGACAGCGATCCGTGCATTTTCTGCTCGAGCGCAACGCGCAACAGAAACATCATCTGTGTCGTCGAAGACGCGACGAATATCCAGGCCATCGAGAAAACGCGACAGTTCAGCGGCGTCTATCACGTGCTTGGCGGCGCCCTCTCTCCGCTACAAGGCATCGGGCCCGATCAGCTGAAAATCAAGAGTCTGATCGAGCGCCTGAAGAGTGGCACTGTCGAAGAAATTATCGTCGCTACCAATCCCACAGCAGAAGGCGAGGCCACCTCGGTCTATCTCTCGAAACTCATCAAGCCTCTCGGCGTTCGGGTCACGCGCATTGCCATGGGCATCCCGGTCGGCTCCGATCTGGAGTATGCCGACGAAGTCACTATGCTGAAGGCCATGGAAGGTCGCCGCGATCTCTAATGCGCATTCCCGTTCGTTGCGCATTTGGGGGTCTCCCGATGGCCAAGACGGTTTTTCGTAGTCTGACGTCGCAATCCCTGGCCGCGTTGTCACCGGATGAAAAAGGAGTAATTTCTTAGGACCGGGCGACAGTCCGGCAAATCATGGAGAGCAAAGATGAAAATAGGAGCGCGGAATCGCATCTTGGGCGAAGTAGTGGAGATCAAAAAGGGCAGTTTGATGTGCCTGGTGAAGGTCAACATTTCGCAGCCGTCGCGCATGTCCTCTGTGATGACGCTCGAATCGCTTGAAGAGCTCGGAATCAAGAAGGGCGATCAAGTCGAGGTGATCGTCAAAGCCGTGAACGTGTTGTTGGCAAAGTAAGCGCCGACTTCCCTTACCGGATTGGAGGTGGTCCAGTCACCGAGCGCGGCGAGGAGGCTTCGGATGGGCCAGGGGGTGCGCGTCGCGGGCCGTAATGCGGTAAAGGCTGGTCAACCTCGTATGCGCCGAGATCCGGTGCACGACCGGTGAAATCGTCATTGATGGTCGGAAGGAGCACCCCCGCATCCACGGCGGCTGAGCCCGGCCTGAGCCGAAAATCGAAATCCTCAGGGTTGTAGAGGCGCTGCGGATCGGATTTATCCGGCATCTTCACATTGACGAACACATCGTAGTCGACCACAACGCTATGCTGCTCCTGCTTCGTGACCTCGCTATATTCCTTGAGCGAGCTGAAATGGCGTGTCACCAGCTGGCCCTCGTAATCCGACGAGACATCGAATTTGGGTGAATTCCATTCAAAACTGTCCTCGACGTTTGGGTTCGGGCGAAACCCATTGTAATCGGAGGTCGAGTAGTTCGTGAACGTCCGCAGATTGAGAACTGGGTCCGCCCAGCCATCGCCCAAAATCAGATTGTTCAAGAAGTGGACGTTCGAGGCAGGCCCCATTAGGCGTCCCTGGCCGAAAAGCGTGTTCTGATAAATAAGTACTCCCGCCGGCGTATCAATCAATTTCAAGGGGCCGCCCGTGGTCGTGTCGTAAACGAGATTTCGATAGAAGTAGAGCGGCCCGCCAAAAGTCGGCTGCGCGCTCAAAGCGCCACCCGCCGAATTGAAGCAGCGATTCTGGAACACACGGATGTTGTGCGCACCGCCATCAGCCTCAATGCAGTTGTCGGCCACGTTGTAAATATCATTGTTGTAGAAGTCGATCGAGATCGGCACACGATCCCGGAGTTCGTCGGGCGTGCCGTCGGGATCGCCGTACGTGGCAATGTCGATGCCGTCGTGCCAATTGGCGACGTAGTTGTAAGCCACGACATGGCCTTGGCCATAGATTTTGATCGCATACTCGGATGTGATCAGCGCCGGATAACCCGGAAACTTTGCCCAAACGGCGGGCGTCCACCAACTTTGCAATTTGTTCGGATCATGACGGCCGATGAAGACGTTGTCGGCAATGTAGAAATCCTTCGAGCCCGACCAATCGTCCTCGATGGCGCGGCCGACATTCTCAATCCGCGAGTTCTTCAACGTGAAGCCGCTCGATCCTGCGATGTTCTTGATTCCTAGCAGAAACGCCACGTTCGTATTGCGGACCGTGATGCCC
The DNA here is from genome assembly GCA_964407845.1 of uncultured Acidobacteriaceae bacterium. GTDB lineage: Bacteria > Acidobacteriota > Terriglobia > Acidiferrales > UBA7541 > Palsa-295. Next base: position 58,901 of record CAYOXF010000104.1, on the reverse strand, counting down.
TCGAAGTAGTTGTAGTTTCCGGCCATAAGGTTGAAGAGATTCTGGCAGCCGTCGCCATCGAAGATCACCTCGCCGTCGCCCGCGGCTTTGATGACGATGGGTTTATCGGGTCGGCCACTCTGCGTCAGATAGTAGGTGCCATCGAAGGGAGTGCCGTAGGCTGCCACCGTGCGATCGAAGCCACCGTAAACGAACCTGTGGTCTTGATAAATTCCCGCGTGCACCAGAATCGTATCGCCGGGCTGAACGCGCGGCGGAAACGCATTCGAGTGATCGGATTCATCCGCGCCCATGTAATAGGCCGCTAAAAGACCCGTGAACGCGGGCTCCTGCCTTGTTCCCTTATAGCCGAATGGGTAGACGTGATAGATGTGGCCACCCTCGGCGGGCTGCGGCTCTTTTCGCGTGGTTACCACAACCGTTCTCTCCGCTTTGCCTTTTACCCCATCCGGATCGGAGAGAACAAAATGACATTCGTAGGCCGTTCCTGGCTCGAGATTCAAAATGCTGCCGGCGAACATGTTGGGCGCCACGTAGCTGAAATAATGGCCTGCGCCATCGCGCGGTGTGCCCCCGGGCACCGACTCGTGTTGCAGGCGCAATAGCGGCAGGGCTTGGCGCCACTGCGGCTCTCCTTTTTTTCGGTACGTCACATCCACCCTTGCATTGCGATTGTCATCACCCAAGATATGCCATTCGAAACCGAGTGACAGAAGTGTCGGTGGATCGATGAGAAATTCGCCAGAAGTTGTCTTGTCATCGGCGCGCAGACGCGCCGGGACGAGCATGGCCACAACGAGCATCAGAACGAGCACCCCCGAACTCCGCCCCACGCCGATCCGAAGCCTCATCGTCGACCACCCCCTTGCTCGCCGACTGAGCGACCGCTTCTGTTCGGAGCCAGACTATACACCAGACGCTTCTGAAGTCGCTCCGACGCCGGAAGCAGAAAGGGACTTGCTATCAGCGTTACGAGGCTGATAGAATGAAAACCGTACTGGATTGGTCCTGTATTGAGGAGCTGGGGCTTCAGGATGGTAAGGCTAGGAAAATTAACGGACTACGGGCTGGTCCTCATGACCTGTATCGCCCGAAACCAGGGTGCTCCGCTCCGGACGGCGCGCGACCTCGCCCAGGAATCTCGTCTACCTCTTTCCACCGTCAGCAAGCTTCTCAAGAAGCTGTTGCAAAGAGGCCTATTGGTCTCCCATCGTGGGATCCGGGGCGGATATGTTCTGGCGCGGCATCCGGAAGAAATCTCGGTTTTGGAGATCATCGCCGCGATGGAGGGGCCCATGGCGCTCACTGAATGCAGTACGGAGGTGAGCGGGTTGTGCAACTTGGAGTCCGGCTGCCCGATCAAGAGCAATCAGCAGATCATCAATCAAGCCATCCGAGGCGTGCTTGAAAAAGTGACGCTTTTTGATCTGGCGCATCCCTTGCAACTCACTCCCATCCGGGACACACGAGGGCGAGTTGTGCCGACCATCGCCTCCGAGAGGATTCAATGAGTTCAAATACTGACGCCATCCGAGAATTGGCCCAACGGGAGTACAAGTGGGGTTTCGTCACAAGCATCGACGAAGACCGTGCTCCGAAAGGTCTGAACGAAGACATCATTCGTCTCATCTCCAGTAAAAAGCAGGAGCCGGAGTTCATGCTGGAATGGCGGCTCCGGGCGTACCGACACTGGGAAACGCTTCACAAATCCGAAGCCGAGCCGAAGTGGGCCAATGTTCACTACCCGCCGATCGATTATCAGGGGATTTCCTACTACTCGGCACCGAAAAAGAAGCCCGTTCTAAAGAGCTTGGACGAGCTGGATCCCGAGATTTTGAGGACCTACGAAAAGCTGGGCATCCCACTCGCAGAGCAGAAAATGCTGGCAGGTGTCGCCGTGGACGCGGTCTTCGACAGTGTTTCGGTTGCCACAACGTTCAAGGAAAAGCTGGCCGAGGCAGGAGTCATCTTCTGTTCGTTCTCCGAAGCGATTCAGAATCATCCCGATCTCGTGAAAAAGTATCTTGGCAGCGTCGTTCCCTACACCGATAACTTCTTTGCGACGCTCAACTCAGCCGTTTTTAGCGATGGATCATTCGTCTACGTGCCCCAGGGCGTACGCTGCCCGATGGAACTTTCAACCTACTTCCGCATCAACGCGGCGGAGACCGGACAATTCGAACGCACGTTGATCATTGCGGACCAAGGGGCGTACGTCAGCTATCTGGAAGGTTGCACGGCTCCGATTCGCGACGAAAATCAGCTCCACGCGGCCGTCGTCGAGCTAATCGCACTCGACGATGCCCAGATCAAGTACTCGACCGTGCAAAACTGGTATCCTGGCGACAAGAACGGTAAGGGTGGAATCTACAATTTCGTCACGAAGCGGGGCGCGTGCCGCGGCAGGAACTCGAAGATCTCCTGGACGCAGGTGGAGACTGGTTCCGCGATCACCTGGAAGTATCCAAGCTGCATTCTGCAAGGTGAAAATGCCGTGGGTGAATTCTACTCGGTGGCGCTCACCAATAACTATCAGCAGGCCGACACGGGCACCAAAATGCTTCACATCGGCAAGAACACCCGCAGCACGATCGTGTCGAAAGGTATCTCTGCTGGCCACGGTCAGAACACCTATCGCGGGCAGGTGGCGATCATGAAAGGAGCCACCGGCGCACGAAACTACACACAATGCGATTCGCTTCTGATCGGTGACCAGTGCGGCGCGCATACCTTCCCCTATATCGAAGTGAAGAATGCGACGGCGCGCATGGAGCATGAGGCTTCCACGTCCAAAATCGGCGAGGATCAGCTTTTCTATCTGCGGCAGCGGGGGCTGAAGGCCGAAGATGCCGTTTCGATGATCGTAAACGGCTTCTGCAAACGAGTCTTCCGGGAGCTACCGATGGAGTTCGCTGTCGAGGCGCAAAAGCTGCTGAGCGTCAGCCTCGAAGGAAGTGTCGGATAAGCCCATCTCGAATCGCCTCGGGGCGATCCAAGAAATGCGCTAGATGCTCAAAAGAAAGGATGACAGCAAAGACGGATGAGCTTGCTCGAGATCAAAAATCTACATGCCCGGGTGGATGGCAACGAGATTCTCAAGGGCGTTACTCTCGCACTGAATGCCGGCGAGGTCCACTCCATCATGGGCCCCAACGGTTCCGGCAAGAGCACTCTCGCACAGGTGCTGGCCCGCCGTGAGACTTACGAAATCACGGCCGGCACAGTCCTGTTCAACGGCAAAGACCTGCTGGCAATGAAAGCCGAGGAGGCTGCCTGCGAGGGCCTATTTCTGGCGTTTCAGTATCCGGTTGAGATTCCCGGGATTAGCAACGCCTACTTTTTGCGCTCTGCGGTCAACGCCATCCGCAAATACCGCGGAGAAGATGAAATGGACGCGATGGATTTTCTTCCCAAGCTCCGCGAGAAGATGAAGCTGCTGGACATGGACGAAAAGTTTGTGAATCGCTCCGTGAACGAGGCCTTTTCAGGCGGCGAGAAAAAGCGCAACGAGATTCTACAGATGGCTGTGCTCGAACCACGGCTTGCCATTCTCGACGAAACGGACTCGGGCCTGGACATCGACGCACTTAAGATCGTGGCGCACGGCGTCAATCAGATGCGCAGTCCCGAGCGTGCGATTCTTGTCGTCACGCACTATCAGCGCCTGCTGAACCATATCGTTCCGGACTTTGTGCATGTATTGGTGGATGGCCGGATCGTCCGCTCGGGCGGGCCGGAGCTGGCATTGCAGTTGGAGGAGCAAGGTTACGCCGCCGTCGAGTCCGCTTGGCGCGGGGCGAGCCCAGCCTGAATCGGGCAGTGAGGGACATCACGTTGGCAACGACCGCACAGGCTCTTCAAAATTACGCCCAACACTTCAGCGGGCTTGAGAAATCCGCTGCCCGTGAGCCTTCCTGGCTGCGCCAGCTCCGCCAGCAGGGCTTTGCGCGCTTCGGTGAGACCGGTTTCCCTACCCTGCGCGATGAGGATTGGCGGTTTACGAATCTTTCGACAATCGCACAAACGCCCTTTCGTCTCCTGCGCAATGGCCACCACTGGCCATCGCCAGCCGAGGTGTCCGCCTATCATCTCGCTGGAGCCGCTTCGGAGCTTGTTTTCGTCGACGGCCGTTGGGCCGCGTCGCTTTCTTCCTCGTCTAATTTGCCAAAGGGCGTACGAGTCGGAAGCCTCGCCGCCGCAATAGCGAAAGATCCCGGGGCCGTCGAGCCCTACTTGGGTCGCTATCTCGATATCCAACGGGACCCCTTTTCGGCTTTGAACACAGCGTTTTTAGAAGACGGTGCCTACGTAGACGTGCCGAAGGGAGCGGTCGTCGAAGCGCCGATTCATCTGCTGTTTATCTCGACCGCTCACGAGGCCCCGGTCGTGAGCCACCCTCGCAACTTGATCGTCGCCGGCGAAGATAGCCAGATCACCATCATCGAGGACTACATTTCGCTCGGCCGCGGCGAAAGGGTGCTGTGCAATACGGCCACGGAGCTCATTGCCGGCGATCACAGTGTGATCTCTCATTACATGATCGAGCGCGAGGATGAGCAAGCCTTCAATGTTTCGACGCTTCGCATTCAGCAGGGCCGAACGGCCGACGTCGCCTCACATTCTGTGCTGGCCGGCGGCGCGCTGGTTCGGAACAACGTGCATCCGGTGCTAGCAGGGGAGGGTGGCGAGTGCCTGATCAACGGCCTCTTCCTGGGCCGTCATCACCAGCATTTGGACAATTACATGCTCGTCGAGCATGCCAGCCCCCATTCGAGTAGCCGCCAGTTCTACAACGGAATCCTCGACGGACATGCTCACGGCGTCTTTCACGGCAGGATCATCGTTCACAAAAACGCTCAGAAGACCGATGCCAAGCAGACCAACCGCAACCTGCTGCTTTCCGATACCGCTCAGATCGATACGAAGCCGCAACTTGAAATCTACGCCGACGACGTCAAGTGCACGCACGGCGCCACCATCGGCCAGATTGAAGAAAACGCCCTTTTCTATTTGCGCTCGCGCGGCATTGACGAAGCGTCGGCACGCCGCCTTTTGCTCTTTGCGTTCGCCAGTGAATGCCTCGATCGAATGAGGACGGGTCTGGCGCACAGCTTCGTAGAGAATCTCATACAGCACGAATTGGGTTACCAGAGTGGTGCCTGGAGGCATCAGGAGCCAGCATCATGAGTATGGGGGCCAAGACCGTTTCCAGCTCGGGATTCGACCTCGCGCGGGTTCGCGCCGATTTTCCCATTCTCGAACGAAAGGTGCATGGCAAGCCGCTCGTTTATCTAGACAACGCCGCTACCAGTCAGAAGCCCCGCACGGTGATTGAAACGATTTCCCGCTACTATGAGGAAATCAACTCGAATGTTCACCGCGGCGTGCACTACCTTTCCGAGCGGGCAACGAGTGACTACGAGGCGGTCCGCAAGACTGCACAACAGTTTCTGAATGCCGCAGATTCCAAGGAAATCATCTTCGTTCGCGGGACGACAGAAGGGATTAATCTTGTGGCCCACAGCTACGGGCGCCCTCACCTCGAAGCCGGCGACGAGATTCTGATCTCCGAAATGGAGCATCACTCGAACATCGTTCCGTGGCAGATTCTTTGTGATGAGCGCGGTGCCACACTGCGTGCGGCGCCCATCAATGATGCGGGCGAATTAGACCTCGACCGATTCTCGCGCATGCTCAACTCCAAGACGAGGCTGGTCGCGATTACGCACGTTTCCAACGCACTCGGCACCATCAATCCGATCCGCCGCATCGTGGAAATGGCGCACGGCTGGAACGTGCCCGTGCTGGTCGATGGGGCACAGGCAGTGCCACATCTGCAAGTCGACGTGCAGGCGCTCGGCTGCGATTTCTACACCTTCTCCGGACATAAACTCTACGGTCCCACAGGAATCGGCGTCCTGTACGGCAAGAGCGCGCTGCTCGATAAAATGCCGCCATATCAGGGCGGTGGCGACATGATCATGTCCGTGACATTGGGAAAAACCGTTTACAACCGCCTGCCCTACAAATTTGAAGCAGGCACGCCGGATATCGCGGGCGTCATCGGCCTCGGTGCAGCTCTCCGCTACGTAAGCAGTCTCGGAATAGATAACGTCGGCGCGCACGAAGGCGCCGTCCTCGGTTACGCCACGAGCGCCGTTGCGGCGATTCCAGGCCTGCGTGTGATCGGTACGGCGAAAGAGAAGGCCAGCGTGCTTTCGTTCACGCTCGAAAACATTCACCCGCACGATATTGGCACAATCCTTGATCAGGAGGGGATCGCCATTCGCACCGGCCACCACTGCTCGCAGCCCGTGATGCAACACTTTGGAGTCGAGGCCACGGCGCGGGCTTCCTTCGCGCTCTACAACACGAAAGAGGAAGTGGATCGACTGGTGCGGGGAATCGAGAAGGTGCGAGAGGTGTTCGCGTGATGTCCGACCTCCGCGATCTGTATCAGGACGTGATCCTTGAACACAGCAAGGCCCCGCGGAACTATCGCGAATCACCTGCTTCGAACCGCAAGGCCGAGGGTTTCAATCCGCTGTGCGGCGATCGCTTCACCGTCTACCTGACCCTGGACGGTGACTCCATTCGTGACGTCAGCTTTCAGGGCTCTGGCTGCGCCATTTCCAAAGCATCCGCATCGATGATGACCCAAAGCGTGAAAGGCAAATCTGTGGCCGAAGCGGAAAAACTCTTTGAGAGCTTTCACAAGCTTGTCACGGGTCTGGGACACTCCAACGGCGATGCGGAATTGGGAAAACTAACCGTCTTTTCTGGTGTCTCGGAATTTCCGGCCCGGGTGAAATGTGCGACGCTGGCCTGGCATACGCTGCAGGCTGCGCTCGAAGGCAAGCAAGAAACAACCACGGAGTAGTTTGCAAATCAAGGCGATGACGACAGGCGGACATATCACGCTCAGCCGGGAATGCGACGCGATTGAGATCCCGAGTGGCGCGCCAGCCAAGCTTCCGGCCGGCGCAGGGGTGCGTGTGATGCAATTCCTCGGCAGCAGCTACACAGTCGCCAGCGACTATGGCCTATTCCGTATCGATGTGAGGAACGCGGACGCGCTGGGCCTCAAACCGCCTGCTCCTGTGCAGTCTGCCGCTTCTGAACAACGCGAGTTCAGCGAGCAGATGGTCTGGGATGAACTGAAGACGGTGTACGATCCCGAAATTCCGGTCAATATCGCGGATCTCGGCTTGATCTATTCCTGCGTCACCGAGCCGCTCGCAGGCGGTGGCCGCCGCATCGACATCAAAATGTCGATGACCGCGCCAGGCTGCGGAATGGGCAACGTTCTCAAAGCCGACGTGGAAAATAAACTTGCCCAGCTTCCCGGCGTGAAAGAAGTTCACGTCGAAATCGTATTCGATCCGCCCTGGGGACCGGCCCGCATGTCGGAAGCCGCCAAGCTGCAGCTTGGTTTCGACATCTAACGACGCCAGTTTCTGCACCCATCGATCCCGACCGAGAAACACTCCCTAAGGGGTACCCGCTCGCCCCAAGAGCCCTACCAAAACTACTGGATTGTCCGTACGCAGCTGCTACCCTAGGCTAGGCTCGGGAGGACCAGTGCTATGAAAGACGATCTGCTCGGAAGAATCGCTCAGCGGTCAGCAGCAGTCGGCCTGGCTTTGTTCGTGGCGGCACTGCTTTACGGTCAGGGCATGAATTCGCCGCAAGGACAGTATCCGCAGGGGCAGCCCTCGCCAGGTCTGAACCCCAACCCCAGCATGCAGAATCAGCCCGTGCCCACCCCTGAAAGCGTCTTCAGCGACGAAGACTTCGTGAAGGATGCAGCTCAGGGCGGTTTGGTCGAGGTCAAGCTCGGCCAGCTGGCAGAAGAAAAAGGGTCAAGCGATGCTGTGAAAAGCTTTGGGAAGCGAATGGTCGAGGATCACTCGAAGGCCAACGAACAGCTGAAGGATGTCGCCTTGCGCGAGAAGGTCAAGCTGCCGACCGAACTCAGCAAGAAGAATCAGAAAGCCTATGACCGGCTCTCCGAGCTTTCCGGAGAGGCCTTTGACCGTGCTTACGCTCGGGATATGGTCCGCGATCATCAGAATGACGTCACTGCCTTTAAGCAGGAAGCAACGAGAGGTCAGAATCAAGCGATCAAGAATTTCGCCCTGCAGACCCTGCCAACGCTCGAGGATCACCTAAAAATGGCCCGCGAGATCGAGCAGGAGTTGGGAAAAGCAACGGGCAAATCAGGAGGACAGTAATCATTTTCTAGAGTCCTCAGCAGTGCCTCGTCAAATAGGGACGAGAACGGTCGGCCGCCATGGCCGCTCTGAGAGAAGATCTTCCCCACAAGCTGCGTGAGCCGCTGTAGATGAGTTGAAGCCCCGCAAAGATGGCGATCGTGGCGATCGCAAGCTTCAGTTTTCGAGCCGGCACGCGACGCGCGAACAGGCAGCCGATGATGACCCCGGGCAATCCGCCCTCGAGTAGCTGAATGAGGACGCGGCTGCTGATCGACCCGAACTTCCAGTGGAAAGCACTTCCGAGCACAGCCAACACGAGGCCAAATAAAATGTCGGTGCCGACTACCTCCGGTGGCGTCATCTCGGAATAGTTGAGCAGAAGCACCGTCCCAAGAGCACCGGCACCGGCGGAAGAAAATCCCGCCTCCACGCCGATGGGCAGTGCGAGCCACGGCAGCCAGCGCGAATTCTTCTTCGTGAAAGTGCGGTTTTGCGCCGCCGGAATGAACGTGATGCTGGAGGATGCGGTCAGCAGCATTCCTAGCAGAATGACGATGATCGGGCTATTGGAGCCATGGCTGAGCCATCGAAGCGCGTACGTCCCTACCAAAAGCCCTGGTACCGCACCCTGCGTGAGAAGCCACAGATATCGCCAGTGCACGTGACGTCCCGCTAGATAAAAGGGTGCTGCCACCAGCCTGAGGACACCTGCAAAAACGAAGGCCGTGCCGACCGACGTTTCAGCAGGCATGCCAACCAGGAGAACGAGGGCCGGAACGGTGAAACTGCCGCCGCCAATGCCCGTTAGCCCCACAGCGAGCGCGATGGCAAGCCCGATGAGGAGGTTCATTCATCCTCCCGCCTCGACTCCGTGTGAATTCCGCACTCGAGTTTCCGGCCTCCCCATCTCCCCGAGCGTGCATCCGCTCCTTCGGCCGGAATCGCAGTGCAGGGTTCGCACCCGATGCTGCGATAGCCGAAGTCGTAAAGCGGCAGAGAATCGATCGCGTGTTCGGCCGTGTATTTCCAGACTTGGCCCCAGGTCCACGCCGCCAGAGGATTCACCTTCAGAAGTTTCTTGCCGCTGGGAAGTTCGTGATGCTCGATGACTTTCAGATTCTTGCGCGTAGGGGATTGCTCGCGGCGCAGCCCCGTGAACCAAACGTCGAAAGCCTCGAGCGCTCCGAATAGTGGCTCGACTTTTCGAAGATGGCAGCAGCGAGCGGGATCGGTGCGGTTCAAAATTCCAAACTGGGCCTCCTGCTCGGCAACCGACTGCTTCGCAGAGAGATTCTGAAGGTTCAAATTCCAAGCGCTGGCCATGCGGTCGCGATAGGCGTAGGTTTCGGCGAAGTGATAGCCCGTGTCGAGAAACAGCACGGGAATGCGCGGGAGTCGCCGCCGCAGGAAATCGAGCACGATCATGTCTTCAGCCTGAAAGCTGCAAGTGATGCAGAAGGAGCCCCGTGCCGCGGCCGAAGCGTGCTCGGCGAGCAGTCGGTCGATGATTCGATCCACCGAGAGGCTCTCAAATTCTTCGGTGAGCAGGGGCGTCGTCACGGCTTGTTTTTTCCCTTGTCGGAGTGGGTGTCGCGCCATTTGCGCAGAATGCCCACAATTTTCTGGGCAGCTTCTTCGTCAGTCTTATCATCGATCCGCACATGGAAAAAGGAGTCTGGACCGAATATCGCGCGGACGATCTGCTTTTGATCCGTGCCATCGTCCAGTGGCGAGAAGATGGTAATGTGGCCGGAGGAGCGGTACGCTTTCGCGACAGTCGCCAGCTCGTGCGCCAAAAAGTCATTCGGGCCGGCGAGCTGGACGTGCCAGCCTTCGTCAAACAGCATGCGCTCGATCAATTCGGCCACGTGCGGCCGGCCTTTGAGCCAGATGGCCGCTGAGGGATGTCCGTAGCGCAGCAGGCGCTCGTCTCTAGTGGTGCGCTTGCGGTGGCCTGTCGCGCCGGGGCGCACTCCTTGGCCGTGGTCAATCGCGCGCTCAATGATGCCGGCACCGACCGTGGCATTCGTCAAGGGATCGATCAGGATGAAGCTGCCGGTCGAGCGGTTCAGACGGTACGGATCGAAAAACAGGGGAAGTGTCGTTTTTACGTCGACGGCAGCGATATCGTTCATGTCCAGTTTCGTGGCCGGCACGTGCTCGAGCGTGTTGATGTCGACGCGATGACGAATCTGATGAACGCGAGCACGTACCGTGCGCGTGGTGTGCTTCAAAAGATAGATTTTGTGGGGATCGAGCGGTTCGGAATGCATCCAGACAACCATCGCTTGTAATTCCGTGCCCACCAAGGGCACGTGTTGAGGGTCGACGAGCATGTCGCCGCGGCTCAGATCGATTTCATCCGCTAGGGTGATGGTGATGGAATCGCCCGAAGTGGCGGACTCCATTTCCGTCTCAAACGCGACCAGCGATTGGATGTGCGTCTTCACGCGAGACGGCAGGGCCATAACGGGCATTCCCGGGCCGAGTTCGCCCGACACGAGCTGGCCAGCGAACCCGCGAAAGCTCGCATCTGGCCGAATCACATACTGCACCGGCAAGCGCAACGGCACTTGGGTGGATTTACGATCGACCGGAATCGTCTCCAGGTATTCCAGCAAGGCAGGGCCTTCAAACCAGGGCATGCGTTTGCTTGGCCGCACCACGTTGTCGCCCTCTAGCGCGCTCACCGGAACGGTGTACACGTCGCCGATTCCCAACTGATCGGCGAAGGCGCGAAAGTCCGCCGCGATGCGCTCGAAGACTTCCTCGGAAAACGCCACCAGATCCATCTTGTTCACAGCAGCGATGATGTGCTCGACGCCGAGCAAATGGGCGATAAAGGCATGACGGCGTGACTGCCGCAGAACACCCTTTGTGGCATCCATCAGAACAACGGCCGCCTCAGCGGTCGAGGCGCCGGTGGCCATGTTGCGTGTGTACTGCTCGTGGCCGGGCGTGTCTGCAATGATGAACTTGCGTCGGGGCGTCGCGAAATAGCGGTAGGCAACGTCGATGGTGATTCCCTGCTCGCGCTCGGCCCGCAGGCCGTCGGTTAAAAGCGAAAAATCGATCGGACCACTCGACCGATTGATCTTGCTCTTTCTCACCGAGGCCAGCTGATCCTCGAAAACCGATTGGCTATCGTAGAGTAGGCGGCCAATGAGCGTCGATTTGCCATCGTCCACACTTCCCGCGGTCGAAAATCGCAGCAGTTCGGAGTTTCGGGTGAGCGAACCGGCAATTCCCGTGGCAGCGGCGGGCGACACTGACGTCGGAGCCGAGCGAGCTGACTCGGGCCTCGTTGTGGACATCAGAAATATCCCTCCCGCTTCTTGAGTTCCATCGAGCCCTCTTCGTCATGATCGATAACGCGGTTTTCACGCTCCGAGCGACGAAACGAGATCATCTCCTCGATGATCTTGGGGACTGTATCGGCATCGGATCGGATTCCACCCGTGCACGGCACGCACCCGAGCGATCTCATCCGGCACTTCACCATTTCCTTTTTCTCGCCAGGCAACAAGCGGACGCCGGTTTGCGTGAGGAGGATCGAATGGCCCCTCACCACGGCTTCCCGCTCCTTGGCGAAATAGAGCGGCACGATGGGAATCTTTTCCTCGTGAATGTAGAGCCAGACGTCGAGTTCGGTCCAATTCGAGAGCGGAAACACGCGAATGCTCTCGCCCTTGTGATGGCGCCCGTTGTAGAGGCTCCACAGCTCAGGCCGCTGGTTTTTGGGATCCCACTGGCCTAAGGCGTCACGAAATGAATAGACGCGTTCCTTGGCACGTGACTTCTCCTCGTCGCGACGCGCACCCCCGAATGCCGCGTCGAATCCACCTTCGGCGAGCGCGTCCAGCAGTGACCGGGTCTTCAGCAACCCGCAGCACTTCTGCGTACCGAGCGTGTAGGGATTCGCACCTTCGTCCAGCGCTTTCTGATTCTTGTGCACGATCAGCTCGGCACCGACGTGTTTGGCATACCAATCGCGAAACTCGATCATTTCAGGAAACTTATAGCTGGTATCGACATGCAGGAGGGGAAATGGAATCTTGCCTGGATAGAACGCTTTTTGTGCCAGGCGCAACATCACGGAAGAATCCTTGCCAATCGAATACAGCATGACAGGATGGGCAAACTCGGCCGCCGCCTCGCGCAAAATGAAAATGCTCTCGGCCTCAAGCATCTTCAGATGGTCGCGACGGCCCGACCTGCTCTCCACTCGGTCCTGAGGGTCCAGATCCATTATGAATTCTTCCCTAGCCATAACAAAAAACCCGCCTCCCGGATCTCCTCCGAGGGCGGGCCGCGTTCAAGCCCAGTTTTTGTTTTAACTTAGCTTGTTGATCCCAGCGCCCTCGGCAACGCACACATCTTCCGCGGGCTACAACAACCACAGCGAGCCGTGGCTTGGACTGGGCTCATCCTAAGCAGGATAGCCCGGGCGGCGGACCCTGTCAATGCGGCCGCCGGCAATCGGAAGCGACTCCCTAAACGGGGGGTATACGGACCCTCGTCGGGTGCCCAAGCACGCTCGGGCGGTTGACGCGGCGGGTCAAGGTAGGCTAGAAACATGGTCCAGTGAACGTGATCCGCACTTCCAAGCTGCTAACCCCTCGCGATGCCGCCAAGGTGCTGGGGATCAGTTATCCCACGCTGAAGCAGTGGATATACAAGAAGAAGCTCGCCACGGTAAAGACGGCCGGCGGCCATCATCGGATCCCCGAAACAGAATTGGACAAGTTCTTGCACCTTCATTCCGAGCGCTTGCCGGTCGAGGAACGCAGAGCACACTTTCGGCAGATTAGCGGGCGCAACCAACTGGTCGGCCGTGTTACGGAAGTGAAGATCGATGGTTTGATGGCACAAGTGACACTCTCGATCGGGGGACAAAAAATCACTTCCATCATTACGGCCGATGCGGTGCGCGAGCTGCGCCTCAAAGTGGGGGATAAGGCAGCCGCGCTCATCAAATCCACCGAGGTAATGATCGTTCGCGTCTGAACGCAGCCTCCTCAAGCGGGTTATATCGATTGGATCTGACGCAGAAGAGCGTCTTCTGGGAGGAGGTCTGTGTTCTGGCGCGTCCTCGAAAGCATTGCGGCTTTGTCGCTCGCTGTGTGCCTCGGGAGCTTCGCTTTGGCCCCTCCTCCGGCAGAGCCGTCTCCTATCGAGTCAGCCTGAAAGGTACTCTCGATGTCCTCGCAGGTAAAGATTGTGGCTCGGGCCCCGGAAACATCCTACGCGCCGGTCATCTATCCGGTCGCGCTCATCAAGGGCTCGAAGAATCCCGCGGCCGCAAAGCAGTTCGCCGCATTCCTGCTCAGCTCAGAAGCAGGCGCAATCTTTCAAAAGTACGGGTTTCATCTAGCGGGCCCCTGAGGCAACGCCCCCGTAGGCCGCAGCCTCTGGCTCGGCGACGTAGCGTCCGACGGCCGGAGCGATGAGGTGAATCTCCTTCATCAACTGTGCGAACTGATCCGGGTAGAGTGACTGCACGCCATCGGAAAGGGCTCGTTCGGGATCGGGATGCACCTCAATGATGAGACCATCGGCCCCGGCCGCAACGGCCGCGCGCGCCATCGCCGCCACTTTGTCCCGCCGGCCCGTACCGTGCGACGGATCGGCAAAGATGGGAAGGTGCGAAAGACTTTTGATAACGGGGATCGCGGCGATATCGAGCGTGTTGCGCAGATATGTCTCGAAGGTGCGGATTCCGCGCTCACACAGAATCACTTTGTAGTTCCCCCCGGACATGATGTATTCGGCGCTCAGCAACAGTTCTTCGAGTGTCGCGGACATGCCGCGTTTCAGTAATACGGGCTTGTCGACTTCGCCGAGCCCACGGAGCAGGTGGTAATTCTGCATGTTGCGCGCCCCTACCTGCAGCACATCCACGTAGGGGAGCATGATTTCGATCTGCGAAGGGTCCATCACTTCGCTGACGACAAGCAGACCATTTTGGTCCGCTGCCTCGCGCATCATTTTCAGCCCCGCCTCTCCGAGACCCTGAAAGCTATAGGGCGAGGAGCGAGGCTTGAAGGCCCCGCCGCGCAGCAGCTTGGCGCCGGCCCTGGCGACGCGCGCGGCGATGGTGTGAATCTGCTCAGACGATTCGACAGCGCACGGCCCTGCGGCAACGATCACCTCCGAACCGCCGGCCGCGACACCCTTGCCCAGATCGATCACGCTGCCTTCCGGACGTACGCTCCGTGCCGCCAGCTTGAAGGGATGCGAAATGCGTACGATTTCTTCCACGCCAGGTGCGGAGCTGAGTGCGAGAAGCTCTTCGCGGCGCTTGTCGCTATTGCCCACGACTCCAATCACGGTCCGTTCCTTTCCCCGGATGAGATGGGCTTCGAAACCGCATTCCTTGATGCGGTCCACGATGTGATTGATCTGCTCTTCGGTCGCCTCGCCCAACATGTTGAAAATCATATTCCCCTCGCAGAGTCCTAAGATTTCCTGCTGTCGGATCGCGGAGCGGAAACGTACGATCCGAGGATCCGCAAATCTACCACCAGCTTTTCCAATTCGCTGAGCGCCGCGGCCACTTCCGGGTCGTGCCGGGACGCCTGCAAATCCAAATAGAAGCGGTACTGCCACGGGCTGCCGGGCACCGGCCGACTTTCGATCTTCATCAGATTGACGTGGCGCCGTGCAAATGGCTCGAGGGAGTGATAGAGCGCGCCGGGCCGGTGATGGAGTTGAAAGACGAGTGAAAGTTTGTCGGCGTTCTCCGAAGCGGCCTGTGACTCCGAAAGCAGCAGGAACCGCGTGTAATTCTCACGATGGTCCTCCAGGTGCTCACGAAGAATGTGACCGCCGTACATTTCCGCGGCGCGCCTACCGGCGATGGCCGCTCGCGAATGATCCTGGGACTTGACCACCTCGCGCACACTGCCGGCCGTGTCCTCGGTGGCAATTCGTTTCAGGTGGGGGTGAGCCAGAAAGAATTGTTCGCATTGAGCCAGAGCGACGGGATGGGATTCAACCACAGCAATTTCGTCGAATTTCACTCCCGGTGCGGCAATCAGGTTGTGCACGATCGGAATGATAACCTCCGCCAGAATATGCAGCCGGCTATCCAAGAGAAGATCGAATGAGCGGTGGACCGAGCCCGCCAGACTGTTCTC
The DNA here is from genome assembly GCA_964407845.1 of uncultured Acidobacteriaceae bacterium. GTDB lineage: Bacteria > Acidobacteriota > Terriglobia > Acidiferrales > UBA7541 > Palsa-295. The sequence continues at coordinate 43,546 of CAYOXF010000104.1, read as the reverse complement.
AATCGGCGCCAGAATGTAGTCCGCGACACCGTCGGTGATGGCTCGGAAAGCCGCCTCGAACGTGGGGCGCGGAACGAGCGAGATTTCCTCGCCGAGAAGCTTCACGGCCGCCTCCTCACTAAAGGCGCCGCGCTCGCCCTGAAACGCCACACGAGCATTCTTCTCCAGATTCATCGCCCCGCCGACTTTGCGCTTTTGCCGCGACCGCTTCGAGCTTTGGGAAGTGTCGGAAGGCTGTAGCCAAAGCGCGTTTGTGTACGAATCGATTCATCGAGAATCAGCTGATAGATTTTCCCGATCGTTTTGCCGTCGAGCGGGCCGGGGTTGGCCTGCTTCATACGCGTCAAGATTTCCTGCTCGCGTTCGGGAGCTCGTAACGGAACGCCTGCTTCGCGCTTCATGCGGCCGACTTCGAGCGACAGCTCCGCACGAAGGTTCAGCAGATGCAGCAGGGCCGTATCGATCGCGTCGATCTTGCGTCGCCAATCGTCAATTTTCATAAGCCCCCTTCAAAAATACGCGGCCGCCCGCCAACGCGACGATGTGGGCTGCAAACAACAAAAAAGCCGCGCCCTCGCTGGGAGGATCGCGGCCGTGGTCGAAACTTAGTGCGGCTTTTTAGCGACTGGTCTTGTCCGCGCGCGTTTCGTCGGCCCGCTCCCCCGTAAAGGAGAAGCGGTACGTAAAGGCGAAGTAGCGAGAGAACCGTTTCATCGCGCGCTCTGGGCTATCCTTCCGGTCCCAATCTTGGTGCCAGCTCGCAATATACAGAACGCACCAGAAGGCGTCAAGGGGTCGTTCGCATAAACGCAAGTTATGCCGCCCGCAAGAATTACAAATTTGACTCATATCGCGAATTCGGGCGAAATAGGGGCGCTCACCGCGGCCTGCTGCTTCCGATCTATCCGGGAGCCGTAGCGCGGCGGAAAGCGATTGTCGATTGGCAAGCGAGACGTTACTCTATGGCGCGATCGATTCCTGTAGCCGTATACGTAGCGATCGGGTGGGGGCCACCTTCCTAAGCTAAGGTCAGCCATACGCGCCCCGCACCGGAACAGGTCGCGGGGCTTTCTATTTTTAGATCGAGATCGACGGAACCATGCACAGCGACGTGATCAAAAAGGGAGTTGCACGAGCGCCGGCGCGCGCTATGCTAAAGGCCACCGGACTCACCGACGCCGATCTGGCGAAACCTCTCGTTGCCATCGCCAACACCTGGTCCGATGTCACACCCTGCAATATGCACCTCCGCTACATCGCCGAGGAAGTGAAGGAAGGCGTGCGCGCGGCGGGTGGCACTCCGATCGAGTGCAACACGATCGTGATTTCCGACGGCATCACGATGGGCACCGAGGGAATGAAGGGCTCGCTCGTTTCACGCGAAGTGATTGCGGATTCGATCGAACTGTTCGTTCGCTCTCACGCGTTCGATGCCGTGGTGGCGATCTGCGGGTGCGACAAGACCATTCCTGCCACGGTGATGGCTCTGGCGCGACTGAATCTTCCCGGGCTCTCGCTCTACGGCGGTTCCATCCTTCCCGGCCGCTACCGCGGGCACGATGTGACGATTCAAGACGTCTTCGAGGCGCCCGGCGCGTATGCCACAGGCAAGATGAGCGAACAGGACGTCAGGGAACTTGAGAATGTAGCCTGCCCCGGAGCGGGCGCTTGCGGTGGCCAGTTCACCGCCAACACCATGGCTACGGCGATCACATTTCTCGGCATCTCCCCAATGGGCGCAAACGAAATCCCAGCTCTCGATCGCAGGAAGGCGCAGGCCGCAATCGATTGCGGCAAGAGCGTAATGCATCTGCTCGCCAAAGATATTCGTCCGAAACAAATTATTACTCTGGCGTCGCTTCGAAATGCGATTGCATCGGTCGCCGCAACCGGTGGCTCCACAAACGCCGTCCTGCATCTGCTCGCGATTGCGCGCGACGCGGGCGTCCCGCTAACCATTGATGAGTTCGACAGAATCGCGGCCAAAGCGCCCATCCTTGCCGATCTGAAGCCGGGAGGTCGCTTTGCGGCACCGGACATGTTCGCGGCGGGCGGAATGCGCCTGCTCGGGAGGCGTCTTGAGGAGGCCGGCCTACTCGAGGACAGCATCACGTCGTCGGGTCGAAACCTCTTTGAGGAGATTCGCGAGGCCCGCGAGACCCTCAAGCAGGAGGTGATCCGCCCGCTTTCGAACCCGATCAAAAAAGACGGCGGCTTGGCAATTTTGCGCGGCTCGCTCGCACCGGAGGGCTGCGTTGTGAAGCTTTCCGGTCATGAACGCGTATTTCACAGCGGGCCGGCACGTGCCTTCGATTCAGAAGAATCCTGCTTTGAAGCCGTGCAACGGCGTGAGATCCGGCCGGGCGACGTGGTGGTCATCCGTTATGAGGGACCGAAGGGCGGGCCGGGAATGCGAGAGATGCTTTCGGTGACCGGCGCGCTTGTCGGGCAGGGCCTGGGCGAATCGATTGCGCTCGTTACGGACGGCCGCTTCAGCGGCGCCACGCACGGCTTGATGGTCGGCCACGTCGCGCCGGAGGCAGCCATCGGCGGGCCCATTGCGTTCATTCGTGACGGCGACACGATCACACTCGATGTCCGTGCTCGGCGACTTGACGTCGATGCGAATCTCGATGAGCGCCGCGCGCAGTGGAGGCCACCGGTCTCGCGCTACACGACCGGGGTTATGGCCAAGTACGCGAAGCTGGTGTCGTCGGCGTCGGAAGGAGCCGTGACCAGCGCTGCATAGAGCTTGATCGAATCTAAGGAGACAACCATGGCCAAGATGTTCTGGGAAAAGGATGCAAATCCGCGCGCGCTCCAGGGCAAGCGCATTGCTGTCATCGGCTACGGCAGCCAGGGACGCGCACATGCTCTGAATCTACGCGACGGCAGTCTCGACGTCGTGGTCGGGCTGCGTCGCGGCGGCGCTTCGTGGGCACAGGCTGAGCAGGACGGCTGGAAGCTGGTCAGTCCGTCGGAGGCCTCTGAAGGGGCGGACGTGATCGTGATGCTCGCACCCGATATGGCCCAGCCCGCGATTTATGGGAATGAGGTCGCGCCGAATCTGAAGTCTGGCGCGATGCTGCTGTTCTCGCATGGGTTCAACATCCACTATGGCCAGATCACCCCGCCCAAAGAAGTTGACGTGACGATGGTCGCGCCGAAAGGGCCGGGGAATCTGGTTCGCCGACAATATGAAGCGGGCCGGGGAGTGCCCTGTCTGCTCGCCGTCCACCAGGATGCATCGGGCCACGCCTTTGATCGTACGCTCGCGTATGCGCACGCAATCGGCGGGACGCGGCCAGGCGTGATTCAGACCACTTTCGCGGAAGAAACGGAGACGGATCTCTTTGGTGAGCAGGCCGTGCTGTGTGGAGGCGCACGCGCGCTAATTCAGGCGGGCTGGGAAACCCTTGTGGCCGCCGGCTACCAGCCCGAGTCGGCCTATTTCGAATGTTTGCACGAGCTAAAGCTGATCGTCGATCTCATCTACGAAGGCGGCATCGCGGAAATGCATAAGTTCGTGAGCGAAACGGCGAAGTATGGTGATCTCACTCGTGGAAATCGCGTCATCGATGATCATGTCCGACAAACGATGAAAAAGATTCTCGAAGAAATTCAAACCGGCGCTTTTGCAAAGGAATGGGTGCTCGAAAATCAGGCGGGCCGTCCTCAATACGCGAAGCTTTTGGAGCGTGACAAGAACCACCCGATTGAAAGCGTCGGCAAGGAACTGCGCGCGCAGATGTCCTGGATCAAGCCGGAGTCAACAGCGGCAGGCCGAGGTCGAAAGTGATAGCCTGCGCGTTCACGCCTTTAAGCCAACCTGGCTCGCGATGACGAGCCTCAGCTGAAGATGGTTCCCTTTCGCCGCGTCGCCATCATCGGGACTGGACTGATCGGCGGATCGTTTGCGCTGGCGCTCCGTCAGCAATTTCCGCACATCTCACTGGTCGGTTTCAGCCGGTCCGGCTCGGCGGCTCGTGCCCTTGCGCGCGGAGCCATCCACGAGGCGGCAAACGATCTCGCCTCGGCCGTTCAGGGCGCGGATCTCGTCTACATAGCATTGCCGATTGGCGCAACCATCGAAGCGCTCAGCACGGTTGCGAAAACCGCCGAGCCGCACGCACTCGTCACCGACGCCGGGAGCACGAAATCTGCGATCTGCCAGACGGCCCGGGAACGTTTTCACGCCGGCGCGCTGTTTTTGGGTGGTCATCCGATGGCCGGAAAGGAGCGGTCCGGCATCGATCAAGCCGAGGCAGAGCTTTTTCGCGGCGCACCGTACGTGTTGATGGGAATGGAAGAGACGGCCGATCGACGCGCGACACAATTCCAAGAAATTGTTCGGGCCATCGGCGCGCGACCCGTTTGGTGCGATCCGGACACGCATGATTGGGCCGTGGGCATCGTCTCGCATCTCCCACAGCTTGTCGCCATAGCGCTCGCGCGCGTCGTCGAGAATGAGACCGACGAAACCGGATTGCCACTTTCACTGGCGGGCCAAGGGTTACAGGACACGCTGCGTTTGGCCGGCAGTCCGTACAGTGTCTGGCGAGACATCCTGCTGACGAACACAGACAATGTATCCCGGGCGCTTGATCGGCTGAGCCAGGCCATCGAATACCTTCGCATGAATCTGACGAGCAAGGATCTAGAGCAGGAATTCGCGGGCGCAAACCAGCTGTACCAGCAGCTGCGTAGACCGCCCTAGTTCCAGTACCAGCGCGCAAGCGCTTTGCTGACGACGCTCTAGTAATTCGGCCGTCAGGTTTGCTAGCCTTGTGCGGGCAGGGGCGCGCGAACCCAGCCCGGGCCGTTGGCTCGGACATTCAACGCGGAGGTTCCATGTCGCAGAGTCCCCAAACTCCCCAGCAAAATCTCCCGACGATTCCTTTGCAGCCGTTCCGGGTCGATGTTCCGCTGCACCAACTCTTGCAGAAGGCACCGGAAGAACCCGTGCATCTGCGCCCCGCAAAGCCGTCTGCCGAAGAGCTTTCGCTGCCGACCCCGGTTTTCCCTGAGCAACCTGAACTGCTGCACGAATTGGACGCCGCCGATATTGAGGCTCACGAAACTGTCCTTCGTACTGGGACGCGGAAATGGCCGCCGTCGCGCATATGGGACAACATGACGGGCTGGATGTTCCCGTATTTCAAGTCGCGTCTGCTGCCGGGTGATTTTCAGCCCATCATCGCCTATCTCTTTACGGACTGGAAGTGCAACCTCGATTGCCACTACTGCTGGTCGTATGACAACCGGGTAAAGGGCATGAGCGAGGATACCGCCCGCCGCGCAATTGATTGGCTGCACGAGACGCCCTGCCGCGTGCTCGCACCCACCGGAGGCGAGCCTTTGCTGAGGCCCGACTTCGTGCACAAGATTGTTTCCTATGCGGCCAAAAAGGGATTCTGGGTATACCTGGCCACCAATGGTCGTCTCCTCCGCCCGGAAGTGACCGATCGGCTGGCTGACGCGGGCATCGCGACGATCAACTTTGCCGTGGACTGCATCAATGAAAAGCCGGGGCTGCCGAAGGCGTTTGAACACGTCAAATCTTATTTTGAGTATCTCGTGAAGCGGCAGTATCGCTACGGATACACGATGTTTTTCAACACGAACATTTGTCGGAACAACATCGAGGATGTAAAGCAACTCGCCGAAATCGCGCACGACAACGGCATCGCCATCACTTTCCACATCAACGAAGCGCCCATGATGGAGCAAAAGGACTTTAAGCATTTCCAGCAAAATGGCACCTACATCTACCCCGAGAACTTTCCAGAGGTAGACGACCTGCTCGACTGGCTGATCGAAAAACAGCGTCGAGGCTACAAAATGGTCGATTCCATCGCGCGACTGGAGAACATGAAGGGTTTTATGCGCGGGGTCGGCGAACACTGGGGCTGCCGTGCAGGGCAGAATTGGCTGATCGTCCGCACCAATGGAACTCTGGCACCGTGCTTCCCTATGTACAACGCAAAATACGACTGGGGCACGGTCGCCAACCATCAGTTTGATACCAAGCAGCTCAACGAAATGAAACAGGGGTGCGAACCGCACTGTTTCTCAACTCTTGGATACAACATTGCCTACTGCTACAGCACAACGCGGGTGATGAAATGGTTGTTCAAACAGGCGCGGCGTGGATTCCAAGGGGTCACCGGAAGTTTCGACGACTAGCTCGGGCGGGAGTGGGTGGCGGTTTAGCTTTCAGGAGGTCCCTACGATGAGGGGCGTGACACTTCGATCGGTGGTGGTCCTCGCATTGCTATTCTTTTCCGCTGCGGTCTTTGCTCTGGCTGCGGATATCAGCGGTCAGTGGACGGCGACGTTTGACACTCAGGTGGGCGTACAGCATTACGTCTACACGTTCAAGGTGGACGGTGAAAAGCTCACCGGGACCGCCAAATCCGACAATGGAACCTCCGAGATCCAAAACGGGACAGTGAAGGGCGACGAAGTCTCGTTTGTCGAAAACCTGAACTACCAGGGCCAGCAGCTCACGATTACCTATACCGGCAAGGTTTCAGGAGACGAAATCCACTTCACGCGCGACGTGGGCGGCTTTGGCAAGGAGGAGCTTGTCGCCAAGCGCGTGAAGTAGCAAGGCCTCTTCGTCTGGTCATCCGAGCCAGACGGCGCTAGGACGGCAAACCGCAGGTTCCGTCGCTGCAAGTGATTGCGACGGGCATTCTCACCGGCCGGGCGTCGCGATGCAGATTTCCCTCGGGCCGCCAGGGATCGACCAAGGCACTCTGCGTGTAGTAGAAATCCGTCGTCTGCCACAGCGGATTTGTCTCGCCGCCCACGATCACGACGTTGATCTGACCCGGATCATGATACGGCCTGATCAAGGCGTCGTTGGGCAGCTTGGCCCACGATGCGAAAGGCTCCACTCCCTCGCGGGCCAGTGGCGCCACAAACGCGTAAATGATGTCGGCGCCCCAGTACTGGCCCGCGGGAACCTCCACGTGGTCTGACAGCCACTGGCTGAAGTCCCGCTTGCTTTGAAAGCCCTGCTCCTTCAAGCCCTTCGCGACCAACGGATCCATCACCAACGTCGCAGCCGAACGCAGCGCCGAGAACGCCTTGAGCATGATAGCCGTCTCTTCACTCGCGGGTCGAATCGAGTTGGCCGCGCCCATGCTGTTGATGACGCTCCAACCTCGAAACAGGCTGACGACGCTCTGGTCAGCGCGAAAGCCCTTCTCGACGTGAAAAGGCTCCCAGACGCTTTTCTCCTCGTTCTCCGCGCAGCACATATTGTTGTAGTTCAGGTTGTGGCCTTGCGATGCCATAAACGTCTCGCCCAGCCGCGCATCGGCGAGGTTGATAGTCATCAGTGTCCAAGCCCTCCCGATAACGGAATTCGCATAGTTGAACGGGCTCAGAGCTCCCACTCCTGCGTTCATGCCGATCTCATTCCGGATCGGCCCGTTGACCACGGCCATGCGCGCGAACGAGGTGGTCGAACTTGGAAAAGCAGGCTCCTGCATCGCGGCTATGGCCAGAATCACGGGGAGGTGCTCCGAGCGAGCCCCGGCCATGACGGCGTTTACCGCGACTTTTTCGACCGTGTACTCGATGCGTTCCTGTGTCGTCGTCACCGTCATCCGTCCGACCACTTCGTCCGCCGCATGACGCGTGCCCGTAAGCATTTCGGCCACGCGCTCTTCGGTGGGAAGCACGATCGGCAAGCCATCGGTCCAACCGTTTTCCAGAAACAGGCGCTCGAGATCTTCCTGTGCGGCCGCTTCCACGAGCCTGGGACGAGCGGTGCGCTTTGGTCTCAGGGGCGCTGTTTCACGGCTCGTCAATGGCTCGGTCAGCCCGCTTATGATCTCTCGCATGAAAGACTTCCCAGATATGGGATCATCGCCCTCAATATAGCGGCGCAGCGCCGAACGGCCCATCCCGACGACCGGGAAGGGAGTAAAGCTGAAACGCAAGTTCATTCCGTGATTCAGAGAGTCGCGCTCAATGAAGTCGGCAAACCGCGCGGTCGTGATCGGAACGGTGGGGATTCCGAAGGAATGCTCGAGCGTCCTGGAGTGCTCGGCGACACTCGCCGAACATCCGTCTCAACCACCGACTCCGAAAATCACGGCGTGGCCTTTCTGCTTTACTTCGGCCCAGAGCTCCGGATCGTCTAGAAACATATTGCCGCGCTTGCGGCGGAGCACTGTCTTCGTGTTGGGCATGTTGTCGGAGAACCAGGCCGCGAGCTCCTGCAAAAACTCGTAACCACCCGCAAATCCCACATCGATTAAATAGACTGTCTTGCCGCTCAAAGTGTCTAGGCGGGGCGCCATGGACAACTGCTCAAAAACCCCCGTGGGCTGCCCTTGCGGATTCAAGACCGAACGTAGCGGAATCCGCGAGGTGCTCTCTAAGGAAGTGGATGCCATCGTAGTCCTCCCAAAACAGGACAAACTCGACTGGGCGAGCGACTCGCCTTGAAAATGTAAGCTGATAATACACCCAAGCGCTAGCGGTGAACGGCGGCGCGGGAGCCATCGGGATGCTCGCCCGCGGCGGAGCCCACGCCATGGCGAGCCAGCGCCACAAACGCGGAAGCGGAGCGCGGAAGGGTGCGGTCGCGCCGGTAGACAATGCCCAGCTCCCGCCACACTTCCATGTCAGAGATCGGGATCAGTTTGGCCTGACCCGCGCGAACCTCGTCTTGCGCGAAACTCTCGCTGATTACGGAAACGCCCAGACCGGCGGCGACAAAGCGCTTGATCATGCCGACGCTCGCCAACTCCATCGTGACCCGCAGGCGCGAGCGGAACGGACGGAACTGTTTGTCGAGCACCTGACGCGTGAATCCCATCTTCGGGAAGATCAAAGGCTGTTCGGCCACGTCGCTGGTGCGCACGGTCTTATACGACGCCAGCGGGTTCGAAGGACTGACCATTAGAACCAAACGGTCGCGGAAAATCGAGTGGACTTTCAAGCTCGGAGACTTCACCGGCAACGTGACAATCCCCACATCCACGGTGCCGTCCTCGACCTTCTCAAGAACCTTGTGGCTGAAGTTCCGGTAGACACTGATCTGGACGCCAGGAAAGCGACGGCTATATTCTGCAAAGATATCCGGCAGCACATAGAGGCAAGTGGCTTCGTTGGCGCCAATCGCCAGCGTGCCGTGCGGCGTGGTGGATTGATCTGCTACCGCCCGCAACGATTCGTTGCGGAGCGTCAGGAGCTTGCCGGCGTATTCCAGCAGCGTTTCCCCGGCCACCGTAAGGCGCACAGATTTCCCGACGCGGTCGAACAACTTCTGACCGTACTCCTGCTCAAGCTGCCGGATTTGCGCGCTCACCGCGGGCTGGGAGCGGTACAGCTTTTGCCCGGCGCGCGAAAAGCTCCCTTGTTTGGCAATCTCGACAAAAGTAACGAGGTGATCGAAGTCCATGCGCTGTCTTTTGGCTAAGTCGGAATTTCTGTCAAGATGTGCCAAATTATAGCAAAACGACAGCCGAGAACAGGACCGAAACTACGTTCCAAGCCCCACCCGCGTTTGGGCAAGGAGGTCCAGACGAAGATCTAGGACCTGCTCATCGCGGCCGAAGACGACGCGGCCGCGTGATGGGGAGGGTTGCGGGTTGGGTCGCGCCATTCGCGGCCATCGCGGTGGAGGAGCTCGTCGGCTTGCACCGGGCCCCAAGTGCCCGCTGCGTAGTTGGGAAAATCGCGCGGCGGAAGAGCCTTCCAGACGTCAAGAACTGGCTGCACGACGGACCAACCCGCTTCGACCATGTCGGCGCGCTGAAACAAAGTGGGATCTCCCATCATGCAGTCATAGATCAAGGTCTCGTAGCCGGTCGAAGGAGTCGTGCCAAAGTAGTCCGAGTACTGAAAATCCATGTTCACGGCACCCAGGCGTACAACAGGCCCGGGCACCTTGGCTTCGAAGTTCAACGATATCCCCTCGTCCGGCTGAATATTGATAACGAGCTCGTTCGGCGTGATGCTGTCGACCGGCGTCTTGCGAAACAGAACGAGCGGCGGGCGGCGAAAGCGGATCACGATCTGCGTGACGCGCCGCGCCATGCGCTTGCCCGTGCGGAGATAAAACGGGACGCCGGCCCAGCGCCAACTGTCAAGCTGCAACGCCATCGCGACGTAGGTCGGGGTTTGGGAGTCGGGTGCAACGTGGGGCTCTGCGCGATAGGCAGCGACGTGCTTGCTCTGAATCACTCCCTCGCCATATTGTCCACGAACGGCGTGGTCCAACACCCGCTCCGGGCTGAATGTTTGAATCGCGCGCAGAACTTTGATCTGCTCGTCGTGCACGGCGTGCGCCTCGAAAGAAATCGGCGGCTCCATCGCGGTGAGCGTAATGAGTTGAAAAATGTGGTTCGGCACCATGTCGCGCAGTGCACCAGCCGTTTCGTAGTAGCCACCGCGCAGCTCGACGCCCAACTCCTCAGCGACCGTGACCTGCACATGATCGACGTAGCGACGATTCCAAACTGGCTCGAAGATGCCGTTGGCAAAGCGGAAAGCCAGAAGGTTCTGAACCGTTTCTTTGCCAAGGTAGTGGTCCATGCGGAAGGTCTGCGTCTCTTTGAAAACCTCGCCGACGGAACGGTTCAGCGCGACGGCGGAAGGGAGGTCGTGCCCGAAGGGTTTTTCAATGACCACGCGCCTCCAAGTATGGGCATCTTCTCGGGCAAGATCGGCCGCACCCAGATGCTGGATAACGATCGGGAAAAACTCCGGGCTGATGGCCAGGTAGAAAAGGCAATTCCCCGTTGTACCTTCATCCTTTTGCACTTGGTCGAGGACTGCTTTCAACTTAGCGTAGAGGCCGGCGTCGCGAAAATCGCCTGAGACGTACTGCATGCGGTTGACGATCCATCCCCAGACCTCTTGGTCCACCGAGCCCCCTGAGAACTCGCGCATATTTTGAGTTGCGCGTTGCCGGAATTCCTCCGAGGAATACGGCTCAATCGAGACTCCGACAATGGCGAACTGCTCCGGCAGCAGTTTGCTCCGCGCCAGGTTGTAGATCGCAGGTAGGAGCATGCGCTTGGCGAGGTCGCCCGCCGCGCCAAAAATGACCATCGCGCAGGGGCCCGCTGGAACGCCCTGACCATCGAGCGGATACTGGAGAGACGCGAACGAATTCATTGGTGAGGCCCTTCCCGTGACCTCAAATCGCCGAGAGGCCATCGACTCGTTAGCCTACAGCTACGATCGCGACTTTGCGGGCCAGCTTCGCGCCCGCGGCAGAAGACATGGGCTGCGATCGCGTCGACAACTCCTCGCCATCTCGATTAGGCCCACGACTCACCTCTCAAACGCGATTTTACTCCACCAGGGCCAGTCGAGCGACACTTCCCATGTTACGGCGCGATTACAGGCTTGCGACCGAACCCCCGTCGACGCGATAGTTCGATCCGGTGATGAAGGAGGCCTGCTCGGACGCCAAAAAAACAACGACCCCGGCGGTTTCCTCCGACCGGCCGGCACGGCCCAGAACGATATTCGGACGAAACTCGCGCAAAAGAATCTGTTCCGCTTCATCGACCGAAACGCCTCGCGTTCGCGCCTGCTGCTGAAGCATTTCTTCGACCAAGGGCGTGCGAACGAAGGCCGGTGAGACGGTGTTTACGAGTATTCCGTCTTTGCCGTAGGCCTTTGACAGGCTTTTTGTAAGGCTGTTGAGGGCGGATTTCGACGCGTTGTAATGAGGCATGATGGGGTCGGGTTGAGTGCCGGACTCGGAAGAAATGTTAATGATGCGGCCCCACTTCTGCTTTTGCATGTAAGGAAGGGCGGCACGGGTCACGCGGACCGCCGATAGAACGTTCAACCGGAACACATCGAGCCAGTCTTCGTCAGTGAGCTCGTCAAAGCCGGCAAAACGGCCAACACCGCCAGCGTTGTTGACAAGAACGTCGATCGAGCCGAAGCGTCGAACCGTCTCGACGACGGTGAGCCGAGCACCTTCCGCTTCGGTGACGTCGGCGACGACCGAGTGCACCGTACCTCCTTGAGCGCGCACTTGGTCGGCAGCGGCTTCTAGCTCGGGGGCGTGCCGGCCGTTGATCGCAACCTGGCAGCCTTCGCGCGCGAAAGCCAGCGCGATCGCGCGGCCGATTCCCTTGCTCGATCCGGTGACGAGTACCGCTTTGCCTCGAAGTCCAAGGTCCATGGTGCGCCCCCGTGGTTTGCCTCACCGCGAGCTACATGAGCCGGGCCTAATTGGATGCGTTCTTGCTGGCCGTCGATCCCCGTGACGACGCGCCACCAACACCATATTTGCCCAATAAGCGCAATGGGCGCAGGGCCACGTAGAGAGGCGTCAGACGGGGTGGCAGCGGCATGGTGGACCAATCGTCATCGGAGGGCTGGGTGGCCAAGCGCAGTGAATAACGCCATCCCTCCCAGGGACCTTCCAACATGTGCCGACGAAGGTGAAAGCGAGCAATGGCTCCCAGCTCGCCTGGGGAACGCGCCAGAAGGCGATGCTCAATTTTCGAAGCGATGGAGCTTGCCACCGAGTCCGAGCGCAAATGGCTAAAGACCTCGCGCGGAGAATTGAAAAGCCGACGGGCGAGAGCCAAGCTGACAGAAACCATGCGATTTGCGCGCATGGATTGAGCGCGGCGGAAAACCTGGTCCCAATCGAGTTGAGGATAGGCCTCGACAAACGCGGCCAGGTCGGCGATCCACGATAGCTGGGCCCAGAAGTGCTTCGAGCCATGGATGCACAGGAGCAGGAACGTGTCCTCGGGCGAGAATGTCTTGAGGTCGTGTCCGCCGACGGAAACCGCCACGAGGCGCGTCGCGAGGTCATCAATGTCGGCAGGCACCGGAAAATGGCGAAGCGTGCGCTCGGTGTGGAGCTCGACCATCAAGTGCCGCGACTCGTCGCGATAATGGTATTCACCGGGGGCGAGCGACGCGGCGGCTTCGGCCGAAAGAATCCCAGGGAACTTGGGCCGGTACCCGAGGCCGATCATGAGGTCGTTTGCTCTGGCCATGTCCTGCTGGCGCAGGATGATATCGAGGTCCTCAAACTCGCGCAGCGCCATGTCACCGTACAACTGTACGGCTAGCACGGGCCCTTTGTAGGGCATCGCCTGGAGGCCCTCGGACTGAAATCGATTCATGATCGTGACCAACTCGGCGCTCAGGACCAGATTGCGCAGGGCGAAGCCACGGCTCGCCTCCTTCAGGTGAGCCAGCCGCGCAGGATCAAGCAGGTCGGAAGCCACCAGGGAAAGTTGACGGCACAGCAGAGGCGTTATCGCTTGGTTTGAGGCTTCCAGAAACAGGAAATCCCAGTCAATGGGCGAGCGGGCAAGCTGCCGAATCTCTTCTCGAACGGCCTGCGTAGTCGTGTGCGCGCAACAGACAAGCAGCCGTTTTTCAGGTGAGGGATCCGATGCCAGGGCCATCACGCTGGCGCGACGAGCGCCAGGAAGCGATTCTACGACATCCCGGACAGGATCGGAATAACCGTCGAGCGATTCGGCGGCTCGGACCGTGGCGATGGCGGTTTAACCGAGGCGGGCGCGACCAGCGGAAGTCGAACCGGAAAAACTACCGCTCGACTGGCGTGGCGAGAATTTCGCTCAACTTGGAAGCGAGAGCTGTCAGGGTGAAAGGCTTCTGAAGAAGAACGGCATCGTCTCCCAAAATACCTTGCTGGTTGACGGCCTGCTCTGTGTAGCCCGACATATAAAGAACCTTAATCTCGGGGCGCAGCCGGGTCATGCGTTCCGCCAGCTCACGACCGCCGATTCCGGGCATCACCACATCGGTCATCAGAAGATGAATGGGACCGGCGTGCATGGCGGCGAGTTCGAGCGCTGTGTGGCCATCTTCGGCAACCAGCACGGTATAGTGACTCATCTCGAGGTACTCGCGCGCGAGTTCCCGAACGCCTGCCTCATCCTCCACAAGGAGAATGACCTCCGAGCCCTTGGACGTATGGCGGAAGTCCAACGCTGACTCCTGGCCTGCAATCGGAGCCTCCTCCGCGATTTGTGGGAGATAGATCTTAAACGTGGTTCCATGCCCCGGCTCGCTGTAGACCCAAACGTAGCCTCCGCTCTGTTTGACGACACCGTAGACGGTGGCGAGGCCGAGGCCTGTACCCTTCCCTTTTTCTTTGGTTGTGAAGAAGGGCTCGAAAATGTGCGCTTTCGTCTTTTCGTCCATGCCGATGCCGTTATCGGTGACCGCGAGCATGACATATTTGCCCGGGGCGATGGCTGTAGCCGCCTTCGACATGGCCGAGTCGAATTCCACATTAGCTGTTTCAATCGTAAGGCGGCCGCCGCGCGGCATGGCATCGCGGGCGTTCACGGCAAGATTCATGATGACTTGTTCGATCTGGCTTCGGTCTGCTTTCACAAGCCAGAGATCCGCCGTGGAGACAGTCTGCAACTGGATGTCCTCGCCAATTACGCGCCGAAGCATTTTTTCCATCTCGGCAACGACCGAATTTACGTTCAGGACCTTGGGAGCCAAGATCTGCTTGCGGCTGAAAGCGAGGAGCTGGCGGGTCAGTGCCGCCGCTCGTTGCGCGGCGGCCTGGATCTGTTCGGCATTGCGTCGCAGGGATTCGCCCGCAGGCAGGCGTTCGGCGAGCAAATCAGCGTATCCCTGAATCACCATGAGCAGATTGTTGAAATCGTGGGCGATGCCGCCGGCGAGGCGCCCGACCGCCTCCATCTTCTGCGCCTGGCGAAACTGTTCCTCCAGTTTCTTGCGATCGGTCACATCCAGGGACATGCAGATGGCGCCTTGCACGTGGCCCGCGGAATCTCTGAGCGGCTCCACATGGCAGGCGTATGAGTTGTCTTTCCATTCCAGGGAAAAGGCGACGCGTTCGCCGGCGATCGCGCGGCGATGGGCTGAGATCGGCTGGAAGGAAGGATCTTCGGTCCCAAAATACTCGGTGAGCGACATGCCCACAATCTCGTTTGGCTTGAGTCCGAGTTGGGCGAGTCCCAAGCCCAGCGCAGAGGTGAAGCGGAAGTTTTTGTCAACCGTCCACAAGACGGCCGGGAGCTGTTCGACGAGAACCCGAAGACGAGCCTCGCTTTCGCGGACTCTCTCCTCGGCACGTTTGCGCTCGATGGCCAGCGCAATCTGCCCGCCGACAGAGGAAAGAAACTGAAGGTCGCGTTCATCGTAGGCATTTTCGCGATGATAGTTCTGGACCACCAAAACACCGATGGTGCTTGAAGGAGTCTGCAAAGGAACGCCGAGCCAGGAGGCCGAGGGAGTACCCACCAGCTCGACTTCGCCGCTGTTGGCTAAATTTGTAAACTCCTCTTGGGGGATGCTCGCCGCACGACCACTGCGAAAAACGTAAGCCGTGCAACTTCGGTCTAGCCGCTGCGGCGGAGGCGGGGGATCGAATTTGTCTACGAATAGGGGGAAATGAAACATGCCGGTGGCCGGATCATGAAGGGCGACAAAGCAGTTGTCCGCATCAAGGACCTCGGTAAGCGCCGAGTGAATGCGCCGCAATAGGTCATCTAGATTGTCCGTGATACTGACCGCACGGACGATATCGGTAGTAACCTGGCGCTCGAGCTCGGCACGCTTGCGGCTGGTGATGTCTTCAGCGGTTCCGTCGTGGCTGACAATCTTGCCACTCGCATCCCGCAGGGCGCGAACATTCAACGAGACCCAAAGCTTGCTGCCGTCCTTTTTGAGCATCCGGCACTCGTAGCCTTCGAGGATGCCCTCCTGCTCGAGCCGCCGCAGGACCTCTCTGCGCCCATCCCCGTCAACATACAGTTGCTTACCAATGTCGTTGATGCTGCGAATCATCTCGTCGGGGGATGCATAGCCCGCAATACGAGCCATCGCCGGATTGACCGTCACGAAGCGCCCCTCCGGAGTGGATTCGAAGAACCCCTCGACGGCACCATTGAACATCCGTTCGTACTTCCTCTCGGCGCGCCGCTGGGCTTCTTCGGCCCGGCATTGCTCGGTGATGTCTTCATACATCCCAAAAGCGCCGGCCAGCTTGCCACTGACAACCAGCGGCACACCAATGATCCGGACGTCGACCAATGAGCCGTCTCGCCGACGGCGTTGGCTGGATGCGCGAACGATCTCACCGCCCAGCGCGCGGCCCAGAAGATCGACCATCTCTCCTTGACGATCCGACGGTGCAAGAAGCGAATCGAGCTCCCGCCCGTGGAGCTCGGCCGAGGAGTAACCAAACAGACGCTCGAAAGCCGGATTGCACATCTGCACGCGGCGCTTCAGGTCGAGGGCCACGATGGCGAGGGGGTTGTTCTCACTCAATCCCTGAATGTAAGCGGTGTGCCGGGCAACCTTTTCTTCCGCGGCCTGGCGATCGCTGATGTCGAGCGCGACGCCGAGTACGGCATCGTGCCCGGCAAACTGGATCCGCTGCGACGTCACCTCTACCGGGAAGATCTCCCCGTTCTTGCGCCTGTGCCTCCACAGCCCTCGACTGGCGAGCGACCCATCTTGCGATTCGAGAGCCTTTAGTAGGCGGGGTATGTCCTCGGCCGGGCGAATGTCGGTAATTCGCATACTGAGGAATTCCTCGCGGGAGTAGCCGTAGGAGCGGATCGCCGCAGCGTTGGCCTCAAGAAATGCGAGGGTGTGAATGTCACAGACATACATCGGGAGGGGATTGCTTGAAAATAACAGTTCAAAACCAGCGTCCACGGCACGTGCCCCGGTCTTCGGACCGGCCACCTCCTCGGGTTGGTGCGACCGAGGAACGGGACCAGAGGCGCCGTTTTGCTTGGGACCAAGCGTGCCTATTCGGCTCGACATGACCTTGGGTGGAACTAATTTCTGAAAGCGGAGCGCTGCTCCTAGAACGACCCCACAGCTAGGTATAGGCCCTGGCACCTCACCCTACAATGGTACCTTCGTACCAATTCAATTCCTTGATTTCAGTGCACTTGTGCCAGTCGCGGATCCAAACGACCCTGAGGCAAAACGAACAAAGGTCGAAGGCCATCTATCTTCTGTCCGAGGGCAAGAATCGATTGCAGACTTTCTCAGATGGCCACGCAGGCGGTCTATCGTCTGGTCAGCCTCCGGTGTTCTCAAACCATGCCGCCTGCCTCGAGCCAGGGCGCTTCCCCGCTCCCTACGTGATTTTTCCCATTCAATGCGGGTTTAAGACCTTTCCGTGCAGACGATTGACCTTGCGAGCGGGCGTATGCTAGCGTTTTGAGTTTCGGTCTCATTCTAAGAAGGGCGCGAGACAGATCGCATAGCGCTTTCACGCCTTCGGAGGACACTGTTTTGGCACACGCGCATGAGAAGTTCCTGTTTACCTCGGAGTCGGTAACCGAGGGCCACCCGGATAAGATCGCAGACCAGATTTCCGACGCAGTCCTTGACACCGTAATGCAGCACGACCCGATGGGAAGGGTCGCTTGCGAGACATTGATCACGACGGGTCTGGTCGTGATCGCCGGCGAGATCACTATCAAGAAAGAAGCCCGCGGCGTGCTCGAGTATGAGCGCATCGCGCGCAACGTAATCGCCGAGATCGGCTACAACCGCGCCAAGTACGGCTTTGACGCTGAAACCTGCGGCGTCCTTTCGGCCGTCAAACCGCAGTCTCCCGACATCGCCATGGGGGTCGACACGGGAGGAGCCGGCGATCAGGGTCTGATGTTCGGTTATGCCTGTGACGAGACGCCGGAGTTGATGCCCATGCCCATCCAGCTGGCCCATCAACTGACACTCAAGCTGTCCGAAGTTCGCAAAAACAACGTCCTCAATTTCCTCCGTCCAGACGGCAAATCCCAGGTATCGGTCGAATACGCGAATGGGCGTCCGGCGCGCGTCGACACGGTCGTCATCTCCACGCAACATAGCGACAGCGTTTCGCACGGCGATCTGCGCGAAGCCGTCATCGAGAAGGTCATCAAGCCCGTCGTCCCCAAGGAGATGTTCGATCAGACGACGATCCATGTGAATCCGACCGGCCGCTTTGTTACCGGTGGTCCGATGGGGGACGCCGGCCTGACGGGCCGCAAGATTATTGTGGACACCTACGGCGGCTACGGCCGCCACGGCGGTGGCGCCTTTTCAGGCAAGGACCCCTCGAAAGTGGACCGCTCGGCCTGCTACATGGCGCGCTACATCGCGAAAAATATCGTCGCCGCGGGCCTTGCGCGAAAAGTGGAGGTGCAGCTTGCCTATGCGATCGGCGTCGCGGAACCCGTTTCCGTGATGGTCGACACGTTCGGCACCGGAACGATTCCAAATTCCCAGATCACGGAAATCGTCCGGGCGTTGTTCAAGCTCACACCGCGGGGGATCATCGAAGCCCTCGACTTGCGTCGTCCCATCTATCGTGCGACCGCGGCCTACGGCCACTTCGGGCGTACCGGCCCCGGCTTTACCTGGGAGCGCACGGACAAGGCCGAAGCCATCAAGAAGGAAGCGGCCTCTAGCGGCACTCCCGTAGCGACGCGCTAGTTTTCGTCCCGAATACCAATCGAAAGGGATACCTCGTGGAAACAGTAACCAAAGTCAAGGGAGACGTAAAGAACCTCGGCCTGGCAGATCAAGGCAAGCGCAGAATCGAATGGGCCAACCAGCACATGCCCGTGCTGCAGCTGATTCGCAAGCGGTTCATTAAGGAGCACCCGCTCAAGGGCATCCGCATGGCAGCTTGCCTGCACGTCACAAGCGAGACGGCCAACCTGGCTATCACCTTGCGCGACGGCGGCGCTGATCTCGTGGTCTGCGCCTCGAACCCGCTTTCGACGCAGGATGAAACGGCTGCGTCCTTAATCAAAGATTACGGCATTCCGACCTACGCCATCAAAGGCGAGGACAACGCCACCTACTATGCACACATCAACGCGGCCCTCGACCACCGGCCGCAGATTACCATGGACGACGGTGCTGATCTTGTTACGCAACTGCTGACGAAGCGGACACACCAGATCTCAGACGTCCTCGGCGGCACCGAAGAAACCACCACCGGTGTCATCCGCTTGCGTGCGATGGCCAAGGACGGCACCCTGAAGTTTCCCGTCATTGCTGTCAACGATGCGCTTACAAAGCACTTCTTTGACAACCGCTACGGCACGGGCCAATCGACGCTCGACGGGGTGATTCGGGCCACCAACCTGCTGGTCGCTGGCCTTAAGGTCGTCGTCGCGGGTTACGGATGGTGTGGACGTGGCATTTCGATGCGCGCGAAGGGCCTCGGTGCGGACGTGATCGTCACCGAAATCAACCCGACGAAGGCCATCGAAGCAGTCATGGATGGCTTCCGCGTCATGCCCATGAACGAAGCGGCGAAGATCGGCGATGTCTTTGTCACCGTCACGGGCAATAAGGCCGTGCTGGCGCACGAGCACTTCGAGAGAATGAAGGACGGCGCAGTGATCAGCAACTCCGGCCATTTCAACGTCGAGATCGATATTCCGGCACTTGAAAAGCTCTCGAGCGGCCGGCGGGAAGCTCGGCCTTTCGTGGAGGAGTACACGATGAAGGACGGCCGCCGCATCTACCTGCTGGGCGACGGCCGCCTGATCAACCTTGCCGCCGCCGAAGGACACCCGGCATCGGTGATGGACATGAGTTTTGCAAACCAGGCGCTTTCGGCCGAGTACATGGTCAAACACGCGGGCGAACTGAAGGCCAACGTTTACCCCGTGCCCGAGCACCTCGATCAGCAGATTGCCAAGTTGAAACTCGAGTCGCTCGGTGTGACGATCGACAAGCTGACGCCGGAACAAGAACACTACCTTGCATCCTGGCAAGAAGGCACCTAGAAAACAACGGTTGCCGATCGGAAGTCGAAACGCCCCGATCTGCTGGTAAAATCCCAGCCGCAATGGTTCATCGCTTCCTAAGGGGGGCTTTGGCATGCAGTCTTGCGCTCAGCCCGCTTCTGAGCGCGTCAGGCCGCGGCAGCTCCCAGGAGAATTCGCCTCGAACTGCACCCTCCGCGCCAGCGCCCTCGGATCCTTCTGGAGTTCATTTCACTGGCGAGGTCTTACGTGGGCAAATCTATGAGCACGACGTGGGACATGGTCTCGTCTTTCGATTAACCCCCGCGACCTCGGATGAAGGTGGCGGCTGGGTCATCGGCATGTGGCCTACAGCCGAACCGGCGGACGAAGTGGCCGAATTCGTCGAAATTGCCACGCCTCCCTACCACTCCTATAACGAACGCTATCTTGCCGCTGCGGCGGGCTATTCGGCACGCGAGGCCGTGGGGGCCTCCAAGCGGACGTTTTATTTCGTCGAGTCGCTCGCTGACCAACACATTGCGAGCGAAGTCGTGAACGCCGCGCTTTATCCCAGCACAGTCTCGGAAGACGAAAAAAATCGGATCGAGGCCGAGTCGGCCGGCGTTAACCTCGGTAGCGGCCAGCTTCGCATCCTTCGCTCTCGCATTACACCGGGCAAGGAAGGCTCGCCGGACACGATCGCCTGGGTCCGATTCGAAGTCGCACTCGATTTTGCTCCCGGCATCACACTGCAAAAGGTCCTTGCGCCAAAGCCGCCGTCCAGCCACTGACCACCCATTCAAAAAATGGATTTCAGAGCCAAGCGAGTTCGATCGCGGGAGTCTCGAGCCTCATCCGTTCTCGTGTTATTCTCAACCTCCCCATGATTGATGACCCCGTGCTACGAGACGATTGGCATGCGGTCGCATGGTCATCGGAGATCACCGACAAAAGCCCGGTGTCCACGCGCCTGTTGGAAGAAAGGCTGGTCGTTTGGCGCAACCAAGACGGCGTCCACGTCTGGAAGGACCTGTGCGTCCATCGGGGATCGCGGCTGTCAGCAGGGCGCGTTCAGAACAACTGCCTCGCGTGCCCATATCACGGTTGGGAATACGACTCCGCGGGTCGTTGCGTCCTCATCCCTGCCCATCCCGATCAGCCGCCACCGGCCCGCGCCTCGGTGACCATGTATTGCGCAACTGAAGCCTACGGCTTGGTTTGGGCTTGCCTCGGAAATCCGAAGCGGAGTCTTCCCCTGTTTCCAGAATGGGACGATACTTCGTTTCGAAAGGTTTTTACGGGCCCGTACCTCTATCGGGCTCACGGCCCGCGGGTCATGGAGAATCTTCTGGACGTGGCTCATTTTCCATTTGTCCATGCAGGTTATCTCGGGGACCCGGCGAAGGCTCGCATCGGCGATTACGAAGTGGATGTCTCAGGCGACGAGATCATAGCGAAGGACATTCCCGTCTGGCAGCCCGACCCGGATGGCACGGGCAAGCCGGCCAGCGTTTTTTACACCTATCATGTTTTGCGTCCGCTCTCGCTGCGATTCACGAAAGTGCAGGCGGCCCATCGCTTCTCGATGCTAGCCTGTGTCACTCCGGCCGGCGATGCCGAAAGTCTCGCCTGGCTGATCCTGGCGCTCAACTATGCGCACGACACGCCCGCCGACGAGCTTCGCCGATTTCAGGACGAGGTCAGTAACCAGGACATTCCCGTGGTCGAAGGGCAACGGCCCGAATTACTTCCTCTCGACTTACAGGCCGAATTACACCTGCGCTCGGACCGCGCCGCCCTTGCCTACCGAAAATGGCTCAAAAAAATTGGCCTACGGTACGGTACGGCTTGAACCGGCCGATGCCCCAGACAATCTCCGCTACGAAGACCTCCCCTCCCTGGTTTGTTCCCGGCGATTGGGATGGGTTCGCCGCGCTGTTTTTCAGCGGCTTTCCTGACCTGCTGCTTATCGCTGGGCTTGCCCCTTTGTGTGGCTTTTCCGCAGAGCTGGTTACAACGCGCATTCTGCCCGGCGTGGCGCTCTCCATCCTTGCCGGAAATATCTTCTATGCCTGGCAGGCACGCCGCCTTGCAGAGAAAACGGGCCGAAGCGACGTGACCGCGATTCCGTTCGGCGTCAACGCTCCTACGATTTTCGTATATGTGGCGCTGATCATGCAGCCGGTTTACGAGCGAACCCACGATCCCGACCTCGCATGGAAAGCCGGCATTTTTGCCTCGTTTTTGAGCGGCGTTGTGC
Organism: uncultured Acidobacteriaceae bacterium; assembly: GCA_964407845.1. Taxonomy (GTDB): domain Bacteria; phylum Acidobacteriota; class Terriglobia; order Acidiferrales; family UBA7541; genus Palsa-295. Next base: position 21,547 of record CAYOXF010000104.1, on the reverse strand, counting down.
AAACAGCCGGCGCATTTTGTACGGACTGGTTGCGCCGACACACGCCTCGCGCCGCCTTGCTGTGCCCACTGGCAGGTACGGCCATGGCGTTTCTATGTCTGGATTTTATCCTCCGCGTCTTTCAGACGCCGGCACTCGGACTGCTGCCAACCGTCGTCATCCTGACTGTTTTTGCTTCGCGGGTTCGCTTGCCTTTCCGAATTCCTGGTAGTTTGGCCTGCATCGCAGTGGGAGCCGCGCTGGCTGCTCTGCTGCGCGGGGCAGGTGTGTATCACCCCGCTGCAGCAGCATCCATGGCCATCGGGATCCATTTTCCCCGCCCTGTGAACCTGTACGATTTCTTGATACACGCCGAAGGATGGAAATTTCTCTCCGTCATCGTTCCGATGAGCGTACTCGACACGCTGGTCTCGCTGCAGGTTCTCGAAAGTGTGCAGGTTGCAGGCGAAGATTACCCAACAACGCCATCTCTGCTCACGAATGGAATGGCCACGCTCGTCGCGTCCTTGTTCGGGAGTCCCTTTCCCACGGCGCTCTATTTCGGGCATATGGTCCACAAAGAACTGGGCGCTCGGGCCGGCTACTCGATTTTGAGCGGGGCAACCACGATGCTTGTCTGCCTTACGGGACTTGTGGTTCCGCTCCTGCGTGTGGTTCCCCTGGAAGTAGTCGCCATGGTCGTGGTCTGGTTCGGGCTGGTCATGGTCGCTCAGGCATTCACGGAGATTCCCAAGTCCCACGCGATCGCCGTGGGCTTCGGACTAATCCCGATGATCGCGGCATGGGTGGTGGGCTTGATCGACATCGCGCTGCGCACCGCTGGTTCGGGCTTCCTGGAAGCCTCGCCCCATTTTGGCGATCAGCTGTATGTGTACGGACTGATTGCGCTCGGCCAGGGGGCATTGCTGATTTCGATGATCTGGGCTGCCGTGATTGCCTATCTGCTCGACCGCCGCCTCCTCCGAGCCGCTGCCTGGCTGGCGGGGGCAGCCGCCCTTTCCTTCACCGGTTTCATCCACGCGTTCCGCATCACCGATCGTGGCGTCGAAACGGTGATCGGCTTTTTCGCGGCTCCATCCTTTGCCTGGAGTTATCTTGCAGCCGCCGCGTTTGTGGCGGCGTTTCATTTTTATGCGATCCGAGCACGCCCCGCCGCGGTGCTCTGAGCAAACCGCGTCCGGGCGAGTTGCGACGTGATGCCGTAGAATGGTGCGGATGAAACCGATCGCTCCAGCTTTGGCGATGTTGGCATTCTACTTTGCAATGGCGCTGCCCGCGAATTCCCAGCAACAGCCATCGCCGACTACTGCCACGCACGAGAGCTCCGCACGCCCGGATGTGGAAACCCTGATTCAGCAAAGTGGCGGGGACGTATCGCTAGCCTTCCGCTCTCTGGACGGGGGCGCCGAACTCTTGATCCAAGCCGACCGCCCTTTTCAAGATTCGCTGGTAATGAAAATACCCCTCATGATCGAACTGTTCGCGCAAGCGGAGGCGCAGCAGGTGAGGATGAGTGACGCCGTGCTCGTTCGCAACCTCTTTCGCAGCGTCGTGGATTCAAGTGCCTACACCATCGACCGCTCCACCGATGACAGCCTCGCGAGCCAGACAGGCAAATTTATGACGCTCTACGAGCTTTGTGAGGCGATGATCACCACCAACAGCGACATCGCCGCCAATCTGCTGATGGAACGCCTCAGCCTCGAGGCAGTTCAGACTCGTCTTCACATGCTCGGCGTAGACGGCATGGTTCTCGCCTCGGGCTTCGGTGACGACAAAGCCGCCATCGCAGGGCTGAAAAACACGACCACTCCCCGGGCTCTCATGAACGTGCTTCTGATGTTGGCACAGAACAACGTGGTCAGCGCCGATGCCAGCGCACGCATGGTCGGACTGCTGGCTCATTCGCGCCTTCCCGGCAGCATCGTGGACGCCTCGAACACCAGCGTGCCCTCGCCTGGCCCCACAGCCGGGGACCAGCACGATGCCGCCATCATCCTCGGAGCGCGCTCGTTCGTTCTGGTCACAGACGTGCGCGGGCTTCTGGCATCGGTGAGCGCGGCACTCGTCGCGCGAATCTCTCGGGCCCTGGCCGCCGCCATCTAGTCCACCTTAGGCGGCTTCGCGACGATAGAGCAGATAGGCACGGATGAAAGGATCGATGTCACCGTCGAGGACCTTCTGCACGTCCCCGCGTTCGAATTTCGTGCGATGATCCTTGATCATCTGATAGGGCTGCATCACGTAGGATCGAATCTGGCTGCCGAAACTGATCTCGGGCTTGGAGGCGTCGAGTTTGCGAGCCTCCTCTCGTCGCTTTTCTAGCTCCAGCTCGTAGAGCTGCGAACGAAGCAGTGTCATAGCCATCTCGCGGTTCTTATGCTGGCTACGCTCGTTTTGACATTGGACGACAAGACCAGTGGGAATGTGCGTGATGCGAATGGCGGTCTCGACCTTGTTCACATTCTGTCCGCCTTTTCCTCCGGACCGGTAGGTATCGATGCGCAGATCGTCTGGATTGATCACTACCTCGATGCGGTCGTCGATCTCTGGGATCACGAAAACCGACGCGAACGATGTGTGGCGCCGCGCCTGCTGGTCAAAGGGCGAAATGCGCACCAGACGATGCACGCCGCTCTCGCCCGCCAGCATGCCATAGGCATTCTCGCCTTGGATCTGCACAGTGGCGGATTTGATACCCGCTTCTTCGCCGGGCGTCGATTCGAGCACGTTGGCGCGAAATCCTTTGCCCTCCGCCCAACGGAGGTACATCCGAAGCAGCATTTCGGCCCAATCCTGCGAATCGATGCCACCGGCTCCGGGCTTGATGGTTACAATGGCGTTCAGGCGGTCGCTTTCGCCCGCAAGCAGCGTCTTCGTCTCCAGTTCGGAGACGTAGGCGTCTGCAGCCCTGAGTTCCTGGGCGATATCGGTGAGCAGAGACTCACGCTGCACTGTGTCGGTTTCTTCCTGCGCCAGGTGAAAATAGGTGTCCAGGTCGCTCGCTTTGCTGGCGAGCGTCTTCTCCGCGTTTACGCGGTCTTCGAGCTGCTTGCGCTCCTGCAGCACGGACTGGGCTTTTTCCTGATCCTGCCAAAAATTCGGATCGCTTACCTTGGCTTCGATGGCAGCGAGCTGGTGCTGTGCGGAAGCCGCGTCAAAGATAGCTCCTTACAAGCCCCATGCGTTTGGTCAGCTCGGCGTAGCGTTGTTCGAGGTCTTCGATATGTTCAGCCATGTTCAAATCCTACACAGGAAAGACGGAACGGGAAATGTGAAATTGCTAACCTTTCACCGAGACCTCTTGGCAACGGCCACTCCGAGCAGCATGGCGGAAGCAACGACACAGAGCCAGGCAAACCAATCGCCGAAGCGAGCGTAGAGCGTCAAGTCTTTGCGAAAGTCGTACGGAGCGTCCAGCTGGCCCCGCATGTCGGTTGGGAGCTCCGCAACGGTGCGCCCATAAGGATCAACGTCAACGGTGAAGCCGTTGTTTGTAACCCGCAGCAGCCAACGCCGATTTTCAACGGCGCGAACCCGCGCCATCATCACGTGCTGTGCCGGCGCCGCGGAACGGCCGAACCAGCCATCGTTCGACATATTGACCAGGAGCTCGGCGCCGCCCGCCGTAAATCGTCGCACCTCGTCTGGGAAAATCGCCTCGTAGCAGATGAACGCACCAAACGTTCCCCCCGGCAGACTGCCGACCTCATACCGCGTGCCCGCCGCGAAATCTCCGATATCGGCGGTCAGCTTGCCCGCAAATGTTAGCCATTTCCGCAGTGGGACGTACTCACCGAAAGGAACCAGATGAATCTTATCGTAGGTGAAAAGCCGCGCTCCGGACGCGGCCAACAAAACGGCACTATTCGTCGCGTCCCACTTTCCCGCCGAATTCTGCCTCCAATCCTCGACGCCGACGAGAAAGTCCTGTCCTGCATCACGTGCAATCTGCCGCGCGCGCCCGGCGAAGGCAGCATCCTGAAGGCTGAACGGCGCGGGAACTTCAGGCCAGATGATGAGTCCCGGTATTTTGCTCGCCGCCTCGATGCTGATTCGCTCCAGAAGGTCGAGTTCTGCTGCGTGCCGCGGTAACCAGTCCGGCGGATATTCATAGGATTGAGGGAAATTGGTCTGGACCAGGTGCGCTGTGTAGCGCGCCTGTGCCGGCGGGACGAAATAGCCGCCACCCACGGCGATCAAAACCAGCAAGGCCAGCGAAATAAGCACTGTTTGCCAGGCACGCTTGCTCCTCACCAGGATCGCGTAGGCAAGCGATGCACTAAAGCCCACGACCACGAAGCTGAGGCCGTAAATCCCCGTGACGGCCGTAAACTGCACCAAGGCGAGGTTGCCAGTCGCCGCATAGCCCACCAGATTCCAGGGGAAGCCGATGATGGGAATATTCGTGCGAGCGAATTCGAGCGCCACCCATAGAAACGGAGCCGACAGGCAGGCCCAGGCGGGCCCTTGGGTCGAAGCGACCGCCACGCCCCAGGAAAAGACCGCGGTGATCATTCCGAATATGATGGCAATCAGCAACACCAACCCCGCGGCCGTCACGGGCGGCACGTTGCCATACTGATGGACGACAACGTCGATCCAGGTGAGACACATCGGATAAAACACAAGAGCGTGAACAAAGCCGTAGAGGGGCGCCACGGCCGGCCGCGCACCATAGGATGCGAGTATCAGCAGTCCAACAGAGACCCAAGCTAACAGCGACAAATGGTAGCTAGGAAAGGAAAGTGCGAGGGCCGCTCCGCTCGCCAGCGCCAGGAGAAGCCGCGTGTGCCATGAATAGCTCATTCAGACGGCGATTCAGCGCTTGAGGATCGCTTTGAAACCGGCATGGTCAAGAGCCGCGCGAGCCGATTCGGCAGCGTGCTCATCGGAATAGGGACCAACCTGCACCCGGTAGAAGCTATCCGTAGTGGGCGTTACAACAAAGGAGGGAAAGTTCTTTTGTTGCAGGGCGTCTGCCATGGCCAACGCGTCACTTTCGTGGCGGAGTGCCGCAACCTGGAGCACAATCGCCCCTTTGGCCAATCGAGGCGCCTGAAATCGCGCCGACGTAGGCACCGTGCGGGCGTCGGCGGGAGCCGCCGAAGCCGCCGGCGGATGCGAGGAAACAGGCGGAGCTGGCGCCGGTGACGGCGAAGAAGGCGCTGCCGAAGGTTCGAGCCGATTGTCACTGTTCTTGGAATAAAAATCCCATTCGCCGCTGGCGGGAGCCGGTTGAGTCTCCCGTTCGGGGGTCTTCGCAGGAGTATGGGAAGGAGATAGGCTCCTTTCAATGGCATCCGCGGCATGAACGGGTCCGCCATATGCGTTATGACCCATCACGTAGCCGAGCGTGAAAAAAACACCGCAGAGCAGCACGACTCCCAAGAACAAGCCGACTAGGTGCCTGCTTTCAAGCACCCGCTCGCCGCCGCGTTGCCCTCCGCCCGCCATCTACTTCATGCCCCCAGTCGCTTTCAGCCACTGCGAAAGAATGTCGATTGGAACCGGAAAAACGACAGTCGTATTTTTCTCCACGCCGATCTCGGTCAGTGTCTGCAAGTAACGCAATTGGATCGAAGCCGGCTGCTTTTCCAGCACGGCGGCTGCGTCCGCAAGCTTGGCGGAGGCCTCAAATTCGCCAGCCGCATGAATGATCTTCGCGCGGCGCTCGCGCTCCGCCTCGGCCTGTTTGGCGATGGCGCGCTGCATTGACTCTGGAATGTCCACCTGCTTGACCTCAACCTTCGTTACCTTGATACCCCAAGGCTCGGTATCCTGGTCAAGGATTAGTTGTAGCTTTGAGTTTACCTTTTCGCGCTCCGAAAGGATTTCGTCGAGCTCGAATTGCCCGACAACGCTCCGCAGGTTGGTCTGCGCAAGTTGCGACGTTGCGTAAAGGTAGTTCTGTACCTGCGAGAGCGCCAAATTCGCGTCGACGACGCGGAAATAGCACACCGCGTTTACTTTCACCGATACGTTGTCTCGCGTGATGACGTCCTGTGCGGGAACATCGAGGGTCTCAATGCGCAGGGAAATGCGCGTGAGCTTGTCGATCGGATAGAGAACCAGTTGCAGACCCGGACCTTTCGGCTCGGGCAACATTCGGCCGAGCCGCAGTATCACGCCGCGCTCCCACTCCTTGATGACGTAAATGGAGTTGAACAACCAGAAGAGCACGATAATGACAATGGCCACTCCTAAGAGCGACACGAAGCTGAAATCCATCGACGCCTCCTCAGTTCTGCTGGCTATGAAGACAGGGGGTGCTCTCGAGCCGGTTCCACGTCCAGTGTGAGACCATGAATACTCCTCACGCGTACCCGCACGCCTTTGGGGATGCTTCCGCCGTTTACCGCCGCGGCACGCCACAACTCACCGTGCACGCGCACCATCCCCGTCAGAGGGGATGCTCCGACTGTTTCGGTCACCTCGCCCTCCTCACCAAGGAGCTCCTCTCGACCCGTCGCGCGCTTCCACCGACGCGAGCGCAAGACGGCGCGCATCAAGACCGTGGCAATCACCGCAAAGGGAATGGCAACGGCTACCGCGGTGCTGAGCCGTACTCCCATCCCAGTCCAGGGTGACTGGACCAGCATGATGGCGCCCAAAATCATGGCCACGGTCCCCCCGATCCCCAAGATGCCATGCGTCGGGAACTTGGCTTCGAGCACGAATAGCGATAACGCCAAAACAATGAGGGCGATACCGATGAACGTTACGGGCAGCTGCTGAAAGGCGAGCAGCGCTAGCAGGATGGCGATGCCGCCGATGACTCCCGGCGCAAACATGCCAGGATGATTGAATTCAACATACAGCCCCAGTACTCCGACAATCAACAAAACGAACGCCACATTCGGTTCAACGATGTGCGTCAACAGCTTTTCACGTGCCGTCATTTCCACTTCTCGCGGAACGGGCCGTGCCAGCCTCAGTTGCTCGGTCGAGCCATCAAAGCGCGTGATGGTGCGGCCGTTGAGCTTGGCAAGCAGATCGCCTTCAGAGGAGGCCACGAGGTCGATGAGCTTGCCCTCGAGCGCTTCGGTATCGCTGAAGGCCTTTGCATCCGTCACGGCACTTACGGCTAGATCGGTATTGCGCCCACGCTTGATGGCGTAGCTGCGCAGAAATGCCGCGGCGTCGTTGGTAACCTTCTTGCGCATCGTCTCATCGATCTGCACAGCCTGGCCAAACATCTCAAATACGGGAGAGGCTGCGCCCGTGTTGGTTCCCGGAGCCATCGCCGCAACATCGGCGGATTCCAGGATGAAAAACCCGGCGGACGCGGCGCGCACGCCCGACGGCGACACGTAAATCGCAACCGGCACAGACGATCCGAGAATGGCCTCTACGATCCGGCGCATGGATGTGTCGAGGCCGCCCGGCGTATTCATCGTGATCAGGACGAGGCTGGCGTGATCGCGGCCCGCCTTTTGAATGCCGTTCACAATGTATTGGGCAAGTATTGGTTCGATTTCGCCGTCAATCCGAAGCACCACGACGTCGTCGACAGAAGAATTCAGGAAGGGTGAAGAAGCGATCGGCGCGTCGGCACGGGTTCGGGCGCCGAGCGACAGCCCGAGCGACACCGCCGCCAATACGAGCAGGCGTTTGAAGGAGAGGAAAGCCATTCCGAGCGTGTATTATAGCAATACCGAAGAGGCTGAGATGATTCAGTTTGTAACGGGCTTGCTCTGTTGGGTCTCATACGGAGGGCGCCGATGCAGCACATCCTGCACCTGCGGATCCTTGATGACGCGCGCAAAATCAGGGTCCTTCTCGGCGGCTAGAAAATCCTTGTAGCCGTCGTCGCGAGCAAGCTTGAGATAGCGCGCGGCATGCTCGGCATCCCCCAACCTCGCATACGATTTCGCCACCAGAAAATACAATGTTCCGGGATCGGCGGTGGTGCGGTGTTGTACGACAGAACCGGCCGTTCCCTTCGGCTCGAAGATATTGGGATCCAGCGCCAGCGCCTTGTTGAAGGAATCCATCGCCTGCGCATACAGCTTCACGCTGCAATAGGCATACCCCAGATTGGTGTAAATGGGAGCGAGGTTATTGCCTCCCATGGCGATGGCTTTTTTGTAGTACTTAATGGCTTTGCCAAAGCGTTGCCGCGAATACTCGATCGTGCCGAGGTTATTCATCGCAAAGCTGGATTTCGCGTTGACGCGCAGCGCCCTTTTATAGAAATGCTCGGCAAGATTATCCTCTCCCAACTGCTGATAGGAGATACCGACCTTGTTGAGGATCTCGGTGTTTCCGGGATCCCGTTCCAAGACCCGCTGATAGGCGATAGCCGCCTCGCGATAGTCCTTGCGGGCCATCAGGATGTCGGCGTGGAGCAGCGCGGTGGCTTCGGGATCGGTCATCGGCGCCGCGGTGGAATCCTGGCTCGCAGAAGTCTTGGAAGACGCCGGAGCAGGCGTTTGGGAAGTCTGGTGGCTCGAGGGGTCTAGGAATGCGAGCAAGAGCGGAAGCGCGACGAGGGCCCAGAGTTTCACTGCCCTGCCTCTATATGCACCGGCGTTCGGCTGTCTTTGACTACTGCGACGGTTTGGAGGTGCTCGCCGGTTGCTTGTTGCTTTCAAAGATACCAAATATCCGGTCGAGTAGCCCTTTTTTCTTCTCGGGCTCCTCGCTAGGGGCATCTGCGCTGCCCTGCCCGGGTTTCGCCGAGGAGGAAGGGGAAGGACTGGTTGTATTGGGGAGGTTGGGCGAGTGCGGGGAAGTCGGTTCGGCCGGTGCAGATGGATCGGCTCCTTTGCTAAACAGATTCTTCAACCACGAACCTGGCGTCGTCTGCGCATGGGCCGCGCCATTCCCGTCGCAGTACTGCGTCGGCTCGCTGCCCGCTATGAAATGCTCGCTCACAGTGGTCGGGCATGAGGAATCTGCAAGCTGCCCGGTCTGCGGATCGATCATCGCTTCTGTAATTCCAGGCGGCGGCTCAAACTCCTGGGTGTTGCGGTACTTGGGAAGAACAACCGCGCGCTTCATGAACTCTCCCCAAATGGGTGCGGCAGCCTGGCCACCCGCTAGTCCCAGGTCGCGATTATCGTCGAAGCCGACCCAGACCACACACAGAAGGTTCGACGTGAAGCCCACGAACCAGCCATCGCGGGAAGTCCCGGTCTTGCCAGCAGCCGGCGCATCAAATCCCATGGCCCGCACCGGATAGCCCGTTCCGTGGTTGATCACGTCCTCCAGAAGGCTCGTTGTCAGATAGGCCACGCGCGGATCCAGCACAGCCCGAGTGGTTGGCTGCGTCACTTGCTCCGAGGCCCCAGCGGCCGCCACTACATTGCGGATGAGCAGAGGTTCTGCACGAACCCCGTTGTTGGCAAAGGCTGTGTAACCCGCGGCCACCTCGAGCGGGGTCATTTCGTAGGCCCCCAGCGCAACGGCCGGCGTGGCCTGAATGTTGTTACCGAGCCCCATCTGCCGGACCACATCGACGACGCGCTGATAGCCGATCATCTCCGCCACCTTTACGGTCGCCACATTAAGAGAACGCATCAGCGCATCACGAACCATGACGGAACCGTAGAATTCTTGGCCGTAGTTGTCGGGCGTGTATTCCTTGCCGTCGAATTCAAATGTGGTCGGAGAATCGTCGACGGTGGTCGCCGGCGTTACCACCGGCTGGAGATTTTCTACGGCATTGTCAAACGCAGCGGCGTACACGAAAGGCTTGAATGCTGAGCCCGGCTGCCGATGGGCTAAGGCGTGGTTGAGCTGGCTTTCGCCGTAGTCTCGGCCGCCGATCAGCGCACGAACCTCGCCCGTGCGTGGGTCAAGTGCCACCAGCGCTACCTGCGCGGGTGGAACGGGTTGGCCCTTCTTTTTCCAGGCGGCATAGCGGCGTGCGAGCAGCTTGTCGAGATTTTGGACGCCGATCTGTACCGCTTCGGCAGCGGCACGCTGGAGGCCCGGATCCAGCGTCGTATAGATGCGGTAGCTCTGCGTTTCCAGATCGTTTTCAGAGAATTTCTCGAGGAGTTGGTCCTTCACCATATCGACGAAATAAGGCGCGGAACTGCTCCCCAGCCCGCCATTTGTGAATTTGAGCTTCGATTTCTTGGCAACGGCCTCCTGCTCGGGAGTCAGGAAACCATCTGCAACCATCTCGCCCAGCACGCGATCCCGGGCTTCGTCCGCGCGGTCCACATGGCGCTCGGCGGAAGAGTAGCGGTTCGGTGCGCGAATGATTCCTGCCAGAAACGCGGCTTCCCCGGTGGTCAACTCGCGGACATCTTTGCCGAAATAAGCGTTTGCGGCTTCGCCAAAACCCCGAATCGAAAAACTGCCACGATTGCCGAGATAGATGTCGTTGGCGTAAAGCTCGAAAATCTGTTGCTTGGAGAAACGCTCATTGATCTCGGCGGCCATTACGATTTCCTTCAGCTTCCGCCGCCATTCGCGCTTCGTCGTAAAAAAGAACGTCCGCGCGACCTGCATGTCGATCGTGCTCGCTCCCTGCGCCTTCTGCCCCCGGCTAATGTCGTGCATGGCCGCGCCAAATACTCGGAATACATCGAGAGCGCCGTGCTCGAAGAAGCGCTTGTCCTCGGCGGCCAGCACGGCCTCGACGAGCACAGGTGGCAAATCAGTGAAGCGAACGACCCGACGCTTCTCTCGCGAACTATCGAACAGATTCGTCAGCAACTCCGGCTCAATGTCCGCGAAGTCCAGAGGGCTGCCGTCAGATCGGGTAATGCTAGAAATCTCCGTACCTGAGAAGCTGACGCGCACACCGTTGTGGCCTTGGAAATAGGACGTCGATGACGGAACAATCTCAACCGTAGATCCCGTGGCTTGGAATTTTCCCGGCGAGCCACCCACGGCCCCTTCCTGGTATCCGGCGCGCAGTAGGTAGCTTGCGAGTTCGCTCGGGCGCATCGTCTGGCCGACATAGATCCGATCCGGAGATGAATACACGCGCGACGTATTTTGGAAAACCTGCCCCGTAAGCCGCTGGTCGATCAAGTGGCCGAACTGGATGTAGTAGTAGGCGAAGACGCTCGCGCCGGCGAGCAGCAGAGCAAGGCATAGGGTCAGGACGGCTATGCCGATCCGGGAGGTGAAGAAGCCATTGGCAATTCGAATCCGCAATCAGTTTCTCCGGTAAGGCCGGGGTGCGCCGCGGACCGGGGCTGGACCGTACGGCTTTGCGGGGAGCACCGAGATAATCCTATTTTAGATCGTGTGGTTGTCGGCGTGGGGATGAAATTGCAACGTGAATTGATACACCTTCAAGTCGATGGGCACCGCGTAGTCAAGCCCGATATCCACGTAGCCCTTGTTTGGGTCCACGGCAACGCGGATGCTTTCTCGCTGGGCGGGGATGTCGAGCTCCTGGGCCTTCTTGTACACGTCCTCGCGAAGGTCGTCCAGGCTTTTTTTAGGATATCCGGTGAGTGCAAACTTGGCTTCCGTTTGGATGGCATCCTGGAACTGATAGTTCGCGAAATAGACCGGCACAATCTTGGCAATGACGAAAATCATCGCTCCCAGGATCAACAGCGGGAGAATGATGTTGAGCTTCGAACCGCCACGCTCCCGGATTTGCCCTCGCAGAACCATAAAATCGCTGGCCCCTGTCCGTCTTCGCGTATACCCTCGTTTAACCTAGCACGGTGTGAGTCAAGCGGGCGGGACGACGGCAAAACAGTGTTCGCGATGAGTAAACGCCGATTGCTCGATCCAATCCTCAAGCAAGCAGCCCCGTTGGCTTCCGGCTGGGGTGCCTCAATACGCGCGGGCGAAGATGGCCTTTTCCTTGGCGGGCTGTCGACAATAGACGCATTTCCCGGAGCCGCTTGACCCGGATGGGCTGGCTCCCAGGGACTGGTCAAGCGGAATACAGCGCATCGTGGCTTTCGTCTCTTCTTTGATCTTCTCCTCGCAGTCGCTGCCCCCGCACCACCAGGAGAATGCAAAGCCCTCCTCGACGGCCTTCTTAAACTCTCCATAATCGGCTGGCTGGATTGTGCGGGCTTTGCGGAATTCGAGCGCGCGGCGATGAAGAGCCTCTTGAATATCCTCCAGCAGGTGCGCCACAGCCGCGGCCATTCCCTGCTGCGGAACAAAGACCTTACCTTCCTTGCCCGGACGATCGCGTCGGGCGAGCACCGCTGAGCCTTTGGCCACGTCTTTTGGACCTAGCTCCAGCCGCAAGGGAACGCCGCGCATCTCCCAGTCGTTGAACTTAAAGCCCGGGCTCATGCCTTCGCGCTCGTCCATCTTGACACGTATGCCCGCATCGGTGAGCTCGCGCAGCAAACGCTCTGCCGTTTCAAAGACTGTTACCTTTTCTTCGTCCGTCTTAAAGATCGGCACGATCACGATCTGATAAGGAGCCAGACGCGGGGGGAAGATCAAGCCCTGATCGTCGCCGTGAACCATGATGAGCGCGCCGACCACGCGAGTGGAAAGTCCCCATGACGTCGTCCAGCAGTGCTGCAGGACTCCATTCTTGTCGAGGTAGCGAATCTCAAAAGCCTTCGCGAAATTCTGGCCCAGGTTGTGCGAAGTGCAAAACTGCAACGCCTTGCCGTCCCCCATCATCGCTTCCAGCGAATACGTGATTTCGGCGCCTGCGAATTTTTCCGCTTCCGATTTGCGTCCCGGAATCACCGGAATTGCGGCTTCGTTGACGGCGAAATCCGAATAAACGTCGACCATCTGGCGTGTCTCGGCCTCCGCCTCTTCCGCGGTGGCATGCGCCGTGTGGCCCTCCTGCCAGAAAAACTCGAGCGTGCGCAGAAAAAGCCGCGTGCGCAATTCCCAGCGCACCACGCTATTCCACTGGTTGATTAACAGCGGCAGATCGCGATAGGACTGAATCCATTTCGCGTATGAGTGGCCGATAATTGTCTCCGAAGTAGGGCGGATGACCAGCGGTTCTTCCAGCTCTTCACCGCCGCCGTGCGTCACGACCGCCAGTTCCGGCGAAAACCCCGCCACATGGGACTTTTCCTTTTCAATGAAGCTACGAGGGATCAGCAAGGGAAACGCCGCGTTGACGTGTCCCGTTGCTTTGAACCGCTTGTCGAGCGCGGCAGTGATGTTTTCCCACAGCGCCCACCCGTACGGCCGGACGATCATGCAGCCGCGGACCGGCGCGTAGTCCGCCAGCTCCGCGCGGAGAACGACCTGGTTGTACCACTCCGAGAAATCCTCGGTCCGCGTGGTCAGCTTCCGTTCAGACATTTGTCACCGTGTCTGTCTTTGTCTTGTCCCTCAGCGTAAACGAGTTAGGTTAGGGGACAGTCGAAGCGAAGTCAACCAGAGTGCCTGCAGACCGCAGGAACCTTCTTAAGTCGCCTGCGATTCGGCTGTCTTGCTTGAGTCGACGCGAAAGTGGGCCTTCGCCGAACCAGTCGGATTTGCTAAGATGAGCGCGCCCATGAGGAAGGACTCGCCCGATCTTTCGAGAATGAGCCGCACGCTCGAAGAGACCGACCCTGCGATTGCAGCGGTGGTTCACGAAGAAGTGCGCCGCCAGGCGACCGGCCTCGAGCTGATTCCTTCCGAGAATTTTGTTTCCGAGGCCGTGCTCGAGGCCATGGGCTCGGTACTGACGAACAAATACGCTGAAGGCTATCCCGGGAAGCGCTACTACGGCGGTTGTGAATTCGTGGACCAAGCCGAACAGCTCGCCATCGACCGTGCAAAGGCTCTATTCGGCGCCGATCACGCCAACGTCCAGCCGCACTCCGGCACGCAGGCCAACATCGCCGTCTACATGACCGCGCTGAAGCCGGGCGACACCGTCCTCGGCATGAATCTCGCGCACGGTGGACATCTGACCCATGGTCATCCGCTGAATTTTTCAGGTCTCACCTACAAGTTCGTGCCCTACGGCGTCGCCAAGGGAACCGAAACGATCGACTACCACGAGCTCGCTCGGCTGGCTCAAGAGCACAAACCCAAGATGATCGTCGCGGGCGCCAGTGCCTATTCGCGCCAGTTCGATTTCCCACGCATGGCGCAAATTGCGCAGTCGGTCGGCGCATTCTTCTTTGTCGATATGGCACACATTGCTGGGCTGATTGCAGCGGGCGTTCATCCGAATCCCGTGCCGCACGCTGATTTCGTCTCCACGACCACACACAAAACGCTGCGCGGCCCTCGCGGAGGGCTTATTCTGTGCCGAGAGAAATACGCCAAGGATCTCGACCGCAGTACGTTTCCCGGCATGCAGGGTGGGCCGCTGATGCACGTCATTGCGGCAAAGGCTGTTTGCCTGAAGGAGGCTTCGGAACCAGGATTCGCCGATTATCAACGCCAGGTCGTCGCCAATGCGAAAGCGCTCGCCGCCGCAATGGCGCGGCATGGGTTCCGCATCGTCAGCGGAGGAACCGACAATCATCTCTTCCTCGTGGATGTCCATTCGTGCGGTTTGACGGGGGCCGTGGTCCAGCCTGCGCTGGATCGTGCCGGCATCACCGTCAACAAAAACTCGATTCCCTTTGACCCTTTGCCGCCGCTCAAGGCCAGCGGGATTCGCATGGGCACTCCGGCGCTCACCACCCGCGGCATGCGCGAAGCGGAAATGGAAAAAATCGCGGGATGGATCGCCCAAGTGCTAAACCACATCGGCGACGCTGCAATCGAGCAGCGTGTTCGCGCGGAAGTGGCCACATTCGCCGGCGACTTTCCTCTGTACCTGCGCCGGCTGGAAGCGGCCGAAGCTGCCCTTGCCGATGCCCGCTCTGCCCGCTGAGTATGCGGCTCATCCGCAAGACCTCAAGCTATTTACCGATATGACGGGAACCAGCTACGGCTCCATCTCCCATTCCAGTTCCGTTACTGAGCCGTCCCGGATCGAAAACGCGCGGATGGGCTTGAGGGTATCGGCACGCGGCGACAGGATGACGTACACCGCCTCTGAATAATAGGCAAGCTCGATATCACGCGCCGACGGCCGATTCTCACCCGTAGGGTGCGAGTGGTAAATCCCGAGAAACTCGAGTCCCCGTGTGCGGAATTCACGCATCATCCGGACGATTTCGCTAGGCTCGATTTCATAGTTCTTGGTCGCATCGCTCGCCACATTTTTCGCCGGAATCGCAAGCGTGATTACGCCTCGCTTGCCTGCCAGCAACCCGCAGCATTCGCCGAGCGCCTCGCGCTCAGCGTGTTCGAGCAGCTGCTTTAAAAGGTCGCGGCGGATCTGAATCCTGTTCATCTCTGCCTGTCGATACCGAGCGTGCGCAGCAGGGCTCGGGACATGGGGGGCGAAGAACCAAAAACGCAAGGGGCGCGGTCTGCTGCGCCCCCGATCGGTCTGCTCGAATCGCGCGCTACGCCTTTTGCGCCTGGCGGCGGAGAAAGGTTGGCACGTCAAGATCATCGGCAGCCATTTCCGGAGCAAGATCGCTAACATTGTGCGCGACTTGCTGCAAGATGTTGGTCTGCTCGGGAGCAATGTTCATGTCGCGGCCAGCCTTCCACGTTTTCGGCAAATAGGAGGGCCGCGTCTGCGCCTTTTTGCTGGCAATCTCGCGGAAGCCCGCTGCGATCACCGTGATCTTCACAGACTCCTTCATTTGATCGTCCTGCACGGCACCGAAGATGATGTTCGCGTTTTCGTGCGCCGCCTTCTGGATGATCGAGGATGCTTCGTGCACTTCATGAAGCGAAAGCGTCGATGACCCGGTGACGTTGATCAGAATTCCTTGTGCGCCGTTGATGTTGTTGTCTTCGAGCAGCGGGCTGTTGATGGCGCGGTTGGCGGCGTCGATCGCGCGGTTCGATCCCGACGCAACGGCCGTGCCCATCACCGCAAAGCCTTGGCCGGACATGATCGTCCGCACATCGGCAAAATCACGGTTGATGATGCCCGGAATTGTGATGATGTCGGAAATCCCCTGCACCGCCTGCCGCAGAATGTCGTCGGCGATGCGGAACGCCTCAAAGAAGCTGGTACCCTGCTCGACGCATTCCATCAGCCGTTCGTTGGGAATCACGATGACCGTGTCGACCGATCCGATGAGTTCGGCCAGTGCCTGCTCTGCCTGGTGCATGCGGCGTTTACCTTCAAACGCGAACGGTTTCGTAACGACAGCGACGGTCAGCGCTCCCAACTCGCTGGCCAGATTCGCTACCACGGGCGCTGCGCCACTGCCGGTACCTCCGCCGAGACCGGAGGTGACAAACACCATATCCGCACCGTCCAGAGCCTCGAGAATCTTCTCCGTATCTTCCAACGCCGCCTTCCGGCCAACCTCGGGGTTCGCGCCCGCCCCCAGTCCCTTGGTCAACTTTGCACCCAGCTGGAGCTTTACCGGCGCTTGCGAAAGCTTTAAGGCTTGCAAATCGGTATTGGCCGCGATGAATTCGACGCCCTCGACCTTGGCGCGAATCATCCGGTTGACCGCATTCGAGCCGCCGCCGCCGACGCCGATGACTTTGATCTTGGCGCCGTCTGCTGGCTCTTCGCTAAATGAGACCCGAAGGTTCGATTCCTTTGGTGCCATGCTCCCTCCCCTAGGAAAATCTCCCGAAACCGCTCACGCCCCCGCAAACATGCTCTTCAACTTCCCCAGAAAGCCGGTCGGACGCCCTCCTGAAACACGACGTGTACGCGCCGTGTACAGAACGAGTCCGATCGCAGTGGAATACTCAGGCTGAGAAACTTGTTCGCTCATCTCAGCAAGGCCCCGCGGCAGAGCCACGCGCACCGGCAGATTGAAAACACGCTCAGCTAGCTCCGGCAAACCGCGCAGATGCGCCCCACCTCCGGTGAGCACAATTCCGGCGGGAATTTGCGATTCCAATCCGGCACGCCGCAGCTCATCACGAACGAGGGCCAAAAGCTCCTGCGCGCGCGGTCCAACGATATCGGCGACCATGCGCGTGAAAATCGTTCGCGACGGGCGGTCACCCACGCTCGCGATCTCAATGGGAACATCTTCGCCCAGCAACTCGCGGAATGCCTGGGCGTGCTCGCGCTTAATTTTCTCGGCTTCCGGGATGGGCGTTCGTAACCCTACGGCCAGATCGTTCGTAAAATGATCACCACCGACGGGAATCGCCGCTGTGTGCCGCACCACTCCTCCCGCGTAGGCAATGAGCTCCGTCGTCCCGCCGCCCACATCGAGCACGCACGCGCCCAGCTCGCGCTCATCCTGGGTGAGGCAGGCTTCGGCCGAGGCGAAGGGCTCGAGCACTGTATCGTCCACACGCACACCGGCGCGATTCACAGCGGTTACGATGTTCTGTGTCGCCGTACCCGATGCGGTCACGATGTGGACGTTGGCCTCCAACCGCTGGCCGACCATACCGATCGCATCGCGGATGTTGTCCTGACCGTCGAGAAAAAACTCCTGCGGCAAAACGTGCAGTACTTCGCGGTCCTCCGGTAGCGTCACGGCGCGCGCAGCCTCAATCGCACGACGCACGTCATCGCGCTGAATGTCGCGGGGCTTGGCGCCCACGGTAATTCCGCCGCGGCTATTTACTCCGCGCACGTGTTTGCCCGCCACGCCGATGACGGCCGATTCTACGGGCACGCCCACAATGGTCTCAGCCTCTTCGACAGCCCGCCGAATCGAACTAACGGCGAGGTCGAGATTCACGATCTGGCCTTTCCGCCAGCCCTTGGACTCAGCCGCTCCGAGGGCAGCGAACTTCACTCCGCCGTCGTCTTCCATTTCGCCGACCAGCGCGCACGTTTTCGTGCTTCCGATATCGAGCGCCACAATGTGTCGTTCTTTCTTGGTCAAATCCCCTGCTCCTTGGGTTCCTCTGCTTTTGTAGAACTCGGTCTTGCAGTTGCAAAAACTCAGTGCGGCCGACCCTCGGTCCCTTTCGCGGCCAGCACGTGGCCGGCCGAAGGTGTGACATCTTGATTCACGACGGCTTCGCGACTAAAACGCAAATCGACTGACTCAATGCGCCCTGCCCTCGCCTGCCACGCCCCGAACTCATCGACTAAGGTCTGATACTTTCCGACGAAATCGCTGTCTCCAAAATGAACAAGGACCGGCGCCGATCGGTCCGGGGCACTGGCTTCCGACGCCGATTGGTTCTCAAAGCCGGTGAGCGTCGCCCGCAAGTCACGTGCGTCTGACAAGTCGACCTCACTCACCTCGTCGGCTGCATCTCGCTTGACCGAACCAATCTCCTGGATGAATTTTGACAACTGCCGCATGCGCTGCTGCCGGTCTTCAAGCGGCATCTCCCGACTGATGCCGGTCACCACAGGAAAATGAAAGTCGCCTTCCAGAGGACGTTCCAAGATCACGCCGTGCACGTCGACGAGCGCAAGGTCGCCTGCGTCACGCAAAAACGCAATCGGCGTGCGCTCGGTAATCTCGACCTGGATACGGTTCGGCAATACGCGACGCACGGCTGCTTGCTCAACCCAGGCAATCGTTTCCAGTTGGCGCCGCCGCTCAGCAATGGGAATTCGGAGGACGCTCGTACCGCGATCCCGAAGAAAAACTTTGCGCACGCTGTCCGGCGTGACGTAATGATTGCCTTCGAGACTGATCTGGTCGGGATGAAGCAGTGCCAT
This sequence comes from uncultured Acidobacteriaceae bacterium, assembly GCA_964407845.1. Lineage (GTDB taxonomy): Bacteria > Acidobacteriota > Terriglobia > Acidiferrales > UBA7541 > Palsa-295. The sequence goes on along the minus strand of CAYOXF010000104.1, from coordinate 3,012 downwards.
CTCGGGCGATGTCAGCAGGAAGCGACCGCATTGATACGCAGCGCCCGCGCCAGCCAAACCGACGGCCGTCCACATCGTCACGCGAAGGTATGTCTTCCAGGCCTGTCGGCTGAATTTTCGTCGCTTGATCTCGACCGGCTTTTGGCGCCGGAGATACTTCGGCTCTTCATCCGCCACCACTTCCCGCGGATAGACTTCGGCATCGATGGCCTTTAGTTTCGCCAGACGATTACCTCGTTCTCCAGTTCAATTCCGTAAGCGCCCCGGACTCGCTCCCGCACCAGATCGATCAGCTTCAGCATGTCCACACAGCGGGCCTGGCCCGTATTGACGAAGAAATTCGCATGTCGGTCGCTCACCATGGCATCGCCCACGCGATGGCCCTTCAAACCCAATTCATCGATCATGCGTCCGGCCGAACCGCCCGGAGGATTTTTAAAAATGCAGCCTGCACTTTTCTGATTCAGCGGTTGGCTCGACCTGCGTTTCTCGTTGCAGACTTTGATGCCCGCTAGGATTTCCTGAAACGGCTGAGACGGCAGCTCCAGCTTTACCCGCAGCATGACATCCTCCGGCGCGAACGACGTGTGCCGGTAGTCGAAGCGGATCTCGCTGTCGCGTACTGATTCGATCTCACCCGAGGCAGCGCGATACAACTCCACCTCGCGCACGTGCGGACCGATCTGTGTGCCATACGCGCCGGCATTCATCCGCAACGCGCCGCCCACGCTCCCGGGCACTCCGATGAGCCCTTCCATGCCGCCCAGATCGTGTTTGGCGCAAAACGTCACGGTGGCGCCCAAATCCGCCGCCGCATCCACATACGCCGCATTTCCTTCCACGTGCATACCGAGTGCCGAGGTCAGCATGTGCAGTACCACGAAGGACAGCTCACCATCGTCCACCAGCACGTTCGTGCCGCCTCCCAGAAAACGGTGCGGGACTCCTTCCTCGGCCAAAAGCCGCATAATCTTGGGGACCGTCTCGTAATGGCGCAGCAAGATTTCATCGGTCGTGCCACCGATCCCGAGCGAGGTGTGCTCGGCAAGCGATGCGGCGGGACGCAACTCGGCGCCCAGTTCCCTCAATCGCGCTTCGAGCTGGGCACTAATCCGCACGGGAAATCGAAACCCTCGATTCGAGCAACATCGCCAGCTCTTCGGTAACTCGACCCACACTGCCGGCACCAATGGTCAGCACCGCATCGCCCGGGCGTGCTTCGCGCAGGATGAATTCGATGCCGCCTTGCAGCGTGCTCGAATAAATGACTCTCTTGTGTCCCGCCGTACTGATGGCATCGGCCAGTGTTTCGCCGTGGATGCCCTCAATCGGCGATTCTCCGGCGGCGTAGATATCGGTGATCACCAGCACATCAGCCTGGTTAAACGAGCGCCGAAAATCCTCCCAAAGGTGCTGCGTGCGTGTGTAGCGATGCGGTTGAAAGAGCACCAAGAGGCGCTGATAGCCGCATCCGCGCGCGGCTTCGAGTGTGGCGCGAATTTCGGCGGGATGATGACCGTAATCGTCGATCAGCGTGACGCCGGAAAACTTCCCTTTGACTTCGAACCTGCGACCAACGCCTGAAAATTTTGCCAGCCCTTGCCGAATCAGATCCGTTGGGACATTGAGCGTCAGCGCAGCCGCCGCGGCAGCGGCCGCATTGCGCACGTTGTGGATTCCAGGCGGGGCAGGTAAACCAAAGACACCGAGGTCTTCGCCGCGATATTTCAATCGGAACTCGCTGGAAAGGCCACGGAGCTTCACGTCGGAAACCACGAGGTCTGCTTGGCTCGAAGTGCCGTAGGTGACGACGGGACGCTTCACGCGCGGCAAAATCGCCTGCACATTCGGTTCGTCAAGACATAGGATCACCGAGCCGTAGAACGGCACGCGATTTGCGAATTCCAAAAACGCCTCTTGGATTTCCTCAAGCGACTGGTAGTGGTCCAGATGCTCGCGATCAATGGTGGTGATCACGGCGATCACCGGCGCGAGCAAGAGAAACGACCCATCGCTTTCGTCCGCCTCGACCACCATGTACTCGCCTTCGCCCACTGAGGCGTGCGAGCCCGCGTGATTCACGCGTCCGCCCACCACGAACGTCGGATCGAGCCCCGCTGCCGCCAGCACGGAGGCCACCATGGAAGTGGTTGTGGTCTTTCCATGCGCACCGGCCACGGCGATGCCGGACTTCAGACGCATCAATTCGGCGAGCATCTCCGCCCGGGGAATCACGGGAATTTTCTGGCGGTGAGCCTCGATCAGTTCGACGTTATCGGCGGGAACTGCAGAGGACACGACCACAACGTGCGCCCCGTGCACATTTTCGGCCGCATGCGACTCATAGATTGTCGCGCCGAGCTTATGCAGCCGCTCGGTGACGGGAGAAGATTTCAAATCAGAGCCCGAGACCGCGTAGCCACTGGAAAGCAGCACCTCGGCAATGCCGCTCATGCCGCTGCCGCCGATGCCGACCAAGTGGATGCGCTGGAAATTTCGAAAGGTGACGTTCACGGCTTTGCCACCTTTTCGAGAAGATCGACGATATCTTCGACCGCGTGCGGGCGGGCCAACGCGCGGGCAGAGTCCTCCATCTCTTGAATTTTCAGGGGCTGGTCCAGAAGAGAGAAGATTTCGTTTGTCAATCTTTCCGGCGTCAGTTCGTCTTGTGGCAGGAGTCGAGCGGCGCCCGCGTCCTGCATGGCCTGTGCGTTCGGTGTCTGGTGTGCGTCGGCGGCCGCGCCGAAAGGGATGAAGATGGCGGCTCGTCCGGAGGCGGATACCTCCGCGACAGTAATCGCTCCCGACCTGCAAACGATCAGGTCGGCTTGGGCAAACCTCTCCGCCATGTTTTCGATGAAGGGGACGACCTCCGCCTGAAACTGGCGTCGCGCATAAGCGACTCGCACTGCATTATAGTCACGTTCGCCGGTCTGATGCACGATGAAAAGCTGACTTTTTCGCGTCGCCAAACGGTCGAGCGAATCGACCACGGCTCGATTGATCGGCAAC